>VGSW01000007.1 GCA_016874915.1 Deltaproteobacteria bacterium
GCCGTAATCGACGTAACCCGCGAGGGGTCAAGCGCAAGATGAGCACATTCCCCGTGCGTCGCCGCGGCTCTAAACCAATGCCCAAACTCGACCTCCATTTGGCTATTAATATATTAAATAAACAGTATTAGGGTTAGGGGTTAGGAAAAGGATGATCCCCCCCCCTAGGGTTCCGCTGCCTTATTTTTAAGGGCCGTCAGAAGGCCGTTAATGATTCGGCCTACCTCGGCCACCTGAACGAGAAGCCGGTTCAAGTCAGGGGCGATTATGAAACCAAGATTATGAGAGATAATGAGATGTGTTTCCAATTCCGCCACGGAACCCCGGGAATTACTCAAGAAATACTGAAATTCCTTGCGAGAAGCCCTGGCGTGACCTTCGGCAATATTACTGGGGATGGACCCTGCGGCCCGCCGAATTTGGCTCACCAGGCCGAACATCTCTTCCTTAGGGAAGTTTTTGGTCAGATAGTATATTTCGGTCACCAACTCCACAGCCTTCTTCCAGGCCACCAAATCCCGATATGAGTGCGCTTTCTTCGTCATAGAACTTATTCTAACCCCCAGCACCTAACCTCTAATCCCTCTCTCCCAACATAAGTCATTTCCAGGAAAAAATAAAGGGAGCGTAGGGCTCGCCGGTGAGCACGGTCTGGCGGAGACGCTGGGCCTGACGCCGGAAGAGGCGACGGAAATCCATTTCCGGGTCATCCGCCGCGGCCCCCTGGGACCGGGTGACAAAGCGCTCGTATTCCTGAAAATAGCGCTTGCGGGGATCATCCAGAAGATAGACGCCGCCGGAGGTATGGGTGTAAAAATCCGGCTCCTGGACGATGCGGTTGTTGACCAGATAGAGAGTGAGCCGGTCCACCAGGGGGACTCGAAACTCTTCCAGGAGGTCCGAGGCCAACGTGGCGTGCCCGAAACGGGGTTGATGGTAAAACCCCAGGTAGGGATCGAAGCCCATGCCGTCCAGGAGGGAGGAGAGTTCGTTATATACCAGGGTATAGCCCAGGGAGAGCAAGGCGTTCACCGGGTCCGGGGCGGGATGGCGGGCGCGGCCGGTGAAAGAGAAGGAGTGGCGCAACATTTTGGCAAAGCCGGCAAAATAGGCCCGGGCCCCGGCGCCTTCCAGGCCCAGGAGGCGGGCCGGGTCCGGGGCCTGGGCCGCCTGGTCCCGGGCGGCGGACACCTGGGCGGTCTCCTGGGCCAGGTCGGTGTCGGGGTGGTTGTGGGCGAACTCCCGGAGGAATTCCAGGGCGTTGCCCAGTTTGGCGGCAATCAATGTTTGGGACAGGCTGAGGGTGAAGGCGGCATCCGCGGCTCGGCGGTATTGGGCCTGGCGCAGTTCGATATTCTTGGGGAAGGGCGAGGTGAGCTGCCCCAAGAGCCGGCCCCGGCGGGTGAAGAGGGCCAGTTCCACCTCATGGCTGAGGCAGAGTTGCAGGGCCGGGGTGGTGAGGTGCACGTGGCCGAAGACCAGGACGCCGTCCAGGTCGGACACCGGGATGTCCAGGAGGGTCTGGTCGTCCTTGGTGACAGTAAGGCGTTCGCCGGTTTTGGCGAGCACCGCGCCTTGTTCGGTAAGGTAAAGGAAGGCCATGACTCTCCTCAAGTGCCAGCTTTTTTGCGGGCCAGATAGCCTTTAAGGTCAAAGGTGGGGTTCCTTTGTTTACAGAGCCAGAAGGTATCCTTGTTTCATTAACCGTTTCTGCAACCAAGATGCCTTGATGTGAGGGAGTTTCTCCCAAGTGCTTAAGTATATAACTTTCTAAGGGACCGGGGTCCACAGACCGAAGTGCCCTATTTGAAACCTCTGACTCTGTAAAATTTTACTTCCGGGTTGAAAATATATGCCGGCAAACTCGACATGCTGGCCGGCATAGCAGTGGGCAAGATTGTCGGAGCGCCATTCCCGGCCCACCAGGGGTTCCACCGCGCCTGCGGCAGGCAAACCCGAGAGGTGGGCATGGGCCAGGAGGGGTTTACCGTCTTCCAGGCAGATGAAGGGCCGGTCATGGTTTGCAAGCTCGATGCGGGCATCGCCGCCGAAGAGGGGGGCCTCATCCTGAAGTGGAAGGGGATCATTCGCTGGTTCCACCCAGCCCCAACCGTAACAGCGCTCCGCCCCCAGTTGGATTTGCCCCAGCACGGCCCGCCAGTCGGGGGCATCTTCCCGGGTGACCAAGTACCCTAAGAGATGAACCGGCTGTCCCGTGTCGTTGGTGAAAGGGGAGATGAACTCGACTTCATGAAGGGCCCCTTCTTCCGCCGTTTGTTGCGGATAGGACAGGGCGGTGGAGGCGTAGCTGCCTAAGAAACGGGAGTTGAAGTCTTCTTCCCAAGGCCATATGGGACGAAATGTGGTTCCCTGTTTTAGGGCGGGATAGAGATAGGTATAGGCCAAAGATTGATGAATCCGGTCTCCCATGGCCCGGTATAGCCGAGAGTCGGCAGCAGGCCCTGGCTGTAAACGGGTGAGGCGCATAGTGAGAGCGCCCCAAAGAACCCGACCCAGAACATAGCCCCGGGTGCGTAGCAAGTTGCCCACCTTGCCGCAGCCGATGTGCATGGGCGAACGCAGACGCAAGACGATTTCATATACTTGCCAGTTCATCTGTCGTCGCCCTCTGCCTTCCGGGCCTTAGCCCCATAGCGAGTATAAATGAGCATCTGCTCCAGGGTCTCCTTGGCCAGCAAAAGCCGCTCCAGGTTGACCACCACTTGGCTGGAGATGTACCGCAGCACCTCTTCACTTACCGTGGGATCGGGTTTGCTGGACCACTTAAAGGTAAATTTGGTATTCATGTCATCCAGCAGGTTAAGAATTTCGTCCATCACCCTTTGGGCCTGTTCTCTTTGCTTATCTTGACGCTGGGAAGCTAAAAACAGGATGGCGGCATAGACGCCGTTTTCCTGAAGCACTCCCAGGGTCTTGGTGACGAGGTTGTCCAGATCCCCAGCCTCTTTGGCGCTCTTGGCGCATCGGACGATGTTCTGGGCGAAGGTGGCCGCCAGCCGGTCCAAATTTTCCACCCTGATACTGGAAATGGTATTAGCCATGACTTGATTTCTCCTCAAGAGGGGGAAATAATGGAATCACCAACCAGGGCCAGGCGTCCAAAGCCCCTGGTGCCCATGCCGCCGACTCCGAGCCAGGCCAGCATTTCCAGGCCGGCGCGGAACACATGGGCAGGTCCCTCCCACGCGAGGCCGAGAGCCTCAAATTTTCTGCTGGCTTCTGCCACTCCATCATTGTCCCAGCTCTTTAGGGTTTTTTTATCTTCTTCAGTGAGGGTTGACCAATGTCTCAGCAGCGCCGGGGACGGAAAGGTCTGTCGATAATCATCCACCACTATCTCCAGTGTGAGGAATGTGGATCGGGGCAGGGCTTCATAGGTGAACAGGGCGCCCTCTGCCGCGGCGCCCCGCCAAGGGTCGATGCTTACCGAGGTGCGCACTTCCAGGTTGCTGTTAACTACTTGTGAAAAGAGTGCCTCTGAGACCAGGATCAGCCGTTCCTTGACAGTATCCCAACATTCGCCCTGCCAGGCATCCGGGGCTGTCACCGTGACCTGGCCGCCTACTGTCAGCATTAACCAGCCCAGATTGAGGGGGTCAGTGCGGCTCCAGCTCAGGAAGCAAGCTCCTATATCTTGGGACGACTCCGCGTTATTTGGCGATTCATCTACGGTGAACCCCACGCCTTTTAGTCTCTGCCTGGTGCTTACCCAGACCGGGCCGTACATGGAATGAACCGGAAAGAGTAACAACTGGGCATCAAAAACATTAATCACCCCGGAATAGGTCTCCGTTTTCTCCTCCCCGGCTTCAGTTTCGCCACCCTTGGTATAGCCGAAGGTATAGCAAACGGGATTGGTAGCTGGATAGGTGACATTTTCATGGTCCTTGCCGGCAGCCGCCAGATCTTCATAGAGCCGCGAGGCATAGGAACGGGCGGCACCGTGCAAGGCGGTGCCGGGAATCTTGGGCACCCGGGTGCCCGGCTCCCGAACAATGCTGTTGTCTACTCGGCCCAAGCGGTAGCCGCCGGTGCCGATATGCACCGGGTCAAGGGTCATCAGCAGGTAGCGGTGTCGTTCAAAAATCGCCATGGTTGTCTGCCCCCTTGGATTCTTTTTCTTTAAGGATTTGCAGGTGGAGTTCGGCTAGGTCGGCCAACTCCCCCGTTACTCCGGCATCTTCCAACTGCTGGCGAATCTCTGGAGAGATTTTCTCCCAGGAGGTTTTCCGCCAGGCGGCGCCGGCTAAAGTGTCCCGGACAAATTGTCGGAAGGTGCCTTTTTCTTCATCTTTTTCCAACAAAGCAAGCCGACCGTCCTGGCCGAACCAGGCCTCCCGGGTGGCCTCGATGGCTTGCACCACCTGGTATCGTTGGGTTATGGACAGGTCCTGCATCTGCTTCCAGAGGGCTTCCAAGCGGTCCAGGTTATCCAGTAAAAAGGGGCGAGTGGGGCGGGACCACCGGCGCCCCGACACATCATAACTGATCTCAAAGCGTCGCCCCGTAATGTCTAAAAATTCGAAGTCGAAGCGGCTCGGGCTGATGCATACTTTGGGTCTCTTATCAGGGGGAGTCTTTGAGTCACGTGCCTTCAGGTCCTTGACATGCTTTGACTCTATGATAGGTGGCTCATTTTGTATGGACGGGCAAAAGCGGAAATGGGGATACCATTTGTCCAGCACTGTCCCGTCTCCGGAGCAAAGGGGTACTTCCCAGACCACGCCGTTATCAAAGATCAGGCGGCGTTTGTCGTTGACCGTCTCTGCCTGGACAATCCCCCACCACTCCTCTACTTTTTTATCTCCCATTTTCAGCATGGCCCGCCCTGCTTCCAGCACGGCCCGCATGGGGGCGCGCCGGGGGAAGAAGACCAGCCCCAGATGCAGGGGCAGGCGGTCCCGCACCCGCGCCATTTGATCCATGTAGGCTCGACAGATGGCCTGCACCAGGTCCAAAGCCTTATCGGCGGGAACCAGCGACAGGCCCACCATGGGTTCGGCGAGAAGGGGAATTACGGGCACATAGGCGTCGAGTTTTTCATATTTGATGATCTGGACGCTGTTCAGAGGCTGGCTTTTCCGGCCCGCAGTCCCCGGTTCTCGAAGCTGGCATTTGGCTTGCCCCAGTTTTTCTATCCACTCTTCGTCTTTGAGCTTATGACGTTTAACGAAATATTCCAGGTTCTCTACTGTTACGAAACGGGATCGGGGCGCGTCCCAAACCACCTCCAGGGTCTTGCCTTCCCACTGCAGTTCGTAGGCGTGGTAAGGCCCCAGTTTTGCTGTCAGCCAGTCCCACGCTGCGTCTTCAGGATGAAGGGCTAGCCGAAATGTCCTCCTATGATTTACAACAGCCGGGGCAATCACATTCCAAGCGCGTTCCCAGAATCGACGTCCCGTTTCGGCTACGCGATAAAGGCGGGTCGGAGAAGGGGCCTTGGGGGAGTCACCTTTTATCATGATGGTGGAGAAGAGGACGCCGTCCAACCAGCCTTCCAGGCCCAGACGCCCCACCAGCAGCGCTAACCGGCCATGATTGTCAGCCACTTCACTGGTCCAGACGGTGCCCTGGAAACTTCTTTCGGCCCACTCCTGACTGCGCCGTCCCCGACGGGTCAAACAGACCCGGCAGAGGTTCCGTTCCTTGGCCTTGTCAAAGGTGGCCCAGGATGCCAATTCTGGTTCCAGAGTGGCCTCCGCCTCCGAATTTTTAGGAGGGTAACCTACGGGGCGAAAGCCGCAGACCGTGCAGATTTCCGCGTTGGGCGGGCGGTCTTTTAACCACTCCTTTCCCCAGGAATAGAGATTGTTATCCCATTGCACCGGCTCCTGGCGTATCTTTAAAGCGCTTTTCCGGGGGTTTGCGACAAGATTGGCCGCTGCTTCAACATAATCATAAGTTTTGTTCCAGGGGTCCAGTTGGGCACCGTTAACCGGTGCCTCCAGGTGAATCTGGGGCTGCAGATCCGGCGGGAAACACCCGCGGATTTCCTGAAGCAGTTCGTCGTCACGGTCGAAATTCGGAAACAAATAATATGCCCCGGTCTCATCGTGATAGAAACGGTTGGCCAGGGCGTAGGTTTCTTCAAGCAGGGTTTGCACCGCTTCGAAAGATTTTTTTAAAGCATCTCCGATGCCCAGAAGGTCCCGGATGGTGTCACTCTGCTGATACAGTCCCAAGATATCCAGACTCACCCGCAAGGTGCGCCAGGCCAGCCAATCTCGCCTGGTAAAATCCAGCGATTCGGGTTTGGTTTTAAATAGCCAGGCTGCTGCGGCCTTAGTCAGGCTGGCCACCGTATAGCCCCAATCCCACAAGGTGATATCATTTTGCGGCCTCCGGGTGTCGGCAATGCCCTGGGCCATACAGCCTCTCATGTCCGCCAACCATCGCCGCCTCTCAGGCGTAACGATCTTCGAGAGGCGATCAAGCGGGAGCGACTTTAAAGCTGCCGCGGGGGTGTCCACCAAAATTGGGTCTTCACTACCGAAGGGCGTGGCACGGTGCATCTCCTGGTAAGGCTGGGAATTGTCATCTGGGGCATCTTCTTTTTCAAAGTGGGCGATGCCATGGAG
The DNA here is from genome assembly GCA_016874915.1 of Deltaproteobacteria bacterium. GTDB lineage: Bacteria > Desulfobacterota > Desulfobaccia > Desulfobaccales > 0-14-0-80-60-11 > VGSO01. The sequence continues at coordinate 6,600 of VGSW01000007.1, forward strand.
CGCCGCCACAAGCAGGGCGGGGGACATGTTTTTTTCCAGCGCAGCAGTCCAGTCTTTTTCAGTGTTTTTCGGTCTGTTGGCTAGCAGCGACATTTCGCCCAGGTTGTATCTCACTAGATCCCAGTTTGTGATTTCAAGATGTTGCAGTATTCCAGTCAGATCAGGACGATCAATAAAAGGGGCGTTTATTTGGCTACTTGCCTGCCTCTGCCATTCACGGATAGTTGCCGTTGTTCCCTCCACAGTGCTTCCCGTATGATTCGGGAATACATGGCGCGGATCCACCAGTCGGCGATAGAAGTATTTCACTCCGTAAATATCTTTATCTTTAGCCTGGCTCTGCAGGAATTTGTCGCTCAGCTTTCCTAAGTCGTGGATCAGACCCAGGGCTTCCAGGTAGAGGATGGCTTCTCTCTCATCTTTATTGGGTCTCCAGGGAGAGCTCATACTTCACCCCCCGGCATTAACGCCGCCGCCAGTTGCCGTACCACCCCAGGCAAGTCCTGTAAACGGGAGAATTCCTGAACTACCGCACCGGCCGACTGGGCAGCCTGATGTTCGCGGTAGCTCGCCTCTCCTCCGGTTTCCCACCAGTCTTTGATTCTTCCATAAAGCTGTCTTTTTTTCCGGTAATAATCCTCGCCCCGGTCCCGGAGAATTTGGGTATAGGCCTCCACTGAGCGCAGATTGCCCAAGGGATCGATGAAATCATCCAAGCGATCAGCGGCGCCGAAATAATGTTCCAGGTGGGGGGGCAGGCAGGTGTGTTCTGCTGGGGTGCCCAGTTGGGCCTTGAGGAGCAGGCGTCCGGGAGACGGTAGATTGTCCTCCGCAGCCCCATAACCGCTGCTGGTTTTGGCCCCGAAACCGTAAGAAGTGAAAAGACCGTGCACGGCTTCGGCCAAGAACGGCAAATCCTCGGCCAGTTGCCGGACCAAAGCGTTTCGATCCGGCGTGACTGCTCCCCCACCGTTTTGGCCGCTGCCCGGAAAGTCGAAGGGCACATATAACAGACTGAAGCGGCCTTGGGCGCCCCTCGGCACGCACTCATACAGGATGGGGTTAATGCCCACCCCCCGGCGGCGGTCATGGGGATTGATGATCTCCAGACCAAGATCGTTGAAATACGTGGGAAAGAAAAACAGGCGGCCTTGGCGTCCCTCGATCCGCTCGGTGCGAAATCCGTGAGTTCGGAGGTATAAGTCGAACTCGGTTTCAAGCCCTTCCCGTTTCTTACGACGCTGCGCACTCAGGTCTTCCTCTGGCGCTCCCTGGTTCCGTGACAACAAAAACTCCGCTATCCTGCCGTTGAGATACCGGGCTTGAGCCGCGTTTTCATTCCCAAAGAGCAACACCCCCTGGGCGCGGCGGGGCCATAAAGACGAGGCCCGAGCCTCTGGAGTTGCTCCGGCCTCCGGGCTTTGTCTGAGAACCTCCTCCAGCCTTCGTCCAATTATGCGAGTTGCTTTAGCTCTAAGGGCCCCTTTCCAACTTGCGGGGGCCATATAAGGGACCTTAAAGACCTTGTCCTTGCGAACCGGGTTGTCGATGATGTAGAAGACGTCATCATCTCGGCTCAGATAGGGCCGGGCCAGGGTAAAAGGAAATTCGATTCCCAGGCTGTAGGAAGGCAAAATCGTCATGGCCTCTATCAGAGGGCGCTCGAGTCCCAGGCGCTGTAACCTCGCCAACTCGATAGTGATCTGATTCGCAGCCGGCGTCCCGCCCCCAGGCTCCTTAATCAGAACCAAGTTACGATAAAACCCTCGGGCCAGCTCTTTCAAAGCCGTGGGCAGGGCCATGCAGAGCAATTCCGCTCGGGTAAAGGCATTCAGGTTTTTATCGCGCATGACCTCATTTAAGGCCTGGACATCGAGCCTACCCCGGTATGCGAAAATCTCCCGTTCCTTCATCCCAAGAACTCCTCTGGCTTAAACTCATACTCCTCAATGCTTTGACTGCCGGGGAACATGCCCTTTTCTCCTCGGATGAACTCATCCACGGTTTGCACCACCTCCTCCAGCTTCGGATGACGGTCCACTTGCTCCCAGAGGCGTGGGGGCACATCTCCCCATACCTTCAAATGCCAGTGGTCATCACCTGGTACTTTAAAAAGGTGGCTGACCCGGATGCGGCTAGCAATCCTTTCTGCTCCCCGATACCCCCCCAGACCTCCGAAGAGCAGATTGGTCACTTCATCACCCCACCGTTTCCGGAAAAAGGGGCGCAAGCCGACATCTCGTCCTAAGCCTGAAAATGGGTTGCGCTGCTGGCTCTTGTAACGGATGTCAAAAGCGCAGGGGACATAGTGCCTTAAGTGGTGTTCCCAGGGAACACCGATGGGGCGCAGCCCCTGCACATAGGTCTCAGCGGTGGTCAGTCTATACGTGCGGGAAAAAAAGCTTCTTAAAGTAAACAGGTCCTCACGCTGAGGCGGGGCCTTCCTGGGGTTTTCTCGGATAGACGCTTCCGTTTTTTCTAAGTCTCGCCGCACCAAGTCTTTACCAGCAGCGATAAATTCCGGTAATACGCCATTTAAGATTCTAATCTGGCCAAAGCCGTTTTGGGTTTTGGCTCCCAGTCCCCCGAAGCGGGTAGCAGTATCCAGCAAAAAGGCGAAACGTTTCAGAATATCATCGTGCTCCGAGTCCACAGGAGTAATACGTGTGAGTGCTCGCTCCCCCCAGAGCACGCTGCTGCCGAAGGTGAAGCGCGTGTCGGGTCCCCGCCCGGTTTTTGTTCCGCCGGTGTCTTCCCCGCCGAACATACGCCACAGCCAATTGCCTGCTGCCTGGTAAACTTGTGGAGAGGCCTTGAAAAAGAGGGGATGAGAATCCATTTCGGAAATCTCGAGGCGGAAGCGGCGCTTCAAGCCGGTAGCCCCGAAAAACCGGCATACAGGACATAAACCGGCCCGGACAGCAGCCTCGGCTTCGCCATAGCCTGCGGCTATTGCCTTTTCATAAGCATTCCCATCGAAGTCGCAGCCCCCCTGACTGGGATCACAGGTGTAACCGCCCATCCCCCGCACAATCCCTTCATACCACCAGCGCAGGGAGCCCAGCAGGCCGGCCTCCCGGACCTGGTCGCTGCGGCGTTGCGCATCCCCGGTCCACAGGGGGGTGAGGGTCCGAAATTCAACCGCTAACCCGTCCATATTAACCCCTTCTCACCAATCTCATTAAGCATTTGGTCAATTTTAGAATAAACTGCATGAGTTTTAAATGGTTCCCAACGCTTCTTTAAAGAAACAAAAGCCTGGACAGCAGCCGCTCCACCAATTTTTCCAATAATATCCAAGGCGTAATCCATTACATATGGATCATTACCAGGATCTATCAAACACTTCATAGCTTCAACAATTTCAATATGTGGAGTTCTTTCACAAATCTTATCAATGGCATTCATCACCGCTCTAAGCACAGGGCTATTACTGGTATTTTTAAAAAGAACCTTCAACAAGCCCCAGAAAACTTCCCCGCCAGAAGCCTTTTCTCCTAAGCCATTGGCAGCAGCTTCAATTACTTTGGGTTCCGGGTCATCCAGGGCTTTAGATAGAGCTTTGAGGGCATCATCACTATCAAAATTTTTCAAGGTATAGGCGGCTGCCCGACGGATTTCAAGATTTGTACTTCTATTCTCCAAAAGTCCTGTCAAGCATGTTATGGCTGGCTTGATTCCTGTTTTAAACTGCGGCAAAAGGGCTATTGACTTTTTTCGGTGGTCCAAAATATCGCCCTTCTCAGCCACTTCTATAAGCAAATTCTGCATTTCAATCAAATACTTTTCGTCATAATTTTGTGAATTAATTATGGGATCAGTAAGCTCTAATATGCCATAAACCTCTCTCTCTAATTTATTTCTTTCTGCTTTTCTTCGAGCCTCTCTCTTTTTCCTTTTTTTGTATATAATATAAAAAATCGGAGGGATTATAATGATAATTAAAATAGATATTACAAAGAATATGCTTGTTAACCCATAAATGAAACTCCATATAGCATATAAAATAGCACCAGCATAATAGATTCTTGCAAGCCAATGACTATTTTTATTGATCCAGTCTAACATTAAAGCTCCACTTGGCAAAACTAATTATAAAAGTATTTACGAAAGTTATTAGCGACAGAGGCAAACTAACCAACTGCCATTATCGAATCGCCAGCCGCATGCGCCCCAACCCGAAGGTGGTTCCCTGACCGATATTAACCTGTTCTGCCAAGCGCAGGTAAGGAATAAAAGGACCCAGGTCACCATGTAGGGTAACCCTTCCCATCAAGCCCCCCAGCTTCATAACTGCGTCCTGGCGGCGGGAGTAACGCTCCCAGTCAAACCAGCGCAAATCATTGTCGCTGATGTCAACCTTCTCTGTGCGGGCACGGAACAGAGAAAAATCGGGAATCTTAATGTTATTGCCGTAAAAGGTGCCCAACAAACTCAGTCGCCGGGACAATGTGTCGAAAAAAAGAGGAAAGCTCAGGTGTGTCACCAAATCACTTTTCTCTTTTAGACGCAGCGGGGTGAGAAATTCCAAGGCTACTTTGTTGGTCTGCTCGTCTTCGGGACGAGCCATTGGACCCGATTCAGGGACAAAGGCGGTCAGGGCACCGGTGGCATTGGCATAAACCGGGAAGGCTCCGCCCGGTTGACGCACCATCACCTGCTGCAATTCGTATTTTCCCCGCTCTGATCCCAGCCCCCGGCGCCCCATGTCCTCGAGAATGTGAATAAAATAAGGGATGGCACTTATCGCCGGGCCGATGAGCACCAATTCAAAGTCCAGGGTTTCGTCGGGGTGAAAGACCTGGCGGGGGGTCAAAGGCGGATTTAGGACGTACGGGCGGGGAGCTTGGCTAAACTTGGCGGCATCACTATAGCCAGTGGGTGCCGGTGGTTCAAAGATGGCCACATAGAGGCATCTTTGCCGCAGGATGCAAGAAGGACAATTAGCTTTAGGGGCTACGCAGGCCAACCGCCGAAAGACATTGCCGAAAGCCCCCCTGAAAACCGCCCCCTTATAAGGGGGTAAAACCATAAGGGTTTGGATTCGCAGGTGGAAGCGAAACCGAGCGAAAGTGAGAAACGGGGCCGGTCCATCCTTGTCCGGCATCATATGCTTCTCTCTCTATGAAGAAGGGCTTAGTGGCGCAGTAATATTAGCTTGGCTTACTCTTGCAAGTCAAGAAAAAGAGTAAAAATTCTCTTCAAATAACGGTCATAACTCCCTTTTGGATACCTATGCTGATTGATACTCGTTTGAGGAGCGTAAGCCCTGGATTTTACAAATGGATAACTTCGAAGGGGCAGATGAACTCAGAATGTGACCGATAAAATTAGAAGAGGCGCTATATCGGAGAGCTTCTTAAAGGTGCATAACAAGTAGTTACAATGCTTTGATTTTTTGGCTCTTGGAGGAAGACCAAAGATGACAATGGATTACAATATTCCTGGTTTTCCTATGATTGAAATTTTGAAAAATCTTCCGTCCGGGTCATAAGGTATAGGGGGGGGTAGGAGTCCCGTCTCCGGTTTCCCCTTTGGGGCCGGGAAGAGGAGCACGGTACAGGGCCCTGGCTGGTGCAGGTGACCAGGGCAGGGGGCGGTGCCGGTGGCCGGTGCGCCAGGGGCCGGGGCCGGCAGGGGTAGGGCAAGAGCCAGGTGTCTAAGGTCCGAAGTGCAGGTTGATTTGCTCAGATGAAGTGGTTACACTCTATCTTGTTGAGGGCGCGGATGCGCGTCGAGAGGAGCGCCAGGGGCCCTGAGTGAGCGGTTGGGTTCGCCCAACGTCGGGTTCGCAGGACCGGTGGTAACCCGCCCACCACGCGCCCTCAACGATCCCCTGCTCGCCAGATGCTTCGATGAACGAAGCCCCCGCTCTCACGTCCGCTACTTTCCGCGGCCTTTCCCCCACTGCTACGCTGGGTTTCCCCCTCTAGGGGTGGGGAGGCTTCCGTTAAACCCTACTTCTTCCCAGGGGCTTTCTCATCCATCCTGAGCATTTGCCTGATTTTCTCTGGCTCGGAAATCCGCGGGCGTGCACAGGAGATGCACAGGACAAAAAAGAAGGGCCAAGCCGATTGTGCTAAGCCCTTGATATTACTGGCGCGCCCGGAGGGATTTGAACCCCCGACACACGGATTCGTAGTCCGTTGCTCTGTCCAAGCTGAGCTACGGGCGCCCGATGAAATTTCCCCGGGGGGTGTTATCCCCCTTGGCCACAATATTTATAACTCCCAAGCCTTAAAAGGTCAACCTCCCGGATTGACCTATCCCCCTCAAAAGATCGGCTTATATGCAAATCCCAGAGAAATGCTTGACAATCGGGAAGTTAGCTGCTAAAAAAACCAGATATTTTGCAATCTTCAGAGGATAAGGGAAGTAGCCGGAGGGGCCGATTTAGGATTTTCCTTCCAGGTCGGCGGCCGGTGGTGGTGCTCTCCGGTTTAGCCCCTGTGTCCTTAAAGGAGAGGCTTAAATGACCTTTCAAGAAGTATTGATGACCCTGGAGCGCTTCTTTGCGGACCGGGGCTGCATTATCGTCCAGCCCTACGACCTCGAAGTGGGCGCGGGGACCTTCAGCCCCCACACCCTGCTTAGGGCCTTGGGGCCGGAGCCCTGGAACGTGGCCTACGTGGAGCCTTCCCGGCGCCCCACCGACGGCCGCTACGGGGAAAACCCCAACCGCCTCCAGCACTACTATCAGTACCAGGTGATCATGAAGCCCTCTCCCAAGGACATCCAGGAGATTTACTTGGACAGCTTGCGGGCCTTGGGGGTCGATCCCCTGGACCACGACATCCGCTTCGTGGAAGACGATTGGGAGTCACCCACCTTGGGGGCCTGGGGGCTGGGCTGGGAGGTTTGGCTGGACGGCATGGAGATCACCCAGTTCACCTATTTTCAGCAGTGCGGTGGCATCGACCTGGACCCCATCAGCGCCGAGCTGACCTACGGCCCCGAGCGCATCGCCATGTACCTCCAGGGGGTGGAGAGCGTCTTCGACCTGAAGTGGACCGAGGACCTCACTTACGGCGACGTGCACCACAAGGGCGAAGTGGAGTGGTCTGTTTATAATTTCGAGCAGGCTGACGTGGACATGCTCTTCACCCTCTTTAACATGTACGAAAAGGAATCCATGCGCATGGCGGAGTTGAAGCTGGTGCTGCCGGCCTATGACTACTGCCTGAAGTGCTCCCACACCTTCAACGTGCTCAACGCCCGAGGGGCCATCAGTGTGGCGGAACGGGCCAGCCTCATCGGCCGGGTGCGGCACCTGGCCCGGCTGGCCGCGGAAGGATATTTGAAGCAGCGAGAGGAGATGGGATTTCCGCTGCTGAAGAAGTAATTGTTATGGGGGAGGGCCAGGGGCCGACGGGGCCTGCCCTCCCCCCACATCCCCTCCCAACCCCCTGGTAGGGGCGTGATTTATCACGCCTCATTAGTCCGGCGCAATAAATTGCGCCCCTACGGGATTGGGGGTGGGGCTTGGGGAGGGGGAAAGGGCGGGCGCCCGTTGCCACCTCCCCAAAACCTCAATTCTTAAGAGGACCAAATGAGAAGCGAGCTGCTGCTGGAAATTGGCACTGAAGAGATCCCGGCCCGGTTTATCCCGCCGGTGCTGGAAGAAATGGCCGCGACGTTCCGGACCCTGATGGCGCAAGAGCGCATCGGAGTGGGAGAAATCGTCACCTGGGGCACCCCCCGGCGGCTGGCCCTGGTGGCCCAGGACGTGGCTCCGGTCCAGGCGGAGTTGAGCGCCGAGATCCTGGGGCCGCCCAAGGCCGTGGCTTTTGACGCCGGGGGCCAACCCACCGCTGCGGCCCAGGGTTTTGCCAAGGCCCAAGGCGTGGCGGTGCGCGACCTCATTGAAGTGGAGACCCCCAGGGGAGTTTACCTGGCGGTGAGCAAGACCACCCCGGGGCGGCCCACCGGAGAGCGCCTGAAGGAACTTCTGCCCGGCTTCATTTTGGGCCTCAGCTTTCCCAAGTCCATGCGCTGGGGGTCCCTTACCACCACCTTCGCCCGGCCCATCCACTGGGTGCTGGCCCGCCTGGGCGGGGAGGTGATTTCCTTCCCCGTGGCGGACGTGGTAAGCGGCGGGGTGACTTATGGGCATCGGTTTCTGGCCCCCCAGGCCATCGAGGTGAAGGACTCCACCGCCTACGTGGCGGCCCTGGCCCTGGCCCACGTTATCGTTGAACCTGGCCCCCGGCGGGCCAGGCTGGAGGAGGAATTGGCCCAGGTCGCGGCCCGGGTGGGGGGCGAGGTGGTCCCCAACCCCGGGCTGGTGGAGGAAAACACCTTCCTGGTGGAATACCCTTCCGTGGTCCTGGGCACCTTTGAGGATAAATTTCTGGCCCTGCCCGACGAAGTGCTGATTACGTCGATGCGGGAGCACCAGCGATATTTCTCCTTAAGGGGAAAAAACGGCAAGCTGCTGCCCCACTTGCTGGCGGTGAACAACACCCTGGCCCGGGACCCGGAGTTGGTGGCCCGGGGCCACGAACGGGTACTCCGGGCCCGCCTCAGCGACGCCATGTATTTCTACCAGGTGGACCAGAAAGTGCCCTTCCAGGACCGGGTGGAGGAACTGAAAGGAGTGGTGTACCACTCTCTCCTGGGCACTTCTTTTGAAAAAATGGAGCGCTTTCGACAACTGGCCGCGTACCTGGCTCGGGAGATTGCGCCCAATCTGGAAGAGACGGCGCGCCGGGCCGCCACCCTGTGCAAGGCTGACATCGTCACGGAAATGGTGGGCGAGTTCCCCAGCCTTCAGGGGATCATGGGCCGCCAATACGCCAAGATTTCCGAGGAATCGCCGGAAGTGGCGGAGGCCATTTTTACCCATTATCTCCCCCGCCATGCCGACGACGAGCTGCCCGGGGACTTAGCGGGCGCCCTGGTGGGCATGGCGGACCGCATGGACACCATCTGCGGCATCTTCGGGGTGGGCCTCATTCCCACCGGCGCCGCCGACCCCTACGGCTTGCGCCGTCATGCTCTTTCCATTATCCGCATCCTGAGGGCCTTGGACCTGCACCTGGACCTGGTGGGCTTAGTGTGGCAGGCCCTGGAGCTGTTGAAAGACAAAATCAGCCGCACCCCGGAAGAAACCGCCCTGGAGGTCCTGGACTTTTTCCAGACCCGCCTCCAACACCTGCTCCTGGCCGAGGGTTTTGAGCACGAGACGGTGACCGCGGTCCTGACCGCGGGCTGCCGGGACGTGGTGGAGGCCATAGACAAAGTGGAGGCCCTGGACGAGGTGCGGCAAAGCCCCGAATTTCCGGTCCTGGCGGTGGCCTTCAAACGGGTCATCAACATCTCTCGGGGCGCGGAGGCCGGGGAGGTGGATGCCGGCCTTTTTGAGTATCCCGAGGAGAGGGTGCTCTTTGAAATTTCGGCCCTCATGGAAGATGAGGTGGACGCGGCCCTGGAGAAAAGGGATTACTTGTCGGCCTGCCAGGCCCTGGCCAAACTGAAGGCGCCCGTGGACCTGTTCTTCGATAAGGTACTGGTGATGGCGGAAGATGAGCGGGTGCGCCGCAACCGTCTGGCCTTGCTGGAGCGCATCAGCGCCACCTTCCTGAAGATGGCGGATTTTTCGAAGATCACCACGGGTTAGGTTATATTACTCGGAGCGATTAATTGTTCCCATCATCCAAGGCAGGACTGAGTGATGAGGACTGAGGACTGAGTACTTTAAGATAGAGATGGCAAAGACTCAGTCCTCAGTCCTCATCACTAAATTTCAAGTAAATAATTTGGCGAAATGAGAACAATTAAGTGACCTGAGTAATAATTGGGTGGGGCGGGCCTCCGTGCCCGCCCAAGTCATCTATTCCGGCAGTCAAGGTTTGGCGGGCACGGAGGCCCGTCCCACCATTTATGAAATGAGTCGGGAAGATAGCCCTTGGCGCAGGCTGAAGCCTGCGGCCACATTTTAATGGCAAGAACCTGTGCGGGGTTGCACCCCACCCAACCGAAAACCGAAAACTAATACATGCGCCGCTGGTTTAGACGTCGGGATAAGGACCGCCAAAGGTCCCAGGAAGAGGAACCGGCCCGGGAGGAGGGCGAGGCTCCCGTAGAGGCTGAGGAGCCATCGGAGGCTGCCGCAGAACCCACGGCTTCGGAAGAAGCGGAACCGTCACCTCCACAGGTTTCAGAAGAAGAAGGGTCTCCTGCGGCTCCGGAAGCCCGTCCGGGTTTTTTCCGCCGGATGTTTGGCGCCCCGAAAATCGAAGAAGACCTTCCTCCGGCCCCTGAAGCAGAAGCCCTTCCCGAAGGCGAACCCTCGCCGGCCCCGGAACCACCCCTGGAAGTGTCGATGGAAGGGGCTGCTGCGATTCCTTTGGAAACCCCCACTCCTCCCGAGACCGCCGAAACCGAAATTGCCGCCGAGCCTCCCGAAACCCCCGAAGCCGCCCGCAAGGGCCTGTTTCGCCGCTTCCGGGAGCGGTTGAACCGCACCCGGGACGCCCTGGCTGGGGGCCTGGACCGCCTCTTCGCCGGCCGCAAGGTCATTGACGAAGCCCTTCTGGAAGAACTGGAGGAACTCCTCATCACCGCAGACCTGGGGGTGGATACCGCCTTGCACCTCATCCAGGGCCTGCGGGGCCGGGTCAAGCGCCGGGAACTGGGGGACGTAGAAAGGCTGAAAGCCGCGCTGCACGAAGAAATGGCGGCCCTCCTGCAAAGCCCCCCGCCGCCGGAAAGGGCCGCCCAACCTTGGGTGGTCCTGCTGGTGGGGGTGAACGGGGTGGGCAAAACCACCACCATCGCCAAGCTGGCCCACCAGGACCGGCAGCGAGGTCTCACCCCTCTCCTCATCGCCGCCGACACCTTCCGGGCCGCAGCGGTGGAGCAGTTGGAAATCTGGGGCCAACGGGCGGGGGCCCAGGTGATCAAGCAGAAGCACGGGGCCGACCCCGCGGCGGTGGTCTTCGACGGCCTGGCCGCGGCCCAGGCCCGAGGCGTGGACACGGTGTACATAGACACCGCGGGGCGGCTCCAAACCAAGGTCAATCTCATGGAGGAGCTGAAGAAAATCCACCGCACCGCGGCCAGAAAGCTCTCCGGCGCCCCCCACGAAATCTTCCTGGTTTTGGACGCCACCACCGGACAGAACGCTTTGAGCCAGGCCCGGCTGTTTCACGAGGCCGTGGGTTTAACCGGCATTATCCTCACCAAGATGGATGGCACCGCCAAGGGCGGGGTGGCCCTGGCAGTGGCCCATGAAACCGGCATCCCGTTGCGATACCTGGGGGTGGGAGAAGGCATGGACGATTTGCGCCCCTTTGACGCCGAAGCCTTTGTGGCCGCGATCCTGGGAGAGGGGGAATAAGAGGGGGGAAAGAGGGGAAAGGGAAAAAGGTGAAAAGGATTTCCTTCATACTGCAATATTTCTCGAAAAATCCCCTTTCTTGATAAATGATTTTGCAAACCGCCTTGTCCTTCCTATGCAGCAAGGAATTCCGGTTTTACTGGCTGCCGCCCTTATTATTGACCGCCGGAATCATGATATTTTCCGGTGACTTCGGCTCTTCCCAAAAAACCCGTTCATTTATCTGGCAATTGCTCAGCCAGTTTTTATCGCCGTACTGGATCGCCCAAATCAATCATTATCTGCGCATCGCCGGCCACATGCTGACGTACGGCTGCCTCTATATTCTATGGGCCCGGGCCTTTGGGGAGCATTTGGGCTGCACCCATTGGCGGCGTGTTTTCTGGTCTCTGGGCTTGTGCCTGGCGGTGGCCCTGGCGGACGAAGGCCACCAGTCTCTGGTGCCCACCCGGAGCGGCAGCCTCCGGGATGTGGGCCTGGATATGGCGTCGGCCGTTTTAGCGGCCATGTTTGCTTACCTTTTTCGGACCTTGCAAATTGTTCGCCGAAAATCGGCGCTTTGATTGTTTATATATAAAGATAAATATGGATTAGGCCAATGCTGTTCGCTCAAGCAACCCCCTAGGGGCGGGGTCACCCCGCCCCTGCGACAAAAACAAATTGCCCTCGCTTAAGTGAACATCATTGGAATTAGGCCGGATTCTTTCCGAGGGGCAAAGGTTAACCCTTGCCTTGAAATATCCGACAAGAAAGTATATTTTTTCATAAAAACCAATATTTTTTCCAGGCGTAGCTGGCGCGCCGCGCCCAATTTTTGACTTTCGCCATTGGGAATGGATATGACGCAGATGTTAGCCCGGCGCGGGCGAATTTTTTTGTTCCTGGCCCTCCTGAGCCTCAGCCTGGGAGCGGGACTTTTTCCCACCCCACCCGCGGCTGGCGCCGACCTCTTTGACCAGGTGTCGGAGCACAAGCTGTCCAATGGCCTCAAGGTCCTGCTGCTCAAGGAAAGCCGGGCGCCCATTATCAGCGTCCAGGTGTGGTACCGGGTGGGGTCCCGCAACGAGGAACTAGGCAAAACCGGCCTTTCCCACCTTACCGAACACCTGATGTTCAAAGGCACCGCCAAATACGGCCCCAAGGTCTTCTCCCGCACGGTGCAGAAGGCCGGCGGGTCGGAAAACGCCTTCACCAGCCGGGACTACACCGCGTATTTCGAAAACGGCCCTCAAACCGAATTGAAGCGCTGGCTGGAGATGGAGGCCGACCGCATGCAGGGCCTGCAGGTGGATGAGGCGGCCTTTACCACTGAGCGGAAAGTGGTCCTGGAAGAGCGCCGCATGCGCACCGAAGACGATCCGGTGAGCTTCCTGGTGGAGGAGACCATGGCCGCGGCTTTCAAGGCCCATCCTTACCAGTGGCCCATCATCGGCTGGTTCCACGACATTCAGAGCCTCAGCCGGGAGGACTTTCTCCATTACTACCGGCGTTATTACGTTCCCAATAACGCCACCGTGGTGGTGGTGGGCGACTTAGACCCCCAGGAGGCCCTGAAGGCGGTGGAAGCTGCCTTCGGCTCCATCCCCCAGGGGCCGGAGCCTCCCAAAGTTACGGCCCAGGAACCCCGCCAGTATGGGGAGCGCCGGGTGGTGGTGCACCGGGAGGCCCAACTGCCCTTCGTGCTGATGCTGTACCACGTCCCCAACTGGGAGCAGGGCGACGCCTACCCCCTGGAGATGCTCAACCGCATTCTGTCACAGGGCCGCAGTTCCCGGCTCTACCACCGTCTGGTGTACCAGCAGCGCCTGGCTTTGGAGGCGGGCGCGGACTATTCCTTCGACACCGCCAACCCCACGGTCTTCACCCTGCACGCCCAGCCGCTGCCGGGGAAGACCGCGGCCCAACTGGAGATGGCCCTGGAGGTGGAAATCAGAAAACTCCAGCGGGAACTGGTGAGCGACAAGGAATTGGCCAAAGCCAAAAATCAGGTCCAATCCCAGTTCTACATGGCCCTGGATTCCCTCTTTTACCGGGGCATGCTCCTGGGCCGGCTGGAAACCGTGTCCCGCTGGCAATTAATCAAGGATTTCATTCCCAAAATGATGCAGGTCACCCCGGAAGACGTGCGCCGGGTGGCCAAACAATACCTGGCGCCGAACAATCGCACCGTGGGCATCCTTTCTCCCCTAAAGACGGGGAAAACCAGGGCGGAGCGCTACCGTCCCGGAGGAACGATTGAATAATAAGTTTTCAGTTTTCAGTTTTCAGTTTTTAGTTAATAAAAATCGACCGGCGGGGATATGGGCGTTGGTGGGGTTGGTTGTGCTGGCCCTGTTGGGCGCGATCCCGGCTTATACGGCCGAGGCTCCCAAAGTCCTGGGAACCAAACAGACGCTGCCCAACGGGCTGGTGTGGCTCCACTCCCAGCAGAGCGGTCTGCCCCTGGTTACCATGCAATTGCTGGTGAAGGCCGGGATGCTGCAGGAGCCGGCGGACAAGGCCGGGCTGGCCAACCTCACGGCCCGGCTCTTGCTGAGCGGCACGAAAAAGAGAAGCGCGGCCCAGTTGGCCCAGGAACTGGATTTCCTGGGAGCGCGACTTAAGGCCGCGGGGAGCGATGACTTTGCCACGGTGACCCTCACCGTCCTGAAAAAGGACCTGGCCCAGGGTCTGGAGTTATTGCAGGACGTGCTCTTTAACCCGGCCCTGGCGCCCGCCGAAATGAAGCGCACCGTGGCCCAAATCCAGGCGTCTCTCACGACTGACGAAGATGAACCGGGGGTGGTGGCCAGCCGCGCCTTTGTCCGGGAGCTCTTCGGCCCCTTTCCTTACGGCCGTCCCGTAAGGGGCACTCCCCAGGGCCTGAGCGCTATCACCCCCAAAGACCTCAAGGATTTCCATCAGCGTTTTTATCGCCCCAACAACGCGGTTCTCAGCGTAGCCGGGGATTTAACCCTGGAAGAGGCCGAGGCCTGGATTAGCCGGACCTTCGGCTCCTGGGCCGCCCGGCCGGTTCCCGCGCCCCAGCTGCCGCCTATCCCGGCTCTGGACAAAAGCAAGATTAACGTAATTAATAAAGATATCAGCCAGGCCAATATCATCCTGGGCAACCTGGGTCTGGCCCGGAGCAACCCGGATTTTTACGCCCTCCAGGTGATGAACCATATCTTCGGGGGCGGCGGCTTTTCCTCCCGCCTCATGGATAATATCCGGGTAAACCGGGGGCTGGCCTATCACGTGCGGAGCGATTTCTCCCCGGGGCTGGAACCGGGGCCGGTGGCGGTCACCCTGGAGACCAAAAATGCCAGCGCCCGGGAGGCCGTGGAACAGGTGCTCTCGGAGATGGCCCGCATCCGCCAGGAGCCGGTGACCGACCAGGAGCTTCAGGATGCCAAGTCTTATTTAATCGGCAGTTTTCCCCGGAAAATGGACTCCCTGGACCGCCGGGCCGGGCTGATGGCCTACGTGGAGTTCTATGGTTTGGGACTGGACTACCCCTGGCGTTATCCCGATCTCATCCAGGGACTGACTCCGGCCGACATTCAACGGGTGGCTCGGGAATACCTCCACCCGGATAATTATTTACTGGTAATAGTGGGTAAAAAATCTGAAATGCCTTCCCTGACCGGCCTGGCTTCGGCGGGGAAAGAGGAGAAGCAGGATGAACCAAAGAAATCTGGCAATTAGTCTGTTTGTAGTGTTGGCTTTACTGGGGCTGGGAGCCGGGGTGCCGGTGCTGGGACCGGTCCCCGTCCAGGCCGCGGGCGCGCCGGAGAGTTTTGCGGATCTGGCCAAGAAGGTTTCCCCCGCGGTGGTCAACATCAGCACTGAAAAGACGGTAAAGGGGGGCCGCGGCCGCATGAAGGATTTCTTCGGGCCTTTCGGGGATCGCCAGCCCTTTGCCCCCTTCGGGCCGGAAGAACCCTTCAAGGATTTCTTCGAGAAATTTTTCGGGGACATGCCCAAGAGCTTCAAGCACCGCAGCCTGGGGTCGGGCTTTTTCATTGACCCCAAGGGCCTTTGCATCACCAACAACCACGTGGTGGAAGGCGCGGACAAGATCAAGGTGAAGCTGGTGGGAGGCAAAGAATACCAGGCCACCATCAAGGGCCGGGACCCCAAAACCGACCTGGCCCTCATACAGATCACCGATCCCCCCAACGGCTTGCCTTATCTCACCTTGGGCGACTCAGACGCCATCCAGGTGGGGGACTGGGTCCTGGCTGCGGGCAACCCCTTTGGCTTGAGCCATACCGTTACCCAGGGAATTATCAGCGCCAAGGGACGGGTCATCGGCGCCGGCCCTTATGACAACTTCCTCCAGACCGACGCCTCCATTAACCCGGGGAACTCCGGCGGCCCCCTGGTTAATCTGAAGGGCGAGGTGGTGGGCATCAACACCGCCATCGTGGCCACCGGCCAGGGCATCGGGTTTGCCATCCCCAGCAATATGGCCAAAAGTGTCATCCCTCAACTCCGGGAAAAGGGCAAGGTGACCCGGGGCATGCTGGGGGTGCAGGTGCAGAATGTCACCCCGGAACTGGCCAAGTCTTTCAATTTACCTGAGGCCATGGGGGCCTTGGTGGCGGAGGTGAACCCCGGCACCCCGGCGGAAAAGGCGGGCATCCAACGGGGAGACATCATCATTGAATTCAATGGCCAAAAGATTCATGAAATGAATGAACTGCCCCGGTTGGTGGCGGAGACCACGCCGGGGAGCGCGGCCACCATCAAGATTCTGAGAGAGGGCAAGGAAAAGACCGTCAAGCTGACGGTCACCGAACTCACCGA
Organism: Deltaproteobacteria bacterium; assembly: GCA_016874915.1. Classification (GTDB taxonomy): domain Bacteria; phylum Desulfobacterota; class Desulfobaccia; order Desulfobaccales; family 0-14-0-80-60-11; genus VGSO01. The sequence continues at coordinate 22,732 of VGSW01000007.1, forward strand.
TGAAAAGATGGCCCAGGCGCCGGGAGAAGAGGCCGAGGAAAGCCCCTTGGGGCTGGTGGTCAAAGACCTGACCCCGGAATTGGCCAAGCGTTATCGCTTGAAGGAGACCCAGGGAGCCCTCATCGTGGGGGTGGAGCAGGGAAGCGCCGCGGCGGACGCGGGCCTGCGCCCCGGCGACCTGATTCTGGAAATCAACGGCAAACCGGTGACCAATCTCAAGTCCTACCAGAATATCATCGAGGGATTGAAGAAGGGCACCTTCGCCCGGCTCCTTATCAAGCGGGCCGGCCGCACTCTGTACTATACGGTGGAGATTCCCCAGTAGAGGCAGGGAATAGGGAATAGGGTTGAAACCCTTAAATGGCTGAGGCGGGCATAATGCCCGCCTCACCTGTTCTAACCCCTATTCCCTAATCCCTCTTAATCACCACCAAAGTGGTCTTTTCGTCCACCAGGGGGTAGAGGTCTTCCATATCCTTGTTGCTCAAGGACACGCAACCCTGGGTCCAATTCCGCCCCAGGAGGTTCTTCAGTTCGTCCTCGGTGCCGTGGATGCCAATCTGCCCCCCGATGTCCGCGTCCGGGGGCAACTTCCCCGCCTGCTTGGCCCGGCCGAATTTCAGCCAGTTCTGGGTGTTGGGATAATCCAGCCAGATGAACCAGGCCCACTTGTGGTGGGGATATTTGGCCTTCACCCGGTAAACCCCTTCGGGGGTGCACATGTCACCCTGGCGCAACTTGTCGTTGTAAGGGTCGCGGCCCAGAACAATAGGGTAGGTCTTTAAAGGAGTTAGGCCGCGATACGTGGTAAGTCTGCGGCTCAATTTGTGCACCACAATTACAGTGGGTTTTTTGCCGTAGCCGTTGAAACCGTTTTTGGTTAAAAGTTGATCAATGTATTTCTGCTCCGGGGTTAAATTGTCCGGCCGCGTCGGCGGTTCCGGCAGCTCCACCACAGCCGGGCTTTCCCCCAGACTCCCCCGGCTCCCAGCGCATCCCCCCAGAAGCGCCAAGGCCGCCAAAAGTAGTAGGAATAACTTTATGTTACGCATTTATTTCAAATTCCCCCGTTGAAATTTTGCCGTAACAAAAGCCACTATAGCAAAGATTAGGCGCTTTGGCAATTAAGTTTTTGGCATTGTTGATTAGTAATTGATGGTTATAAAATTAGAATGAGGTTCGTTATAAAAGTTAACTTGCGCCTTTTGGAATTCCCTGTTTTGTCATTCGGCGCGAAGCAAAGAATCTGGATAGATTCTTCCATCGCTTCGCTCCCTCAGAATGACAAATGAAAATTCTTGCTGGAATTCCTAAAGGTGCGCCGGTGGCATGAGTGTGATAAAATTACCTGCCAAGGAGCGGCGCAGGCGTCCGCCAATAATCAACCTATGCCCCTACATCTTATCGTGGACGGCTATAACGTAATTCGCCAGGATCTCCAACTCCAGGCCATGGACGCCCGGGACCTGGAAGCCGGGCGGGCGGCCTTGCTGGAGGCCCTGGCCGCTTATCGCAGGCTGCATCCGGCCCACAAAGTCACGGTGATCTTTGACGGCTGGCAGGGGGGCGAACTCCAGGAATCCCGGGACCGCTACCAGGGACTAGCCATTGTCTATTCCCGGCGAGGGGAGCGGGCTGATGAAGTGATCAAGCGCCTTTTGAATCGGGAACGGCAGCGGGCCGTGGTAGTAAGTTCGGATAAGGAATTGCAAATCTTTGCTCGGAAGGTGGGGGCCGCCTGGATGGCCGCGGCCCGGTTTGCTCAACAGCATCTGGGCCGGACAAAGGATTACTTGGAGGAAGATGACGAAGTCAGCTCTCCCGGCGCTGGCAAAAAAGGTCCGGCCCGCCGCCTCCCCAAGCAAGAGCGCCGCCGCCTTCAGCGGTTGAAGAAGCTGTAACTGTGGCCAGTGACCAGTAGCCAGTGATCAGTGGTCAATGGTTATTGGTGGGGTAGTGTCTATCATAGTTTCAGAATTATGATGGCGAATATTATGAATGACGTCAGGTTCCAAATAAACCGCTGCGCCTGCAGGGTTTGGCGGGTACGGAGGCCCGCCCCACCAATAGAGCCTCATTTTATCCCGGTTCCAAGATTTTCTGATTTACGGGAATGATATGAGTTACTGACAATTTATGATTTTTAACAGAAAACCGAAAACAGAAAACCGAAAACTGCTTTTAATCAACCCCTGGATTTACGATTTTGCGGCCTATGACTTCTTCGCCCGGCCTTTGGGGCTCCTGTACCTGGCGGGGCTGTTGGAAGGCCGGGGTTTTCAAGTGCACCTGATGGACTGCCTGGACGCGCCCCAGGCCCGCGCCGGGCCGTATGGGGCCGGCCGCTATCCTAAAGAGATCCTCCCCGCCCCGGCTCCTCTGACAGGCATTCCCCGGCGCTACGGCCGCTACGGCATCACTGAAAAAGCATTTATTGCCCAACTGTCCCAAGTCCCCCGGCCTTGGGCCATCCTGGTCACTTCCCTCATGACCTACTGGTATCCCGGGGTGGCCGCGGCCATCCGGCTGGCCCGGCAGCGCTTTCCCGAGACCCCGGTAATCCTGGGCGGCATTTACGCCACCCTGTGTCCGGGCCACGCCCGGCGCCACAGTGGCGCGGACCTGGTGCTAACGGGGCCGGGGGAGGATGCCATCCTGGCGGCCTTGCTATCCACGGCAACCCTTGCAGGGGGTTGGGAGGGGACTTTGAGGGGAGGGCGGGGGACCCTTACGAAAAATTGTCCCCCGGCCCTCCCCTCAAGCCCACCTCTCAGAAGTCCCCTGATGAGAGAGGGTCAAAGTGGGGGTGAAAACCTCACCCCCGCTGATCTGAATTCCTTGCCCTATCCGGCTCTCCACCTTCTGAGACACCTGACCTTTATTCCCCTGCTCACCTCCCGGGGCTGTCCTCTGGATTGCGCCTACTGCGCCTCCCGGCTTCTACAACCCCATTATCGGCGCCGGTCGCCGAAAGCAGTGGCGGAAGAACTGCAGTATTGGCAGGCGCGTCTGAACTTGCAAGATGCGGCTTTTTACGACGACGCCTTGTTGGTCCAAGCCAAAGACCATTTCCTGCCCCTCCTGGAGGAATTGGCCCGGCGGGGGCTGCACTTCCGCTTCCATACTCCCAACGGCCTCCACGCCCGGTTTATTAATAAAGAAGTGGCCTTATGGCTGAAGCGGGCCAACTTTCGGACCCTGCGCCTGGGGGTGGAGACTACGGAAGTGGGCGGCGCCCGGCTGGATAAGAAGCTGGCCGCGGGGGAACTGGAAGCCGCGGTGGCCTGCCTGGGGGAGGCCGGCTTTCGCCGGGAGGAACTGGGGGTTTACCTGCTCCTGGGACTCCCGGACCAGGAGGAGGCGGAGCTGGCCGAGTCCATCCGGCAGGTTAAGGAACTGGGGGCGACGCCGGTCCTGGCCCAGTATTCCCCCATTCCCGGAACTGCCTTGTGGCCGCGGGCGGTGGCCTCGTCCCGTTACGACCTGGCCGCGGAACCCCTGTACCACAATAACTCCCTGTTCCCCTGTTGGCCGGAATTTTCCTGGGACCGCGTCACCCGCTTGAAACGCCTGGCCACGGGGAATTAAAGGGGAAAAGGTTAAAAGGTTAAAAGGGGAAAAGGTTAGAAGGGGAAGAGGGAAAAAGAAATCGATTATTAGCATTTGCTCCGAAAAGGAAGCCTTGAGTGGGCGCACCAGAGAGAAATCTCCCTAGTTGGAAGTCATCGACTAAAAAAAATAGTGGCACAGGCCTCTGGCCTGTGGGCGCTGTCTGTTCTCTCAAGCGACTTTCGCACAGGCTGGAAGCCTGTGCCACTCATCCCTTTGTCAGTTTTTTCATTTCAGCGAGAAGCAGACCCTTTAAAAGGACTCTTCCGGATTTAAAATAAAATCGAAGAAGGAAAAAAATTGATTTTTTCTATCCTTTTCTTCCAAGATAGTCGATAGGGCAAGCAAGATGACATCCCTTAATTAATTGCATAACAATATCTTTAAGGCACCCCAAGGAGAAAATAATTCTATCTGCTTTTTGTTAACAGCTAACAGCCAGCAGCCAACCCGCTGCTGACCCGCTGGCCAGCGGCAATTGACCACTCAATAAGAAGGAGGTCAAATGGGCACTTCCGCGGCCCGGCGGGGCCCCCTAGGACCCCGGTGGAGCCTGGCAAGGCGGACGGCCACCCGCTATCTGGCGGGAGAGGCCTCCAGTATCCCGGCCGCCCGGGAGTTGGCGGCCCGGTATGTGGCGGCTTTGGAGGAAACCGCGGCCCAAGAGGGCCGGGACCTGTTGGGGACTTTCCGCCTGACCCGCAGGACCGCGCAAAATCTGGGAGAATTTATGGAACAGGTGCGCTCCGGGGGATGGGAGATGGCCCTGGCGAAAAAAGGGCTTTCCGGGATGGAGGCGGGGGAGGGCGCGATTTCCCTGACTGCCGCGGTATTGGGCGGCGCGGATGGGTCTCTGGAAGCCGCGGTGGCTCGCACCGCCCTGGCCCAGGTGTTAGGCGAAGGCTTTCCGGGCCCCGCTCATAAAGAACCCCGCGCGGCCCAGGACGGAGTGCGCCGGTTTCTGGCTGCGGCCCTTTATCTGCGCCTGGCTCTGGATTTGGGGGAGACCCTGGAAGCGGCCAGCCGGGACGCGTCTCGACTGCGGCAGGGTATGGAAACCCTTAAGACATGGGTGGAGCAGGCCGCGGCCCAGGTTCCCGTCCCGCCCATGCCTCCGGCCTCCCCATGGCAGGGTTTGGCCGGCTGGGCCTGGATTACCCGGGTTCTAGAAGGACTGGTGGCAGGGGTTAGAGGTCAAGGAATAGGGAATAGGGAATAGGCGCCAGAGGTCTGTATACGGGGAGATAAGCGTTGGAGGCAAGGTGAGGCAGTTTAAGCCAAAAAACAGCAAACAGCAAACAGAGGACAGAAAACGGAAAACGGAAATTCAAACTTAACGTCCCCGCAGTCTCCTCCAACCCCACAGCCCGGCGATCCCGGTGGCGAAGAGCAGACAGGCGGCCGGCACCGGGACCAGGCCGGCTTCCCCGGCCATCCAGGCCACCGCACCGCGGGTCATCTCTTCCGCATAGTCGAAGTCAATGTATTCCAGGCCGCCGTAAAGATTGGGGAGGCCGTTGGAGTCCAGATAAAAATCAGTGCTTTGGTGATAATAGGGATTCCGGGGGGTGTTGGAGGGGGTCAGCTCCTCTATGACCAGGACCGCGGGGTAGCCCTCATCGGCAAAAGAATTGTGGTCGCTGCCCCAGACGTTGGGGCGCGGATTGGGGGTCAAAGGGGTATAGTCAGCATAAACCAGGGCCAACTCGTTCATTAAGGGCGTGGAGTTGGCGTCATAGCCCCGGCAGATCTCCACCCGGTTGTTTTGGACATGGTTATAAACGATCATGTCCAGGGAAATCATGCCCTGGATGTTGTCGCCGCGGCTCTTGGCCGCGCTGGCGTACACACTGCTCCCCCACAGCCCCTTTTCCTCCAGGTCAAAGGCGATGAACACCAGGGTGGCATTAAAGGCATAGCGGCTTAAGACCCGGGCGGCCTCCAGGACCCCGGCCACGCCGCTGGCATTATCGCTGACCCCGGGATTATTAACCGCGTCGTAATGGGCCCCCAACACGTATTGTTGGGTATTGCCGGGGTCGCGGCCCGGGAGCACCCCCACGATATTGCGCCCCGGGTATCCGTAATAGGTGAAATTCTGGTAGGACACCGCGCCGCCATAAGGAGTAAGGAGGGCGCTCAGATGGTTGTAAATGGTGGTTCGGGCCGCCAGCAGGTGAGGCTGGGGGGTGGTGCCGCTCCAGCCCCGCTGGTCGCCATAATTTACCGGGAGGGACCCCAGGAAGTCTTGGAAGCTGTCTATTGCCGGAGTGGAATTGGCCCCCTGGACCTGATTGGCGATGGCCGCGATTTCCGGCACCGGCGCGGCCGGCCCCATCACCGGCAACGCGGCCAGGATTAGGGCCAGGACTAACCCCCGGAAGGTGACTTTTAAGCGAGGCATCTCGTTAAATCAGGTTTAGGTGCTGATATTGAGCCAGTAGCTATCTTAGGGGAAGTCGGAAGCTTTGTCAAAATCAAATCAAGAACTTTAAAGCTGGGCCGGGGATTCCGACAAAGTCTGGGACGCGGGCTGCGATGATTACGACACCAAACCCATCGACCTGGAGCGGCTGTTGGGAAAAATCCAGGCCCAACTGGAAAAGATGGCCTAGTTTTAAGGGCGCTTAAGGTCTAAAATTAATTGTGTGGTTGTGCTATAAGAAAGATTGTGCCTCTATAGATTCAGAAGGTGGGCGTCGGTGACCGTTCCTTTCAAAGCTTATATCCTGTCCCTGCAAGCCGCGGTAACGGCCAAAGACGCCACGGAGCACACTCACCGGCCCGCCTTGAAAACCCTCCTGGAATCCCTGGAAGACGGCATCCGGGCCACCAACGAGCCACGGCCCGAGGTGACCGCCTGCGGCAAGCCGGATATGAGCGTGTCCCGGGGGGCGGCGCCCGTGGGCCACGTGGAAACCAAGGACATCGGCAAGAATCTGGACCCCGAGGAAAAAAGCGAACAGATCAAACGCTATCTCAAGGGCCTGCCCAACTTCATTCTTACCAATTATCTTGAGTTTAGATGGTATGTTAACGGGGAAAGACGGGCCAGAGCGGTCTTGGGCCGCCCGGACCAGGACGGCAAGATCATGGCTCGAAAAGAGGACGTGGCCGCGGTGGGGCAACTCCTGGGACAATTCCTGGCCCACCAGACGCCCACCCTCGGCACCGCCAGGGACTTGGCCCTGAGAATGGCGGGGTTGGCCCACCTCATCCGAATCGCCGCCTTGCAGACCCTTAACCAAGAACTGGAGACGGGCACCCTCAAGGGATGGCAGGCCACCTTTGAAAAGACCTTGCTTCCCAATCTCACCGCGGCGGAATTTGCCGACATGTACGCCCAAACCCTGGCCTACGGCCTCTTTGCCGCCAAGGTGACGGTGGGCACCGGGGTAAATCTGAGCCGGGAAACCGCCGCCGGGTTGCTACCCCCCACCAACCCTTTGCTTCGCAAGCTGTTTCACCACCTGGCCGGGCTGGAAGTCCCCGACGCCGTGGCCTGGGCGGAGGACGACATGGTGAACCTCCTGAACGCCGCGGACATGGAGGCGGTGCTGGAGGACTTCGGCAAAGGGTCCTTAGAGAAAGACCCGGTAGTCCATTTCTATGAGACCTTCCTGGCCGCCTACGACCCGGAAAAGCGCAAATCCCGCGGGGTCTATTACACCCCGGAGCCGGTGGTTTCCTATATCGTGCGGGCCATTGACCATCTGCTCAAGGAACGGTTTGGCCGCGCCTGGGGTCTGGCCGATCCCCACACCCTGATCCTTGACCCGGCCTGCGGCACCGGCACCTTCCTGCACAGCCTCATGGCTTTGATCCATGACACCTTGTTAGCCAAGGGTCAGGGAGGCGGCTGGAAAGCGTATGTTTCTGACCACCTCCTTCCCCGGATATTCGGTTTTGAGCTGCTCATGGCCCCTTACGCGGTGGCCCACCTCAAGCTGGGCCTGCTTCTCAAGCAGCGAGGCTATGATTTTCCCCCCGGACGGCGTTTAGGGGTCTTTCTCACCAATACCCTGGATAAAGGGGTCAAGAAAGCCGAAACCCTGCCCCTGCCCGGATTCATCACCGAAGAAAGCAACGCCGCCGCGGGTATCAAAAAAGAGGAACCCATTGAGGTCATCCTGGGGAATCCCCCTTACGCCGGGCACTCCGCCAACGCCAGCCGGCGCCGGGAGATCACCCCCGCCGGCGTGAAAACCGGGCTCACCTTCATCGGCCGCTTGATTGAGGACTATAAGCAGGTGGACGGCCGGCCCTTGGGGGAGAAGAACCCCAAGTGGCTTCAGGATGATTACGTCAAGTTCTTGAGGTGGGGCCAATGGCGGATTACCCGGACGGGCCGGGGCGTCCTGGCCATGATTACCAACCACGGCTACCTGGACAACCCCACCTTCCGGGGGATGCGCCAGCAGTTAATGCAGACCTTTAATGAAATCTACCTATTGAACCTCCACGGCAACGCCAAGAAGAAAGAGGTCTGCCCGGATGGTTCCAAAGACGAAAACGTCTTTGACATTCAACAGGGCGTGGCCATCGGCATCTTCGCCAGGACTCCCGGCGGCCCTGCCCCCGCCCGGGTTTATTACGCCGACCTGTGGGGGCTAAGGGAAGACAAGTACCATACCCTGAGCGAAATGGAGTTAACTGACACTCCCTGGCAGGAGCTTCAACCTGGCCCGCCCTTTTACCTGTTTGTGCCCCAGGCGGTTGATTTAAGGGCGGAGTATGAAAAGGGCTGGCCGATAAACGAGGTTTTTCCGGTCAACTCCGTGGGGGTTGTTACCGCCCGCGACCATCTGACCATTAAATGGACGCGGGAGGAAATCTGGGAAACCGTGCGAGACTTTGCCAACTTATCGGAAGAAGCGGCCCGTGAAAAATATGCATTAGGCCGGGATGTGCGGGAATGGAAGATAAAACTTGCCCAAGAGGACATAAAGAAAAGTGGGCCTGACCAGGAGCGGGTGGCGCAAATCCTGTACCGGCCTTTTGACATTCGCTATACCTACTATACTGGCCAATCACGAGGTTTCATTTGTAGGCCGAGGTCTGAGGTTATGGGGCATATGCTGAGGGAAAAGAATTTGGCGCTTATCACCACTCGCCAAACTCGAGATGACTGGGATGCCTTGGTCACGCGATTGATTGTCGGCCATAAGTCCTTAGCCGCTTTTGATATCAATTATATTTTTCCCTTATATTTAATTCCGGAAAGGAAGAAGTCTAACAATCCAGGGAATAAGAATCAGAATTCCTTTCTCTATTTATGTGAACCCGAAGCGCCCTTCGGCAAAAAGCCCAATATTGATTCCAAGATCATAAGAAAGTTGGAGAATTTGCTTGCAATAAGCTTTAATCCTGACGGTCGGGGCGATCTGGAATCCACTTTCGGGCCGGAAGATGTGTTTTATTACGCTTACGCCGTGCTTCACTCCCCCACATATCGCCAGCGTTACGCCGAATTTCTCAAGGTGGATTTTCCCCGCCTGCCCTTGACTGGCAACAAGGCCCTGTTTGCCGCCCTGGCGGGACTGGGGGCGGAATTGGTGGGCCTGCACCTTCTGGAATCCCCGGCCCTGGATAAACTCATTACCCGGTTCCCCGTGGCCGATTCCCAGGTGGTGGAACGGGTTCACTATGACGAGAAGCACCGGCGGGTTTACTTCAACCCAGACCAATACTTTGAGGGCGTGCCCCCGGATGCCTGGGCCTTTCGGGTGGGCGGCTACCAGGTCTTGCACAAGTGGCTGAAAGACCGCAAGGACCGTGAGTTATCCTTTGATGACCTCCAACGCTACCAGAAAATCGTGGTGGCCCTAACCGAAACCATCCGCCTCATGGCCGCCATTGACGCCGCCATTGACGCCCACGGCGGCTGGCCAATTTCTTGATAATCTTTTTTCTTTTCAACCGAAAACCGAAAACTGTATTAAACTGGTCGGGGCGCCCGGATTTGAACCGAGGACCTCCTGCGCCCAAGGCAGGCGCGCTTCCAGGCTGCGCTACGCCCCGTTGGAAAGACGGTTTTAGGTTTTCGGTTTTCGGTTTTCGGTGATTAAGGAAATGAGCAACTCCTTCAAGGCCGCCAGGGCCCGGGCCCGGTGGCTGATGCGATTTTTCACCTCCGGCGGCAACTCCGCCATGGTCTGCTCAAACTCCGGCGTCCAGAAGACCGGGTCATAGCCGAAGCCCTGGCTGCCCTTGGGCTCCAACGCGATAATCCCGGTGCACTCCCCCCGGGCGGTATAGAGGCGGCCGTCGGGGAAGGCCAGGGCGATTTCGCACACGAACCGGGCCTGGCGCCGCTCCCAGGGAATCCCCGCCAGCTCTTTCAGGAGCTTCCCCCAGTTGTCCGCGTCCGTGGGGGGCGCCGGCCGGGTAAGGTCCGCGGCGTAGCGGGCCGATAAGACCCCGGGGCGGCCCTCTAGGGCCGCCACTTCCAACCCCGAATCATCCGCCAGGGCCGGAAGTTTGGTGAGCCGGGCCACTTCTTGGGCCTTGGCCCGGGCGTTGTCCCGGAAGGTGGCCCCTTTTTCGGGGATCTCCGGGATTTCCGGAAAGTCCGCCAGGCTCAAGAGCCGGACCTCCAGGTCCCGGAGCAGGGCCTGAAGCTCGCGGACCTTGCCGGGGTTGTGGGTGGCCATCACCAGGGTAAGGGGAGGCATGGGGTTAGGACCGCTTCCTGAATGGCGCAGAGCTCTTTAATTCCTTTGAGGGCCAACTCCACCAGGTCCTTAGTCTGCCCCGGGGGAAAAGGCCCGCGTTCGCCGGTGGCCTGGACCTCGATGAGTTGGCCCCGGCCGGTGGCCACCACATTGGAGAAGGTTAAAAGGTTCAAAGGTTCAAAGGTTCAAAGGTTAAGAGGGTAAAAGGAAAAAAAAGCCTTTTTCAAACCATTTAACCATTTAACCTTTTCCCCTTTTAACCCCTAGTCTTTAAGAGATTGGCGCAAGGTGTCGATGACCATGGTAAAGGTGTCGGCAAAGGAGGCCGGGGAGACCCTTCCCACCTCGATGAACTTCACCACGATCTCCTTGGCCGCCTTGAAGATCAATTCCTCCCGGGAGGGCAGGGGTTGGGACTCCCGTTGGCCCATGGTCTTTCTCCTGTTAGTGGTCGGTTGCCAGTTGCCGGTTGACAGTGGTCAGTGGTCAGTTCCCAGTTGCCAGTTGCCGGTTGCCAGTGATAATCTAATACAATTAAGAGGCGAATTTATCGATTCGATAACTGATAACTGATAACTGGTCACTGGTCACTGACCGCTGACCACTGGCCACTAAAAGGCCCCGCCGGCCAGAAGAAGGCCGTCTTAGATGACCGGCGGGGCCTTGGCTAAGAAGAACCGGAGCACAGCCCTCCTTGGTCAAAATCATAAACCAAGGGGGGCCGTTAGGCAAGGGGATTGAATGGGCCGCATCCACCTTCTCGACCCCCAGGTGGCGGAGAAAATCGCCGCGGGAGAAGTCATCACCCGCCCCGGGGCCGCGGTAAAAGAGCTGGTGGAAAACGCCCTGGACGCGGGTGCCCGGACCATCACGGTGGAGATCGTGGAAGGGGGCCGGAAACTCATCCGGGTGGCTGACGACGGCTGCGGCATGAGCTCCGAAGACCTGGGGCTCAGTCTTAAACGCCACGCCACCAGCAAGTTGGCTTCCGAGGCCGATCTCCTGAGCATCGCCACCCTGGGGTTTCGGGGGGAGGCCCTTCCCAGCCTGGCCGCGGTCTCCCGCCTGGAGCTGATTAGCCGCCGGCCGGACGCGGCCTCAGGCTGGCGCCTGGTGGCGGTGGGGGGAGCGGTGGCGGAAAGCGGCCCCTGGGCCGGGGCGCCGGGCACCCAGGTGACGGTGACCGAGCTGTTCTTTAACACCCCGGCCCGGCGCAAGTTCTTGAAAGGCAAAGACACGGAGCAGGCTTTTATCCTGGAGACCCTGCGGGCCTTAGCCCTGGGTTTCCCGGAGGTGGGCTTTTTTTTACAGACTCCCGGACGCACCTTGCTCGCCGCGCCGGCCTGCCGGGATTTGCGGGAACGGGTGGCCGCGGTGTATGGAGCGGAGCTGGCGGCCCGGATGCTGCCGGTGGCCCTGGGGGACAGGCCCTGGCAGGTCTCGGGGCTGGCCACCGAACCCGATTTTTCCCTGGCCTCCTCCCGCTTCCAGGTCTTTTTGGTGAACCGCCGGGCGGTTCAGGACCGGCTCCTCCCCGCGGTCTTAAAAGAGGCCTACCGGGGGCTGCTCTCCGGGGGCCGGCACCCCGGCGCGGTGGTGAACTTAAGCGCGCCGTTGGACCAGGTGGACGTCAACGTCCACCCCGCCAAGGCGGAGGTGCGGTTTCAAGACCCGGGACGGGTTTACGCCTTGCTGCTGGCGGGGCTCCGCCAAACCCTGGGGCCGTTTCCCAGCGCCGGCCCGGTTTACCAGGTAGCCTGGCAACCCGCGCCTTCCCCGGCCCGGGAGCCAACTCCGCCCCTTCCATGGCATCCTCCGGCCCCCGGCGCACCCCCCGCCGCCGCCCCGCCCCTGGGCGCCGGGGTGGGAGAATGGAGCACCTTCGGTCCCGGGTGGCGCTTTCAGGATTTGAAGATTCTGGGCCAGCTTGACGCTACCTACATCCTGGCCCAGGGCCCGCCGGGGGGGTTAATCTTAATCGACCAGCACGCGGCCCATGAGCGGGTCCTTTATGAGGCTTTCCAGGCCGGTTACGGGGAGGCCGCCCGCCAGGCCCTGCTTTTCCCCCGGGTCATTGAGGTAAACCCGGTTCAGGCGGACTGGGTTAAGGGGCACCTGCAAACCCTGGCCCAGGCCGGTCTGGAGCTGGCTCCCTTCGGGGGCGGGAGCTTTCTCCTCAGCGCCGCGCCGGCCGTTCTGGCGAAAGCCGACTTGGAGGCCGTGGTCCTTGACATCATCGAGGCCCTGGCCCCGGTGAAGAGCCACACCCACCCCCAGGCCCTTAAAGAGACGGCCCTATTGGTGATGGCCTGCCGGGGGGCCATCAAGGCCGGGGAGGTTCTGGCCCCGGAAGAGATGCACGCCCTCCTGAAGCAGTTGGACGAGATCCCGGTTAATTCCCACTGCCCCCACGGCCGGCCCCTGTGGCGGCTCATCTCTTCGGAAGAGATTAACCGCAGCTTCCGCCGCCCCAAAGCATAGGGCGAAAAGGGGAAAAGGCGAAAGGGCGAAAAGGTTAAAAAGTGAAAAAGTGAAAGGGTGAAAAAAGGAAGGGCAAAATCGAAATGGCGAAAAGGGGAAAAAAGGAAAAAATAGGCCTCTTGCAAAATGTTGCACAGACTTAGCCTGCTCCTGCACAGGCTGGCAAGCCTGTGCCACCGGCTATTTGGTGGCCAAAGATGGGACATTTTAGCTTCAAAGTAAATTTTGTGGGAGGCTCCAATGGTTAGCAGATTTTCCCTCTTCTCTTTTTCCCCTTGTATTTTCCTTCCCCTTTTAACCTTTTCCCCTTTTCCCCTTGTTCTCTAAATCCATGACCGCTAACCATCGTCCTTCCGTGGCCATCTTAGTGGGACCCACCGCGGTGGGCAAGACCCGGGTGGCCTTGGAGTTGGCTGGGAGAATAGGCGCCGAGATGGTCAACGCCGACTCCCTCCAGGTGTACCGGGAGCTCAATATCGGCACCGCCAAGCCCACCCTTAAAGAGCGGGCCTTGGTGCCGCACCACTTAATTGACGTGGCCCACCCCCCGGAGCCCTTTGACGCGGCCCGTTACCAACGGGAAGGCCGGGCGATACTGGCGGCGCTCCACGCCCGGGGGACGCCTCCTTTGGTGGTAGGGGGGACGGGTCTTTACATCAAGGCCCTCCTTTACGGCCTCTTTGAGGAAGGCCGGGAAGACCCTCAGCTGCGCCGGCGTCTGCGCCGGGAACTTACCGAGGGCGGGCTGGCCGCCCTGTTTGCGCGCCTTCAGGAGCTGGACCCGGCCACCGCGGCCCGTTTAAGCCCCAGCGACACTTACCGCACCTTACGGGCCTTGGAGGTGCTGGCGGCCACCGGGAAGCCCCTTTCCCAGCATTTCGCCGGCCACGGCTTTCGGGATTCGCCCTACCGGGTGCTGAAACTGGGCCTGACCCGGCCCCGGGAAGAACTGTACCGCCGCATCGAGGCCCGGGTGGAGGCCATGCTGGCCCAAGGCTGGCTGGAGGAAGTGAAGGAACTGCTTGCCCGTTATCCCGCGGATTTAAAGCCCCTGAGAGCCCTGGGCTACCGCCACCTCATCAATTACCTGGAAGGGCGCTGGAGCCTGGAGGAAGCGGTGGCATTGATCAAGCGGGACACCCGGCGCTACGCCAAGCGCCAGCTCACCTGGTTTAGGGGGGACCCGGAGGTTCAATGGTTCGAGCCGGGCCAGATAGAGGACATGGCGGCCCGGCTGGCAGGGTTTTTTTGATTTTTCCTAAGGGGCCGAGTCTTGACGGAGTAAGGGCGAGCCGGCGGCTCGCCCTTAGAAGCCCGGGGCCGCCAGGGCCCGCCCACCCGCCATTTAGCGCGGCAGGCAGAAACTAAAAACTAAAAACTAAAAACTGTCTTTTAAGGCATTTTTTCCACCGCCGCGTCCTTGGCCCCCTTCTTGGGGAAAGCCTTTAAATAAAAAGGCTGGGTCAGCATCTGGGCCACGAACTGGCCGGGCTGGGGGTCATGAACCTTGAAGGGGATGACCAGATTGGTCCCCGCCAAGCGGGGTTCCCCGAACTCGATCCAGTAGCCGCCGGTGGGCTTTTCCCCCAGAAAGATGGCCGCGGCCACGTATTTGGAGAAATCCAGGGGCGGGGCCTTCTCTCCCATGGCCGTCTGCCACAGGCGGTCCCAGGCGCCTTTGTCAGTCACCGCCTGGGCCAGATAAGTTTTCTGCGGACAGAAAACCCCCCGCCATTCCGGGGTTTCTTCCGGGGTTTGGGCCAAAACGGCCGGACACCACACCATCAGGATCAAGCAGAGCCACCAAACCGCGGGAATTTTCTTGAACCGCATAGTTCACCCATCCTCCTGGCATCAGCCATCTTGGAATTTACCCCTGGGGAGATCGCAGTCGGGTAGGAGTTCGCCCCATGGCCCCCATTATACTCCTAATTCCCCTCGATGCCACTTCTTTTGCACCCTTGCATCGCCGCAGAAATTGGGCTAAGTTGAGAGGGTGGGGAAGGGAGCGGCGGAAAAAAAGACTCGCCACCAAGACATCAAGACCCAAAGAATAATTTCTTGGCGCATCTTTGTGTCTTAGTGTCTTGGTGGTAAAATTTTAAGTCAGCCGGGTATTAAGCCCAAGGAGTCGGACCACCTATGGCCATTATCGCCCCGTCCATTCTGTCGGCGGATTTCGCCATTCTGGGAGAGGAAATTAACAAGGTGGCCGCCGCGGGCGCGGACTGGATCCACATCGACGTCATGGACGGCGCCTTTGTCCCCAACATCACCCTGGGGCCGCCGGTGATCAGGTGCCTGAAAAGTTTTTGCCGGGATCATCAAATTGAAAAACCCTTTGACGTACACCTGATGATCCAGCAACCGGAGCGTTACATCCAGGACTTCGCCCAGGCCGGGGCGGACCTCATCACGGTGCAGGCCGAGGCCTGCGTGCATCTGCACCGCACCCTGCAGCAGATCCGGGAAGCCGGCTGCAAGCCCGGGGTGGCCCTCAATCCCGCCACTCCTCTGGACCAGATTCTCTATGTCCTGGAAGAAGTGGCCATGGTGCTCATCATGAGCGTAAACCCGGGTTTCGCAGGCCAGGAGTTCATTCCGGGGGTGGTTCCCAAAATCCAGGCCTTAAATGACATGATTTACCACCGGGATCTCCGGGTCCTCATCCAGGTGGACGGCGGCATTAACCTAGACACTGTGGGGCTCGCGGCCCGGGCCGGCTGTGATACTTTTGTGGCCGGGACCGCGATTTTCGGCCACCAGGATTATGCCGCGGCCATCTCCGAGTTGCGCCGGAAAATTGCCCAGGCGGTAAAATAATCGGCAGATTTTACGAATTATTGACCGAAAACCGAAAACCGAAAACCGAAAACCGAAAAATCGAAAACTGAAAACTGTCTTTATGTGGAGTTATATCCTTAAACGCCTGCTCCTGATGATCCCCATGCTGGTGGGGATTACCCTGGTTTCCTTCTTGGTGATCCATTCCGCCCCGGGGACCCCGGTGGAGGTCCAGACCACGTTGAACCCCAAGGCTTCCCTAGAGGCCCAGCAGCGCCTGAAGGAACTCTACGGCCTGGACAAGCCCTTCCACGTGCAGTATTGGAACTGGGTCAAACGGGTGGTCTTCCTGGATTTCGGCCTCTCCTTTTCTCCGGACCGCCGCCCGGTGTGGGACAAGATCAAAGAGCGCCTCCCGGTGACCCTCAGCCTCAACCTCATAAGCCTGATGATCGTTCTGTTAGTGGCCATCCCCATCGGGGTAGTGGCCGCGGTGAAGCCCCACTCCTGGTTTGACAAAGGCACCACCCTTTTTGTCTTTTTCGGCGTTTCCATGCCCAGCTTTTGGCTGGCCCTGCTGCTTATCATGTTCTTCGGGGTGTATCTCGACTGGCTGCCCATTTCGGGGCTGACTTCCTTTAATTTCCGCCAGCTCACTTTCTGGCAGAAAGTTCAGGACCTGGCGGCCCACGCGGCCCTGCCGGTGTTAGGGGCTGCGTTTATGGGCCTGGCCGGCATGTCCCGCTACATGCGGGGCAGCATGCTGGAGGTGATCCGCCAGGATTACATCACCACCGCCCGGGCCAAGGGTTTGCCGGAGCGCACCGTTATCTTCAAGCACGCCCTGCGAAACGCCCTCTTGCCGGTGATCACGATGCTGGGGTTAAGCGTGCCGGGGCTAATCGGCGGCAGTGTTATCTTTGAGACCATCTTCGCCATTCCCGGCATCGGGCAGTTGCTTTGGGGGGCGGTGATGGCCCGGGATTATCCTCTGGTAATGGGGGAACTGGTCATCGTGGGGATCCTCACCCTGCTGGGCAACCTCCTGGCGGACGTGGGTTACGCCCTGGCGGACCCGCGGATTCGGGCAGGGTAGCAAAGACTGTTTTCTGTTTTCAGTTTTCTGTTTTCTGTGCCCAAGCAGTCTCCCGGAGGATCAGCTTGGGGCTGTATGGGCGGGGTCTCCCCGCCCGCAAGATGGGATGTCACAAACAGATGAAAAGACGCGAATTCTGGGGGCGCTTTCGGCGCAACCGGCTGGCCATGACCGGCCTCATTTTGGTGGCGGGACTATTTGCCGTGGCCCTGCTGGCGCCCTGGGCGGCCCCCTACGACCCCAATTTTATTGATCTCAAGGAGGTGCTCATGGCCCCCAGTCCGGCCCACCTCCTGGGCACCGACGTCCTGGGTCGGGACGTGTTGAGCCGCATCATCTTTGGCTCCCGGGTCTCCTTGTTGGTGGGGTTTGTGGCGGTGGGCATAGCCACCCTCATCGGGGTGCTGGTGGGCTCCCTGTCCGGCTATTATGGCGGGATAGTGGATCAGGTGCTCATGCGCCTGGTGGATCTGATGCTCTGTTTTCCCACGATATTTCTGATCCTGGCGGTCATTGCCCTGTTGGGGCCCAGCATCTGGAACATCATGGTGATTATCGGCCTGACCAACTGGATGGGGGTGGCGCGTCTGGTGCGGGCCGAAATTCTGTCCCTCAAGGAGCGGGAGTTCGTGGTGGCAGCCCGGTCCCTGGGGGCTTCGGATGCCCGCCTCATCATGCGCCACCTGCTTCCCAACGCCCTGACCCCGGTGATGGTCTCCGCTACTTTAGGGGTGGCCGGAGCCATCCTGACGGAAAGCGCTCTGAGCTTCCTGGGGCTGGGAGTCCAGCCTCCCACTCCCAGTTGGGGCAACATCCTCACCATGGGTCAGGCCAACATCGAGATCGCCTGGTGGCTCTCCTTTTTCCCAGGACTGGCCATCCTGGTGACGGTGATGAGCTACAACCTCCTGGGGGAAGGCATTCGGGAGGCCATTGATCCCCGCCTAAAAGAATGAAATTCGCCCCTCCCTTGCAAAAACATTGACAATGCGGGGAAAAACTTTTATTGTAGGACTGGGCGGCAAACACCTTAGCGCGCTTAAAGGAATCATTTAATTAAGGGAGGGAGAAATGACAAGGACTTTTAAAATTTTAGCCGTCGCGATGGCCGTAGTCTTTTTGCTGTCCGGCATGGCCTTAGCCGCCAAGAAAAAGAAGGCCGAAAAAGAGTTGGACGTCGGCAAGGCCCTGTTGGACAGCTTTGACCTGATCGAGAAAGGAAAAATGGACCCGGCGGAAAAACTGCTCAATAAGGTTCTGGAAAAGGACCCCGGCAACCCCCTGGCCCTGAACAACCTGGCCTCGGTTATGGTGAAGAAGAAAAAATTTGACAAGGCCGACACTTATCTGAACCAGGCACTGCCCCGGGCCAAAGGTTACATGGTAGCCGTGAACCGGGTCTGCTCCGTCGGGGGAATCTGCATGGCCTTCAAACCGGTGGCGGGGGGAACCGGCAACCAGGATCTGGAGCCCTTGATCAAGATGAACATCGACATGGTCAAACAGTACATGTCGGCAGGCCCCTTGCCGGGTAAAGGCGAACGGTAACACCTAGCTTGCCGCCCACAGGAGCTCCTGGCCCCTTCGGGGGCCTTTTTTATTTAGGGTTCAGGTTTCAGGTTTTAGGTTTCGGTTATGGGCCTGGCCGGATTTCAGGGAAACATCGTCCATTTCCCTCAAGTGGGGAGGGGGTTGGGGGGATTGCAAAGAGGGGGCATTCGTCTTATGTTGATAAAAACCAGGCGGAATAAGGAGAGAAGGGATGACGCCCGTATATAAAGGAATCCTGCTGGCCGCGATGTGGCTGCTGGCCGCGGCGGCCCCGGGCCTGGCCCGGACTCCCGACGAATTGACCCAAATGTTCATCGCCAGCTATGACCTCCTGGAGGCGGGGAAGCTGGATCAGGCCCAGGAGATTTATCAAAAAATCCTGGGCAAAGACCCGGGCAACCCTCTGGCCTTGAACAATCTGGCCGCCATCAAGGTGAAGCAGAAGAAGTACGATGAGGCTCTGAAGCTCCTGGAGCAAGCCAGGTCCCGGGCCAAGGGCTACAAAGTCAAGGTGAACAAAGTCTGCGACGTGGATGGGGTGTGCCTGGCCTTCCGGCCCCTGGCGGTGGCATACGGCGATCAGGACCTGGAGCCCCTGGTGCGGTTGAATCTCTTGTTGGTTAAGGCTAAGATGGCCGGGAATTAGGTGTCAGGTGTCAGGTGTCAGGTTTTAGGTTCTGGGTTTTAGGCTGAAAGCTGATAGCAGTAAACCGACCACTAAGGCCAACTACTGAAACCTGAAATCTGAAACCTATCATTTTTCGGTGGCTGCGACTTTTTCCTTCAAATAGGGAACAACCCCCGGGGCCTGGTTCGGCCGCTCCAGGAGTTTTTTCCAGTATGGGGCGGCTTCTCGGGGCTCCCCGGCTTTTTCGTATAAAAATGCCAACCGCCGCCAGACTTCTCCCTGATAAGGCCCCTTGACTTGGTCCGCCGCGGGTTGCAACACCGCCGCGGCTTTCTTGAAATCCCCCAGGGCTTCATAGCAATAACTCAGGCTTTCGGCGATGAAAGGGGCCAATCCCGGGTCCGGCAAACTCAGGGATTCGTAAGCCTTGGCGGCTTCCGCAAAGTTTTTCTGTCGGTACAAAAGGTTGGCGCGCAGCAGTTCCGCCTCCCGGGCCGCGCCGGCGCTGGAATATTCCCGGATGACTTTTTCCAGGCCTTGCAGGGTTTGGGTCTCCTGGGCCGCGTCCTGGGGCTTAAGGTTAACCTGGGCCAGGGCGGCGGAGGCCTGGGACTCTTTCCGGGCCTGAAGATAGGCGTTGATGCCGGCTCCCAGGGCCACCGCCGCCGTGATCAGGCCCATGATCAGGATATAGATCCAGTATTTTTTCACCGGCTCCAGCAGGCGCTGGGCCAGGTTCAGGACTTCTTCCGACTCTTGCAGCGCGAGGGGGCGTCGGGGTTTGAGCTTGGCCATTTAATAACTCCTGTTCTCCGTTTTCGGTTTTCCCTGTGCCTCAATAAATCCACCAGATCCTCACTACGAGGGCCGTGGCTGACAAAGGTCAGTTCCCGCTCCTGACTGCCGGTGATGGTCAGGCGCACTTCCAGGTGGTCGGCCGGCAGCAGGGAGGCCGCCCGTTCGGCCCATTCCACCACCGCGACCCGGCCCCCATGCAGATACTCTTCCAAATCCGGCAGCATTTCCGGGGAAAGGTTCTCCAGGCGGTAGAGATCCAGGTGCGTCAAAGCCAGGCGGCCGGGGTACTCGTGGGCCAGGGTGAAGCTGGGGCTGGCCACCGGCGTCTGGGACGGCACCCCCAACCCTGCGGCCAGGCCGTGAACGAATTCGGTCTTACCGCTGCCCAACTCGCCGGTAAGTGCGATAATGTCCCCCGGGGCCAACCATGTCCCCAGGGCGGCGGCCAGGCGCCGGGTCTCTTCCGGGCTGCGGCTATTATAGCGCCATTCTCCCATTCTGATCACTGGTCACTGGTTACTGATCACTGGTTACTGCTCACTGGCGGGCCAGTGCCCGGATCAGGTCGATTTTGCCGATAACGCCCACCAGCTTGCCGCGTTCCACCACCGGCAGGGTGTGCACATTTTTCCGGTCCATGAGCGCCGCCAGGTCGGCCAATGGAGTCTCAGGGACGACGGTGATGGGATCGGGAGTCATGACCTCTTTCACCGTGCCGCCCAGCATCTTTTCCAGGCGGCGGCGGAAATGGGACGGGGTCTCGATGAAAATGCGCAGATCCATAAGGTTGATGGCCGGGGGCAGTTCCAGGTCCCGGGCCCGCTGCACCAGGTCGCTTTGGGTGATGACCCCCACCAGCCGGCCTTCCTTATCCACCACCGGCAGGCCGCTGATGCGGTGGCTCTCCAGGAGTTCGGCCGCCTCCGTTACCGAGGACTCCGGGGCGGCAGTGATTACTTCGGTGGTCATGATATCGCGTGCAGTAAGCATGGATCTTTTCTCCGGTTAACGGTCCGGGAATTAGCGGTTTGGCGGTTTAGCGGTTTAGCAGTCAGCCTAACCCGCCAACTCCTAACTCCTAACTCCAAAAACCTGAAACCTAAAACCAAAAACCTGAAACCTAAAACCTAACCCCTACCCCGGTTTACTGTCTAATTTCCACCCGCATGCTCCCGTCGCGGTATTCCGCGATGACGGTCAATTTCCGGGAAATCTTGCCGGAACTCACGGTGACCGTGCTTTCCCCGGCCTTTTTAATGGTGAGTTTGACCTGGTGGCCCCGCTGGGGGGTGATTTTCACCTGAGCCTGGTCGCTAACTTTCCAGGTGGCATTGACCACCACCTGGTTGCGGCGGGAGTCCAGGCCCATGACTTTCAGATCGTGGGTGAAGGTGCGTCCTTCCCGGGTGCGCTGGAACTTATCCGGATCGTTCCACACCTCGCCCATATAAACATTTTCCTTGGTGAGAAACTCGTTTTTAAACCAGACCCTGAGGGCGGCGATTTGAGCCGCGTCCGCTATTAGGGCTCCCATTAGGACGCACCCGCATATAACTGGGAGAACTAGCCAGCTTATTTTCCTAATCATCGATGTTTCCTTTATGTCCTTGAATTTCCTTAGCCAAAGGTGGGGAGGCAAGTTTTGAAAACTAAGCTCACGTTCAGCCCGTAAACTTGAATTCCCCCCGGCCCAGAAGGTCATGGAGGTGGACAATGCCTAAAACCCGGCGGGCTTCGTCCACCACGGGCAACACCGTGATGGCGTGGTGTTCCATGAGTTCCAGGGCCTGGGAGGCCCTGGCCCCGGGGCCTACGGCGCGGGGGTTGGGGGTCATGACTTCTTTAGCACGCTTCTCCAGAATATTTCCCCACTTTTTCAAGGCCCTCCGGAGATCCCCGTCGGTGATGATGCCTTTCAGCACCCCTTGCCGGTCCACCACCAAAGAGGCTCCCAGCTTTTTCTGGTCCATCTCCTGGATGGCCTCCTCCAGGGGGTGTTCCGGGCGGGACAGGGGAATGCGCTCCCCGGTGAGCATGACTTCGGAGATGGCCAGGGACAAACGTTCCCCCAGGGTGCCGCCGGGGTGAAAGCGGCGGAAATCCGTAGCCTTAAAACCCCGTTTAGTGAGCAGGGCCACAGCCAGGGCGTCTCCCATGGCCAGCATGGCGGTGGTGCTGGCCGTGGGGGCCAATCCCAGGGGGCAAGCCTCCCGGGGCACCCCGGTGTCGATGGCCACCTGGCTGTGCCGGGCCAGGGTGGATTGCAGCCGTCCGGTGAAAGCAATAACCGGCGTCTCCAACCGCTTCAGGCTGGGGAGCAGGATGGTCAGCTCCTTGGTCTCGCCGCTGTTGGACAGGGCCAGCACTACGTCGTCGGGGGAAACCATGCCCAGGTCGCCGTGCATGGCCTCCACCGGATGGAGAAACAGAGCCGGGGTGCCGGTGGAGTTGAAGGTGGCCACCAGCTTTCGCCCCACGATGCCGGATTTGCCCACCCCGGTGACAATGACCCGGCCCTTGGCCCGGTAGATCAAGTCCAGGGCTTTGAGGAAGCCGGCGTCCAGCTTCTTAATCAGGGCGGCGATGCCTTCGGCCTCGATGGTCAGGACTTCCCGGGCCAGGTCTAGCAGCTTGCTCATGGTCAGGTTTCAGGTTTCAGGTTTTAGGCGACAGGTTCAAGGTTCAAAGTTCAAAGTTCAAGGTTAGCAATTCACAAAAAAATCTTTAGCTGAAAGCTGAAAGCTAAAAGCTGATTGCTAAACCGACGCCGGGGTCAAGTCCTTCCCCACCATGATACAATCCTTGCCCCGGCCCTTGCTGGTGAACATGGCCCGGTCGGCGATGGCCAAGAGGGTTTCCCGATCCTGGGCGTCTTCGGGCAGGGTGGCGATGCCGTAACTGGCGGTGAGGTGGAGGCTCACCCCCTCCTCTTGCAAGAAAGCTGCGGCGTTGATAGTCCGCCGCAGGCGGCGCACCAGGTCCAGGGCCTCGGCCTGGGACCGGCTGGGCAGAAGGATGATAAACTCATCGCCGCCATAGCGCACCAGGCTGTCGTCGTTCCCCAATACCGAATTGATCACCCGGGCCACCTCAGCCAAAACCTGGCTGCCTAGAAGGTGACCGTGGGCGTCCACGATGTCCTTAAAGTTGTCCAGATCCAGGAAGGCCATGGAGTAATGGGCGCCCCGCTTCATGACCTCCGGGATATGGCGATCCAGTTTGCACAAAAGGTACCGGGTATTATAAAAGCCGGTGATGTCATCGATATAAGCCCGGGCCTGGAGTTTCTGAAAATTGCGGACGTTATCCACCGCAATGGCCACGTAATCCGCCAGAATAGTGAGCAGGGGAATAAATTTCTCCCGGAAAAAGTCTTCGTTTTCTACGTTGATTACTTCGAAAACGCCGATGACCTCGCCTCGGATAATTAGAGGTAAAGCCATAATGGAGCGGGTTTCGAATCCGGTGATATCGTCCACTCGTTGGGAGAAGCGCTTGTCCCGATAAACATCCCGGACGTAAACGGGGCGGCCCTCCTGAGCCACGGCCCCGGCGATGCCTTCCCCGGGTTTCAGGCGGATGCCTTTCACCGACTCCGGATCAACTCCCACCACCACTGCGAAGTAGAGTTCCCGGGTCTGGGGGTCGATGAGCAGCAGGGACCAGTTGCGGGCCGGGATGAGGCCGTTGATCTGCTCCAGGATGGCGGTGAGCAGACCCTCCATGTCGTAGATGCCCACCAGGGCCTTGGAAAATTCGATGCAGGCCAGCAGGCGCTCCATCTGACCGGTATCGGCCAGGACATAGCTGAGTTCGGGGTCTCGGGCCATATGCCGCCTCTCTTCCTGAAAATTCTATGTTTAAGAGCCTGTCTTTGCAAGGAAAAAGGAGCCGCCAGCCACCGGCAAAAGATTGAACTGAAAACTTTAAACAGGATGGCTAAAAAATAACGAGGGCCGCCTCCAAAGGGCGGCCCCATGGTTTTACGCTGATTCAGTCGCTATTAGAAGACCTTATTGGGGCAAGGCTCCCACAAAGAACGGCCGCATCATTTCGTGGTCTTCGTGTTCCAGGATGTGA
>VGSW01000008.1 GCA_016874915.1 Deltaproteobacteria bacterium
GGTCCTTCAAGGCAATTAAACATGAGCCTTCGGCTCACTCGTTAATCATGAAAGCTGCCTGGCATATAAGGAAACTGTGGCCCCTACTTTGAACTTTGAACCTTGAACTTTGAACTTTTGTTAGCCGATCAGCTTCTTGATCTCCTCCACGCTGGGTACCTTGCCCACCAACTTCACTTCGCCGTCCACCACCAGGGCCGGGGTCATGAAAACGCCGAAGGACATGATCTTGTTGAGTTCGGTGACTTTTTCCACCTCAAAGTCTCCGCCCGCGGCCTTGGCGGCCTCCTCGGTACGTTTGGCCAATTCAATGCACTTGGGACAACCCGGCCCCAAGACCTGCAATTTTTTCATTAGGGTTCACCTCCTGTTTATGTGGTTCAGCCTCCGAAAAGGCGAAGTTTTTCCTGGATAGTGCTTTCCGATAGCTCACCCATGGCCATCCAGAGCAAATTCCCCTGGGCATCCAGAAACAGCAGGGCCGGCGCCTGAGTTACGCGATACTTCTTGAGATAAACCCTGGCCGCCTCCTTGTCGGTGGAATAATCTATCCGTTTGAGCAGGCTCTGCTTGGCGCCGTTAAAGACATTCCCCACCACGATATCGCCTGCCTGACACTTCTCCAAAGTGCAGCCGCAGGCCTTGGTCAGGGTGATATAAACCACCTGGGCCAGCTGGGGCTGGGTCCCATAAGCCCCGGAGAGATTAACCATCGATAAAATCAGGGTGGCCCCCACGGCCAAGATGACCAATTTCCCCATGCATTTTCCCATTGAAACTCCCCCTGTTATTTTTGCGGCCCCATATCCCTGAGCCATTTTTTCAACACTTCTCTGGTCGGCAGATTGCCCACGGCCTTCACGTCATCATTGATTATGAGGGCCGGGGTGCAGAAGACGCCCAGGGCGTGAATCTCTTTCAAATCCCGGATGTGGTCCACCTCCGCCGGGAGTTCCAGATCCACCAGCGCTTCCATGACGGTCTGCTCCAAACGGTCGCAGGAAGGACAGCCAGGCCCCAGGATTTTGATGCTCAATCCGGTGCGTTCCTCAATCACTTTCTCGCCCAGGGCTTTTTTAAATTCCCGCAGGAAAGCCTGTTTGTACTCTTCCCGAGACGAAGCGGGGATATAGTTGCGGGGCTTGAGTCTATCAAACAGGGCTTGGGCAATTTCTTCATCAGGCCGCCCCCGTAAAACCTTAACCTCTTCAACCGCGTCTTTCAGGCCGTTGATGCCCACCTTGAACTTTCCCAGAGAAATCTGGGTGATGTCCTGTGGGGACATAATTTTTCTCCTCCTGATAGGCCAGGTCCCGGGCCAGGTTCCACTCGGCGGCGTCGATCTCGCCCGGCTGCAACTCCACCCCCAGCGCCTGGGACATGCCCTGGCGCACGGCTTCCTTGAGCTCAGTCAGTTTGAGCGTCCATCCCAGGATTTCCTCCAGGGAAGTCAGGCGGGCGGCAAGCCTGGAACGCAAGGCCGCCGGAGATTCCCCCTTAGCCTGCACCAGGGCCAGCCAGGCCTCCACCTGGGGCCTGACGATGATGGAGCCGTGTTGGAGCAGGGAGGAGGCATGCCAGGTTTGGGCGCTGCCCACCAGTTTCTTCTTCTGATAGACGATGGCTCCCCGGGCGCCGCGGAGGAAGCAGATGTCCGTCTGGTGAGGGTCATCCCGCTCCCGCCCCATGCGGGCTTCGATTCCCAGGATTCGGAAGGCTTGGAGCAAACCCTGGGCGATCAGGTGGTAGGCCGCAGTGACCGCGGAAGGCATCCCCTCGGGGGCGCCGGCGATAAGGGCATAAGTCAAGTCATCCAGGTGCAGCACCGCCCGGCCGCCGGTGGGCCGCCGCACCACTTCGTAACCCAGGCGTCGGCAGGCCTCCAGATCCAGGTCGTGCCGCTTTTGAAAGTAACCCAGGGACACGGCTGGCGGCCGCCACTGGTAGAGACGCAGGGTGGGGGGAGACTTGCCGTTGGCATGGAGAGCCAGCAAAGCCCGGTCAATGGCCATGTTGCCGGCGGGGGATAAAGGCCCGGTGTCCAGAAATCGCCAGGTTTTCAAGCCAGGTCCCTCATGAGCCGTCGGCTCACCCGAAAAGGATGAAAAGATATTTCTTGGGGGGAGGGCCAGGGAGATTTTTGTAAGTGCTCCCTGCCCTCCCCCCAAACCCCCCTCCCCCAACAACAACTTTTCTAAACAGGTCCCCAAAGAAGATGGACGCCTTGTAGGAACTGCGCACCAGGGCCCCGGCGGCCACGCTCTTGAAACCCAGGGCCAGGGCATGCCGGCGCCAGCCGCCAAACTCTTCCGGGTTCACATAGCGGGCCACCGGGACGTGGTGGAGGGAGGGGGATAGATATTGTCCCAGGGTGAGCATGTCACAATCCACTTGCCGCAAATCCTTCAGCACCTCGTCGATTTCTGCATATTCCTCTCCCAGGCCCAGCATCAGGCCGGACTTGGTGATGATTTGGGGGGAAAGCTCCTTTGCCTGTTGCAGCACCTTGAGGGAACGGCGGTAATCCGCACTCCGCCTTACCAATGAATAGAGCCGGGGCGCGGTTTCCAGGTTGTGGGCCAGGATGTCCGGCCCGGCGGCCAGCACCGTGGCCACCGCCTCCCTGGACCCGGCAAAATCCGGCGCCAGGAGTTCCACCCGGACGCCGGGGCAGTGCTCCCGCAAAGCTCCCACCACCCTGGCATAGTGAGCCGCACCGCCGTCCGGGAGATCATCCCGGGTCACCGAAGTAATGACCACGTGCCGCAGGCCCAAATCGGAAACCGCCCGCGCCAGGCGTTGGGGTTCGTCTTTCTTAAGCGGCAAAGGCATGCCCTTTTTCACCGCGCAGAAGGCGCAGCCCCGGGTGCAAACATCGCCCAGGATCAGGAAAGTGGCGGTGTGATGGGAGAAACACTCCCCCCGGTTGGGGCAACGGGCGCTCTCGCAGACCGTGGGCAGATGGAGACGGTTCAGGAGATTGCCGGTTTGCGTTACTATTTCCGCACTCCTGCCCCGCTTGGCGCGGCGCACCTCTTCCAGCAGCCACTTTGGGGCCGGGGGGGGTGATTTGAGAAAAGGGCCGGGGGAACGCGGTTCCCCCGCCCTCCCCTCAATCTCCCCTCCCAACCCCCGGTAAGGGGTTGGGGGAGAGGGTTTGGGAAAGGGGGCAGGGGCCTGCGGCCCCTGGCCCCCTCTCCCACAATCTATTTTCCTCATACTTATCTCCCCGGCGGCAGATGAATCGCCTGTCCGTGCAGGGCCTGGGCCACTTCCAGCACCGCCTCAGACAAGGTGGGATGGGCGTGGATGGTCTCCATAATCACCCGGCTGGGAAGTCCCCCCGCATGGCCAGGGCAAGTTCGTGGATCAGGTCCGCGGCGTGGGGGCCGATGATGTGGGCGCCCAAGATCTGGTCGGTCCGGGCATGGGCGATGATCTTCACCAATCCTTCCAGCTCTCCCAGGCACTGGCCCATCCCTAAGGATTTGAAGGGAAAGCGGGCCACCTTGATGGGATGTTTCCCCTCAGCTTCCGCTTCCGAAATCCCCACCGCGGCATATTCCGGTATCGTGAAAGTGCAGCGGGGCACAACCCCATAGTCCATCTTGCTTCCCAGACCCAGGGCGTGCTCCGCGGCGCAGATGCCCTCGGCAAAGGCCACGTGGGCCAGGAGCCAGCCGCCGATGACATCGCCGGCGGCATAAATGCCGGGGATATTGGTCATCATGTGTCCGTCCACCAGGATGCGCCCATTCTCCAATTGGACGCCCAGCTCTTCCAGGCCCAGGCCCTCGGAGTTGAACCGCCTTCCGGTGGCCAGGAGGATGGTGTCCGGGGCCAGCTCCGTGCCGTCGGCCAGCCGGACCGCGAAATTCTCCGCCCCTTCTTGCACCCCGCTTACCTGCACCCCGCACCTAACCGCAATCTTGCGCCGTTTGAGCACGCCGGCCAGATACTCCGCCATCTCCGCGTCGTCGTAAGGCAGCAGCCGGTCCATCACTTCCACCAGGCTCACCTGGGAGCCCAGTTCCCGGAAAATGGCGGCCATCTCCACCCCCACCGCGCCGCCGCCCACTATCAGCAAGTGCTTGGGAAGGTAGTCGATGGTAAGAATCTCGTCGGCCAGGAAGACCCGGGGACTCTGGGGAAAAAGGGGCAGGCGGGCCGGGCGGGAGCCGGTGGCCATCACCACCTTGGCGGCCTTCACCAGGTCAAGCCGCCCGTTTCTCTCCACTTCGATTCTATCGGCGGCAATGAGCCGGCCCCGTCCCTCCACCAGGGCGATGCGATGCGCCTGGAAGAGGCGGCCGACGCCGGCTCTCAGCCCCGAGACTACCCGGTCCTTGCGAGAGATAATGGCCTGGATGTCCGGGGATGCTTCCACGGGCCGGAAGCCGTACTCTTTGGCCCGGCGCATGGCCCGGCCCACTTCGGCGGAGGCCCGCACCGTCTTGGTGGGAATGCAGCCCCAGTTGAGGCAGACGCCGCCCAGGAAGCTTTCCTCCACTACTACCACCTTCGCCCCTAGTTGGGCCGCCCGGACTGCTCCCTGGTAGCCCGCGGGGCCGCCTCCCAGGAAGGCGATGTCGTATGCTTCCGGCATGAGAGTTCCTTATTGGATCACAATGTCCGGCTTGACGATGATTTCGGACTTGAAAGACTGGCAGATGGTGGAATATTTCAGGGCCATGTCCAGGGCCCGCTGCACCATCTCCTGGGGCTTCCCCTTGATCACGATCTTGGGATAGAGAGTCACGGTCTTAAACCAGGAGGTCCGGTCCAGGTGTTCCTCCACCTCGCCTTCGGCGGTGATCTCCAGGGAGACCAGGTCCATCTTAAACCGCTCCGTGGCCCAGACCACCATCATGAAGTAGCAGGTGTTGGCCGCGGCCATAAAGGCGTCCTCGGGAGTGAGGACCCCCGCCTTGCCGAAGAGGTCCGGGGGCGCGGAAAATTCCATTTCCAACCCGTTCTGGCACCAGGTGTAGCCCAGATGTTCGCCCCGCCATTCCACTTTATTTTTGTATGTTGCCATGCATAGCTCCTCTACGGATCAAACCTCCGGGGTCGATGCTATGATTTCCGGGAAATATTCTTTCCCCATCATTTTGCCCGCGGTGAACACCGCGGCAAAGACGGTCTCCAGATTCACCAGTAAGGATTCAAAACTCACTGAAAATAAATCCTGGTCGGGGTGGTAGGTCACTGCCAGCACCCCCTTTATCTTGAGCAATTCGGCGCGCACCGCGTCGGGGCAGCCCATTCAGGTGAAGCCTCCCTGTTGCACCATCCCCTTGACCCGCATCCGGATGTCCGTTATCAACGGCTAATCCTCCTCCAGCACCTCATCCACCGCCCGGGCGATTTCCTCGGCCACGGCCTTGACCGCGGCTTCCTCCTCCGTCCCGAAGTGGCGCAGTTTGGTGGGAGGCGCAAGGCCGCGCTTTTTCAAAATTTCGGGGATGGACAGCGATTTGCTGGGCTTGCCCGACAGCATCTCCGTGGCCTTGGCGGCGCACAGCTTGTCGCAGCCGTCCACCGTGATGGTGGGGTAGTTGGCGGCAAAGGTGCGCTCTTCTTCACCCCCGGCGATAAACAGGGGCAGGCAGATGGTGACGGTCTCACCGGGACGCTCATCCAGCACCTTCCGGCAGGCCAGGCGGCACAGAGTGCCCTCGGGGATCTCCTCGCCGCTGCAGGAAACTACGCCCACTTTCATGACCTGGATGTCCATCATTTTTCCTCCCCGGCGGCCAGTTCGTCCACCATCTTGGCCACTTCCGCCGCCGCCACCGCCGCCAGCTTGCGGCCTGTGTCGGTGACTTCGGCAATGCCCTCAGGTTTGAGGTCCTTGTGCTCTTTATAGAATTTAATGGCCTCGTAGGCCTTGTCCACCACCTTGCCCAGGGCCTCCACGCTCTTTTTGGCGCAGTCCTTGGGGCAGCCGTCAATGGTGATCACCGGGTTTTCCGTCACCAAGGCTACCGCTTCAGGATCATTGATCACCAAAAGCGGCAGGCAGGTCAGGGTAGCCAGGCCGGGCCGGACGTTCTCCACCAATTCGTAGGCCGTCTCCCGGGCCAACGCTCCGAAGACTTTGCCGATGCCGCTGCAGGGAAGCACCACCACTTTCTGGTGTTTCTTACCCATATAGTTTCTTCGCCTCCCGGGCGATTTTGTCTTTCATTCTCTCGAAATACTCGGACGCCTGGAGAAGTTGGCCCTTGTCCGCTTCGGGGTCGCTCAGTTCAATCCGGTAGATCCAACCGGCCCCGTATGGGTCGTGGTTGATCAGGTAGGGGCTGGCGTCCATCTCCGGGTTGACTTCCGTGATCTTTCCCGTTACCGGCGAGATGATGGCGAAGGTGGCCTTGATAGTCTCGATCTTGCCGATTTCGTCGCCCCGTTTGACCTCCAGGCCCGGCTCCACGGTTTCCAGGAAAGCCACGTCGCCCTTGGACTTCTGCATGAAGTCGGTCAGCCCCACGATGGCCGCGCCGTCCTGAAAATTCGCCCAGAATTCCTCCTTGCTGTAGAGGTAGCCCACTTTCACCTTGAAGATGAATTTCTCATAAGTGGCTTCCAGGAATTCTCCCATCACTTGCTCCTTTTGTTCATCCTAACTAAGATGGTCCCCACTTCTTTGACGATCTTCTTCACCTGGATGGAACCGGCGAACTTGGCCTCCCCGTCGATCACCACCAGGGGCGGCGGGTATTTCTTGGTCGCCAGAAGCTGGCCAACCTCGCTGTCCTTCTCTGCCGGATGTTCCCGCAGGTCCACGTATTCCACCCCGGTCTGGCCCGGATAGCTTTCTTCCAGGGCCGCCCGGAGTTCAGCCACCTTCTGCTGCAGCATGGCGGCGTATTCCGGAGTCAGGGTGGGGTTGCTGCAGGCGCAACCGCCGCTCACCCCCGGCAGGTCGAGGATCCTTACTTTTACCAAAGCTTTATTTGTCATCTCGTTTTTCTCCTTTAACAGGCTGTTGAACCCCCGATTTTTCTGTCATCCTGAGCTAAGTGAAGGATCTCCACTAACTGGAAAAGATGGGGTTCTTCGCTTTATATGAAAATACCTGGTGGGGCGGGCCTCCGTGCCCGCCTTCCGGTGGGTGGCAGTGGATGGTGGCCCCACCTTTCAAGATTTAATTTTCATTGTTCGTTGTGACCCTTAGGTCATGATAGTTCGCCCAGAATGACAACTTGAGACCTCTGCAAAATACCTAATTGACTGGCTATCCCTTAAAATCCCCTCCCCCTTGAGGGGGGAGGGTTAGGGAGGGGGTGGCAAAATCTTTAAATGATTTAAGTATCTTAATCAATTTAGCCCCCCTCCCCCCAACCCCCTCCCACCGAGGGGAGGGGGGAATCAAGGCCAAGTTTTCCCGCCTTTTAAGCTGTTTCGCAGAGGTCTCAACTTGCTATTTTGCAAATTTTTTAACAGCCTGACTGGTTAAGACCGCCAACTCTCTCAGCCATCATTGACCTTTGAACGCGCGCACTTTCACGCTGATGATTTTCCCAAGCAAACGCTCATCCATCCCCGGGGCCTCATAGGGAGACTCGGAAACTACAGCCACCTCCGCAAAACCGGCGTGTCGGATGGTTTCCAGGTAAGCCTCCTTTTCCATGGCCCCGGCCAGGCAATCGGCCCAGGCCGCGGCGCTGGCCCGCACGTCGGGCGGGAGTTCGCCCGCGGTCACCAGGTCGGCGATGAGGATGCGCCCACCCGGCTTCAAGACCCGATGAACCTCCTGGAAGCTGGCCAGCTTGTCCGGGGTCAGGTTGATCACGCAATTGCTGATGACCACATCCACGGTTCCCGAATCCACCGGGAGATGTTCGATATAGCCCAGGCGAAATTCCACGTTGGGGAAGCCATGCTGCTCCGCCAGCAGGCGGCCTTTGGCCACCATGTCCTCGGTCATGTCCACGCCGATGACCCGGCCCCGGTCCCCGACCTTGGTGGCCGCCAGGAAGACGTCGATACCCGCGCCGGAGCCCAGGTCCACCACGGTTTCACCTGCCGCGATATCCGCCAGCGCGGTGGGGTTGCCGCAGCCCACTCCCAAAACGGCCGACTCCGGCACCAACTGCAAATCCTCCGGGGTATATCCCACGGCCAGGCATTGGTCGGCCACCGTGGGGCCGCAGCCAGGGCAGCAAAATAGGGTTTCTCCCCGGGCGATCTTGCCGTAGCGTTCCTTGATAAATTCTTTGAGGTCCTGATCTTCCATAGCCTGATTTCCTTTTTATCCCCTCTTAGATCACCAATTCCTGATCCCCTGGAAAAAGATATAGCAGCCGGCAAAGAAGATCAGGCCGCCGGCCGCCTTTTGGAGCATTATGCCCACCTTGGCGCTTTTGGATTGCAGGTAACTCTCGATTACCCCGGTGAACGTCCCGGCCAGCAGGACCAACGTCCCCTGTCCCAGGGCGTAAGCGAACAGCAGGGTGCTGCCGTAGGCTACCTTTCCCTGGACCGCCGCCAGGGTCAGGATCACCGCCAGTACCGGCGAGGCGCAGGGCGAGAGCACCAGGCCGAAGAGCATGCCCAGGATCAAGGCCCCGATCAGGCCGGTGCGCCGGGGCAAGAATCTTTGGGCATTGCCGCCCAGCTTCAGGTTGATGACCCCGGCCAACTGCAACCCCATGACGATGAGGATCACCGCCACCACAAAATACCAGTAGGTCCCCACCTGGCCGAACATGGTGCCCAGGAGGGCGGCCATGGCGCCCAGGAAAGACATGACCACGGCCAGGCCCACCACGAAGGTGAGGCTGTATAAAAAGGCCTGCTTCTTGCTCCCCTGGGCATACCCGCCCACAAAACCGATGATGAGCGGAATGCTGCACATGATGCAGGGGCTGGCGGTGGCGATCACCCCGCCCAGGTAAGAGGCCCCATAGGCCAGAATGGGGCGGGTCTGCATGACCTGGCCCAGAGATTCACTCCATCCCATGAAATCGTCTCCTCATTTATTGATGAATTTCAGGTCTCGCAGCTTCTGCAATACTTCTTCCTTGGTGAGAGCCCCGATATGCCGGTCCACCTCTTTGCCGGATGCGTCCAGAAAGACCTGGGTGGGGATGAGCATAATCTTGTATTGTTTGAATAGCGCCTCTTCCTTATCCACATAAACCATGCGGAATTCCACCTGGTCGCTGTGGCTCGTTTTCAATTCCGCCATGACCTTTTCCATCTCCTTGCAGGAGTAGCAATAACCGGCGCCGAATTCATAAAGGGCCGGTTTGCCTTGGGAGGACGCGGCACCCTGAGACCAAGCGGGCAGCGCCTGGAAAAATAGGGAAAATGCCGTCGACAGTATAAGCAGTTTTAAAAACGGTAAACGCATCGATCTCATAATGTTGTCCTTTAGAAATTTGTGATCGCCTCTTTCAATCCAACCATTTGGAAGATGAAAAGTCGGCGCCTTTCCCAACCATAAGTATGGCTTATTTAGCGGGTCGCCGGCGGAATCAACAGGACCGGGCAGGGGGCCAGGCGAGAGACATTGTGGGCCACGCTCCCCAAAAAGATCTCCTTGATAAACCCCTTCCCCTGGGTTCCCATAACGAGAAGCGAGATATCCTGGGATTCCAAGACCCGGAGAATGGCCGGGAGGGGGTGCCCCGGATCAAAAACCGGGTGCACCACAGGAATATCGGCGCCTTTTAGCACCTCCGTCCAGGCCGCCAGAGAATCCCGGCCTTTGGCTTCCGCCATCTCCTGGAATCCCGGCGGATAGGCCTCGCCCCCGGGCACATCCAGGGCGTTTAACAGCGTGACCTGGGATATGCCCCGGGGAGCCAGGCGGGTCACTATGTCCCGAGCTCGTGCCGAGATCTGGGAAAAATCCGTGGGGAATAAGACATGGCGGAGCAGTTGAGTGGCCTGCAGACGGCAGGACCCTTTCGGCATCTCTTTTTTCAAAAACACATTGAGCAGCAGCGTAGGGTATTGGGTGTGATACAGCACCGCGCAGGTGAAGCACCCCAGCACCGCCTCCCGCCACAGGGATCTGCCGTGGGAGCCTACCACGATGAGGTCAGCCCCGTGGCGCTGGGCCACGTCATTAAGGGAATATGCAGGCAGGCCCACGGGCGTCTCCACACTTGCCTTAAAGCCCCGGCCCTGGAGAAACTGTTTTTGCTTTTCCAATTTGGGTTCCGCTTCGGCCCGCAGGGTGGCCTCCAATCCGCCCAGGAACAAGACGGTAATCACATGGGTCAGGATGATTTCAGAGGCGCCCAGGGCCTTGAATTCTCCAGCGCAGGCAACGATTTCGTCCCAGGCGGAGCTTAAGTCGGTGGCCAGCACGATTTTTTCGAACATGGGGCTTTTCCTCCCTTATGCATTGAAAGGGCTTTCCGATTAATCAGGCCGCTCCGGGGAATGGATGGTGGCATGGGTGCAAGCGGGACAGAGATAGGCGTCGATGTCCCCCCTTCGGGCCCGGAAGAGGAAGCCGAGCCCCGCTTCCTGGCCGCAGACCGCGCAGCTTGGGAGGGTAAAATACTTCTGTTTAAAGCGCAGTGCTACATGCACCAGGCCGAGGAGGACGGGCACCTCCAGGAGAGGGCCGATGACCGTGGCGAAGGCCATACCCGAGTGGATGCCGAAGACCGCGATGGCCACGGCGATGGCCAGCTCAAAGTCATTGGACGCGGCAGTGAAGGAGAGGGTGGTGGTGACCGGGTAGTCCGCCCCCAGCTTCATGGCCATAAAAAAAGTCAGAAAAAACATGCCCAGAAAATAGAGTGCCAAGGGGATGGCGATGCGCACCACGTCCAGCGGCAGGCTGACAATGTATTCCCCTTTCAGGGAGAACATCACCACAATGGTGAATAACAGCGCAATCAGGGTGATGGGAGAAATCTTGGGAATAAAACGCTCTTCGTACCACTGGCGGCCTTTCAGGCGTCCCAGGATCAGGTAGCTCAAGAGGCCGGAAAAGAATGGGATTCCCAAATAAATGAGCACTGTGACCGCCACGTCCGCCATCTCCACGTGGACCTCCCGGGCGAAGGAAAGCCCCAGCCAATGGGGAAAGACGGAGATGAACAGGTAGGCGTAAACGGCGTACAGGGCCATCTGGAAGATGGCGTTGAAGGCCACCAGCCCGGCGCAGTATTCCCGATGGCCGCCGGCCAGCTCGTTCCAGACGATGACCATGGCAATGCAGCGGGCCAGGCCCACCAGGATGAGGCCCACCGCATACTCCGGGTAGCCGGAAAGGAAGACGATGGCCAAGAGGAACATCAGGACCGGTCCGATGCCCCAATTGAGAATCAAGGAGAGGGCCAGAATTTTAAACTGGCTGAAGACCCGGTGCAGCTCCTCGTATTTCACCCGGGCCAGGGGGGGATACATCATCAGGATGAGGCCGATGGCGATGGGAATGTTGGTGGTTCCCACGGTAAAGCGGTCGATAAACTTGGCGACCCCGGGGATGAGGTACCCCAGGAGCACCCCGAAGACCATGGCCAGGATGATCCACAGGGTGAGAAAACGTTCCACGAAACCCAAGCGTTTGGCGACGGTGGCCATACCGACTCCTTGATATTTGTATATCCGTTTTATTAAATGTCCATCGGCAAAAAAAATTCGTTTACCAGCAGCTTCCCCGCTCTCATAGTTTATCTTTATATATCAGTCAATTTGAGACCTCTGCGAAATACCTAATTGACTGCCTATCCCTTAAAATCCCCTCCCCCTTGAGGGGGAGGGTTAGGGAGGGGGTGGCAAAATCTTTAACTGATTTAAGTATCTTAATCAATTTAGCCCCCCTCCCCCCAGCCCCCTCCCACCGAGGGGAGGGGGGGATCAAGGCCAAATTTTTCCGCCTTTTAAGCTGTTTCGCAAAGGTCTCAATTTAATAATATTTCTCGGAAAAAGAGCCGGAATAGGTGATCTCCTTCAGGAACACTGGCAGGCTGCGGCGGCGCTGTCTTTGGTCTCTGTTTTGGCCGACAGCCATTGTTCCAACCGCTCCCGCAAAGCAAGGGCCTCCGGGCGTGAACTCAGGATGTCCGCCAGCAGTTTTAATTGCTTGTCCTCCGGGCTGCCGGGGGCGACGCTCAGCCGGTAGTTCATCCAGACACCCTCCCGGCGGTCGTTTACCCAGCCCAGGTGATAGAGATAGCGCAGGTGGCGGGAAGCCTTGGACTGGGTGATGCCCAGGACTCCCATAATGTCGCACACGCAGAGCTCCTCTTTGGCCATCAGCAGCCAGAGGATTTTCAGGCGGGTCTCATCGGCCAGGGATTTGAAGAGACGGGCTTCGGTTTTCATAAGTTATTTTATAACCGGTTAACCGCTTATTGTCAATTATCCTATTTACGTAAGAACCTGTATCCCTTTCTTTCCCAGGGCAGTCGCTCATGAGCCGTTGGCTCACCCGTGAAGGATGAAAAGATATATTTTGGGGGAAGGGCCAGGGAGCAACGCTCCCTGCCCTCCCCCCAAGCCCCCCTCCCAACCCTTTAAGGGGGCTGAGCTAAGGAAGTCGGGGCCTGCGGCCCCGACTCCCTTAGCCTGATCATTACCCTTAAGGGATTGGGGGAGGGGGGCAAGGGCGGGCACCCTTGGCCCCCTCCCCCAAAAACAACTTTTCAGAACAAGTCTGCCAAATTTTCCATGGCCTCGCCTGCCCTTAATTTTCTGGAGATTTTGCAGAAGGCTTTAACTGAGATGAAGGAAGACAGCCAGGAGTAAGGTGCTTCCCATTTGCAACCCCAGAATGTGAAAGGGGTTAGCCAATTTGGCCAACCCTTGATTTTCTGGTGGGCCGTTAATCTCCAAAACATCGATCCACAGGGAGATTCCTTCACGCCTCAGGAAGTCATGAAAATAGGGAGGAAGCCGGCCATCGGGACAGCTGGCCTCCAGGGCGAACAGCAATGATGCCGCGGTTAACGCCTGCCCGCGATATTGCTGGTAAAACCCTGTTTTTTCTTTGATAACCATATTAGACCAGTATTGGTTTTCGGCAAGGGGGCATAGAAGAAAAATAAGGGGGAGGGTTGGAAAAGAGGATTTTTAAACTTATATATTGTATAAATGATTCTTCTGAATGTTCCCCTGGGATTCCGGGAAGAGGAGAAAGCCAGCTTCCCATGAGGGACAGCGCAGCCGTGGTCAGGATGGCCTAAAGGATGACTGGCGACGTGGGGCTTGAAGGAAACGAATGAGACTCTTGCAAATATGGTTTTTGTCATCCTGAACGAAGTGAAGGATCTCCAAATACGGGATTCTTCGCGGCGCTAGAATGACAATTCCTGCCAACGGGGAATTTTGCAAGAACCTCGAATAGTTCATACTTTTAGCACACTATGGTAAGGAGGGAGCCATGCTCGAAGAATATCCCAAAAAGATCACCCTTCCGGATGGTGCCACGCTCACCCTGAGACCCATGAGCCGGGACGATCAGTATTCTCTCTACAGTTTTTTCATCAGCCTTCCTGAAGAAGACCGGCGATTTTTGCGCAATGATGTGACCGACCGGAAACTCATCGAGAAATGGGCCCGCAATCTCAATTTTAACCGGGTATTGCCCATCCTGGCGGAATACGACGGCAAGATCGTGGCCAATGCCACCCTGCATTTTCAAACCTTTGGCTGGGGGAGGCACGTGGCGGAAATCCGGGTCACCATCACCCCGGAGTTCCAGGGGCGCAAGTTGGGCTCGGTGCTCCTGCAAGAATTGGCCAATTTGGCGGCCCAACACCAGGTTAAAAAATTGCTGGCCCGGATCGTCACCAACCGGGAAGTGGTGATTCGAGCCTTTAAAAAGGCCGACTTCAACCAGGTAACCGTATTAAAAAATTATGTAAAAGATGTTTATTCCCAAAATTATGCAGATATTGCCATGTTGGTAAAGGAGTTGGCCGCCTGAGGGCTTTAAGGGTCTGGGCAAAGGAGGTTATATGCGAGGAGTGGTAATCGCCAGCGCGGCGCGGACCGCCTTGGGCAGCTTCGGGGGCGCCTTGAAGGAAATTCCGGCGGTGGAACTGGGCGGAGTGGTTATCCGGGAGGTTCTTAACCGGGCCAAGATGCGACAGGACAAAGTGGATATGGTAATCATGGGCAATGCCCTGCAAGCCGGAGAGGGAGGCAACCCGGCCCGGCAGGCGGCGGCCCGGGCGGACATTTCCCAATACACTCCGGGCATCACCGTGAACGTCTTGTGCGGCTCCGGCATGGAGGCGGTGATTGCCGCCACCCGGGCCATCCGGGCCGGAGACGGGGAAATTGTGGTGGCCGGAGGGATGGAGTCCATGAGCCAGGCGCCCTTCGTGCTGCCCCAGACCCGCTGGGGGGCGCGCATGGGCCATATGCAAATCCTGGATACCATGCTGCACGACGCGTTGCTGTGCTCGTTTGACGGCTCGCACATGGGGGTGACCGCGGAGAACGTGGCCGAAAAGTTTAAAATCAGACGGGAAGAGCAGGATGCCTGGGCCGCCCGGAGCCAGCAGCGGGCCGAGGCGGCCATCACCTCCGGCCGTTTTAAGGACGAGATTGTCCCGGTGGAGATTCCCCAAAAGAGAGGGGAGCCACTCATGTTCGATACCGATGAATTTCCCCGGTTCGGCACCACCGCGGAGGCGTTGGCCCGGCTGAAGCCGGTCTTCCAGAAAGACGGCACCATTACCGCGGGTAACTCCTCCGGGATCAATGACGGGGCCGCGGCTCTCCTGGTCATGGCGGAAGAAAAGGCCCTGAAGATGGGAATCCGGCCCCTGGGCAGGATTGTCGGCTACGACTGCCAGGGTTGTGAGCCGTCACTCATGGGCACCGGGCCGATTTACGCAGTACGCAATGCCATTGCCAAGGTGAGCGCCGAGCTGGGGAAAAAAATCGAACTGGTGGAGATCAACGAAGCCTTTGCCGCGCAAGTCCTGGCCTGCCTGAAGGAATTGCATCTGGACCCGGATATTGTCAATGTCAACGGCGGCGCCATCGCCCTGGGCCATCCCCTGGGGTGCAGCGGGGCCAGGATCCTGGTGACCCTCCTTTATGAGATGCAAAAGCGGGACGTCGAAGTGGGGATGGCCAGCCTGTGCGTGGGCGGCGGCATGGGATTCGCGATGATCATAGAGCGGGGCTGGTACTGCTGACCTTCTGGGGCAATGCCCTTAATTTTGTGGGCCTAAGTAAACTCACGGACTCGGGAGATGATTATGGGTAAGCTTACGGAACTGCTCACCAGGGAGTATCCCAAACCAGTAACCCTGGAAGACGGCACCCCGGTAATTTTGCGCCCCTTGCTGAAAGGGGATGAAGAAGCCCTGGTGAAATATTTTCAGACCTTGCCGCCGGAGGATCGTCTCTGCCTCAAGGAAGACGTGACGGATCCCAAGGTCATCGAGAACTGGATTTATGAGCTGAACTACGACGATGTCTTGCCGTTGATTGCTTTGCACAACGGCCAGATCGTAGGTGATGCCACCCTGCACTTCAGCCCCATCGGCTGGACCAGACACCTGGGGGATCTGCGCCTGACCACCTCCACCCAGTACCGGGTGCGCGGCCTGGGGACCATTTTGGTCCAGAACCTGATTGATATCGCCGCTCACTTAGACCTGGAGCAGCTCAGCGTGGAGATTCCCCCGGTCCTGGACAAGGCCTTTTACTTGTTTGAGAAGCTGGGGTTCAAGGAAGTGGCCCAACTGAAGGGTTTTGTGAGAGACCTGGAAGGCACAGAGTCCGACCTGGTGCTAATGGTCATGAATTTACACGAGAAGAAGACGAAAGCGGGTAAAAAAAGGGCGCCAGCGGCCTGAGCCCGCACCGGCGGGGCCGCGCCCCACGGGCGGACAACGGGGAAGAAGGGGGCCGGGAGTAACCCTGGCCGCGGATTTAACTACTCTCTTCTCCTTTGTCCGCTTCCTTTTTCCCGGCCTTTCCGGGGAAGAATTCCATCCAGGACGGGAAGGGGGTCAGGTTGTCCATGGCTTTCCGGGTCAGGGTGGAGAAATCCTGGCCCAGCTCCAGCCAGTCGCGAAACTGCTCGTCCATGGCGGTCTTGTACGCCAGGTAATTCTTGAGGGTTTGCTCCAGGTACTTGTCGAAGAACTCCCCCAAAGCCGTGGCCCCATGCCGAATGAGCAGATAGAGCAGGGATACGGGGAGGAGCAGGGTTTTCTTTTTGGCTTCCTCGAGGACGATCTGGGTCAGGATAAAGGCCGTGACGTCCTCCTTGGTTTCGGCGTCGATGACCTCGATCTCCAGGCCTTGCCGGATCATTTCCGCCACCTGGCTTAAGCTCACAAACGCGCTTTTTGCCGTGTCGTAGAGGCGCCGGTTGGCATATTTTTTGAGAAATACCTTGTCGCCCATGGGCATCTCCTTTGAACCTAAGTTTAAGAGCTATTTTTGCATAATGCAATATAAAAGATAATATAAGCATATTTATGTACTAAATATAATATAACATATTTATATTTAAAGAGATTAATTATTTTTCCCCCTTAATTAAAATATTTTACATTGCAAAAAAAATCTTGACAAACCCCTTCTCCCTGTTTATATTATAGAAAAATCAGGGCTCACGGAGCCCCCAAGGAGAGGCAATTATGATGACGGACGCCAAAAAAATGGCCAAACAGATGATCGACTTTTACAAAACCACCTTCGACAACTCTTTCAGCGCCATGATGATGCTCCAGGAGCAGATGGAGCGCATGTCCACCATGTTCTGGGGACAGATGACGAATCTCCCCGACGAGTCCAAAAAGGCCCTGTTGGAGTGGACCAAGAACTATAAAAAGGGTTGTGAAGAATTTAAGAAGATGATGGACGACAGCTTCAAAAAGCTGGAGACCTATTTCGCCGAAGGGGAAAAGCCCGAAAAGGCCAAAGCCGTTTAACGCCGCGACGGGAGGCAGGCTCCTTGCCTCCCGCCGTCGGGGTTGGAAATGGACTAAGGCGTCGTTTCCGGCGCCACAGCCTTGAATTTGTTGAGGACAAAACATGGTTGAGCCCAAAGATGCCGCTCGCAACCTGGGCGAGCTTGCCTCCCACGAACTCCAGGCAGTCATGGAGACCAATGCCCGGTTGTTTTCGGCCGCCATCGACCAGGCCAGGATGCTGCAGACTTACTGGGTCGGCCTTACCCGCTATATCCTGGACTTCATGTCTCCCTCCTTCTCCGCCCTGGAGCCCTTCAGCGCCGTGGAGAATCAAAGGCTCAAAGAGCGCCCCCCCTGGGAAAACCTTCGGGACTATCTGGCCCTCCTGGAGTTCAACCTGAGGCTGGGGGAAAAGGGCCTGGCCGGCGGGCTGAAGGCCATGAACGATTTTCATGCGCACCAGCTCCGCCAGGCCGCCAACGCCTGGCTCAACACCGTCCAGCACCGCCGAGGAGAAGACATTGCGGACTTCATGGCCAAACAGGCCAGGCTGATGGAGCTGGTGGTCTATGATTATCCCCAGGCCATCCGCAACATTGAGCCGGAGTACGGCTTTCACTTCGATGACGGACGCTATCGCCAGGTGGCCGAGACGGCGCGTTTTTACCTCTACCAGATATTGCCCCGGGAAAAGGGGGTAAGGGTGCGGAAAAACGGCAAACCCATTGTCATTGTGCCTCCATATGTTTTGGGGGCCAATATCCTGTCCTTCCTGCCCGATGAGGGCAAGAGCTACGCGCACTGCTTCGCCAACCAGGGCATTCCCAC
This sequence comes from Deltaproteobacteria bacterium, assembly GCA_016874915.1. Lineage (GTDB taxonomy): Bacteria > Desulfobacterota > Desulfobaccia > Desulfobaccales > 0-14-0-80-60-11 > VGSO01. The sequence continues at coordinate 17,688 of VGSW01000008.1, forward strand.
TTATATCCGCATCGTCAAGGACATCTATGCCAACCCCGCGGTTCAGGTGATGACGGGGGAGGATGACTGCCTGGACACCAAGTTGTTCCTGGAGGAGGTCAAGGCCCGGCACGGGCGACCGGTCACCCTGAGCGGTTACTGCCAGGGGGGGTTCACCGCGGTGGTGAATTACCTGTCCGGGGAGCTGGACGGGCTGGTGGACGCCCTCATCACCAGCGTCGCCCCCATGGACGGCACCCGGAGCAAAGGGCTCCAGGATTTCCTTAACCTGGTGCCGGACCGCTTCTATGAGGTCGTATTTGCCATTAAGACTCTCCCCAACGGCAACCGGGTGGTGAACGGGAAGCTCTTGAGCTGGGTCTTCAAACTTAAGAGCCTGGAGAAGGACAACCCCCTCACCGCCTTTTTCCGGGATCTTAAGCTGTTCGAACGGGACCTGAAAATCAACAAGACCGCGGCGGCCATCAACTACTGGCTGCTTTACGACCAGACCGATTTGCCCTTTGAGGTCTGCAAGATGAGCTACGACTCCTATACCATCCCGGTGACCCAGGACGGGACGCTCCCCGTCACCCTGTTCGGCCGCACCTTGAACTTCAAGCGCATCAAGGAAAAAGGGATCAAGTGGCTCATCTGCATCGCCGAAAAGGATGACCTGGTGGAAAAGGAGTCCACCCTGGCCCCCCTGGACTGGGTGGACGCGGAGGTGACCGTATTCCCCAAGGGGCACGTGGCCATCGCCACGTCCTGGTCCCTGCCCACCACCGAGTGTTCCCTGGACCGGTGCTTTCTGGACTATCGCGGTCCGGTGCGCTACCAGCTGGACCTGGAGGCGGAAGGGGATGCAGCCAGAAAAACCCCTCCCCGAAAGACTTCTAAGGATGGGACTTCGGCTCCCGGCGGGGCTGACGCTTCCAAAGGGAAGAGAACTTCATGAACCGACACTTTTTGGAGTTCTGGGGAAAAGCTCTTCTTCAGGCCGCCAAGAGCCAGCAGCATCTGGAAGACCTGGCCAATTGGACCCAGCGGGGCTTCATCGGTTTTCAGGACTACACCAAACTTTTCAAAGCCGCATACGGTCTGGAAGATGTGAAGGAAGACAGCCCCGATTTTTTCAATCTGTGGCGAAAAGCTGAAAAGGACTTTCGGGAGTCTTTCAGGGAATATTTGAATCTTCTGGGGATGGTGCTCCGGGAGGAATACGACTCCCTGGCTCGGAAGTGCGAAGAGCTAAAGGAAAAGGTGGCCGAGCAGGAAGAGACCCTTAAGCACCTGCGGACGCTACTGGACGAAAAAGGGCTGGGAATGGAGGCGACCACGGTGGAATTCCAGAACCTGGTCAAAAAACAGGGGGAACAGTTTCAAAAGTTCATCAAGGGCCTGGGGGAATCCCTGAAACCCGAGAAGCCCGGAGATTAAACAACTGGCCGCGAAGGCGAATACAGACGCAAGTTCCTAAAAAGGGGTACATCATCATGCTGGAGATCAAGGATGCGGTGGCGGTAATCACCGGGGGCGCCGGAGGCATCGGCGAAGAGCTGGCGAAATACTGGGTAAGGCAAGGCGGCAAGGTGGTTTTGGGAGACATCAGCGCCGAGGGCTTGAGCCGGGTGGAGGGCGAGATCAAGGCCATAGGCGGGGCCGTGGCCACCATGGTCTGCGACACCACCACAGAGGAAGACTGCGGCCGGTTGGCGGACCTGGCCATGGAGAAATTCGGCGGCATTAACCTGGTGGCCCCGGCCGCGGGCATCATTCGGGACGGCCTGATGGTGGCCCCGGACCGGGAAACCGGCAAGGTGATTAAAAAGATGGCCTTGCAGCAGTTCCAGGATGTGATCCACATAAACCTGACCGGGGTTTTTCTGACGGTCCGGGAATGCGCCGAGCGCATGATCAACCACGGCTGCCGGGGTCTGATCTGCCTGTTTTCCTCCACCGGGTCCCTGGGCACCGCGGGCCAGATTAATTACTCATCCACTAAGGCGGCCATGTCGGTGATGCCCAAGGTGATCACAGCCGAATTTTTCCGCCGCGGCCTAGCCGATAAGATCCGCTGCGTGGCCATTGCCCCGGGTTATGTAGCCACTCCCATGGTGAAAGGCATGGACCAGAAGGCCCTGGGAAAGATCCTGGGTGAGGTGCCCATCGGCCGTCTGGTGGAGCCCTCGGAAGTGGCCTCCCTCATCGGCGAACTATACCGCAACGAGGCCCTTGCCGGAGAAACCTTCTTCATTCACGGGGGACTGCGTCTGGGTTCCAGGGGATAAAGAACTTCTCCTTTCCGGCCAAAACTGCCATGCAGGCGCGGCCGGAATTGAAAACTTCACCTTTCACGACCTGCGGCACACTTTCACCACTAACATGCGCAAGGCGGGATTTCACGACTCCGTCACCCTGGCAATGACCGGCCACAAGGCCACGGTAATATTATCACCCGTTATAAACCATGTCAGCCAAGAGGAAAAAAGGGCCGCTGTGAGGGGGGGTCAGGTTTGATGATATTCACCAAACCCAACCTGGAACCCCAGAGGCAGGAGGCAAAGAATTGACTAACCCCTTGAAATCATTGGTGCCTGGGGCCGGACTCGAACCGGCACGGGGCGAACCCCGAGGGATTTTAAGTGCAGCCCGCCAGACTCATGCAGTGTTTATACCAATTTAGGCCAATTTTTACCTTTCTATGCGATTCCAATACCTTAGCCGGTATGCCGCTAAGAATAAAACAAATCAATTCAACCCTGGATTAAACAGGAAAAATTCACCTAATATTCACCAAAATATTCACCCCCGGCCAGGGTCTTCCCGGAGCGATTGCCGGGTTGCCCTGGCCGTTTTTTCTTGCATGGTAGGAATAGTTTGGTAGTCTTTTAGTAGACTTCTATTTGATTAATCTAATTCTTTCAAGGGGGTGGGGTCTACCAGCACACTTCTCTTGTCCTTCTTTTATGGTATGGCTACCCCCTGCCAGTCCTCAACAGATTAATGGTATAAGAATGATATAATATAGGAAACCAGAACTGCCTAAGCATGTAGCCAACGAAGCGGCGGCCCGAAGCGGAAAATTACTGACCCCCAAGGTTGCACCGGAAAAGTGCGAAAGTGGAAAGCTTGCCTCCATAGAGAAAGAGGTATCCATATGAAGAAATTAAAGTTGCTAATGATAGTATTGGTTTTTCTGATGTTATCTAATTTGCTGGCATGGGGACAAGAAATGTTCTCGTCCCAAGCTAAGACACGTAAGGAGGTGGTTAACCGAGAGGTAAGCGAAAACAACCTTGCCAAAGATTATTTTGTTAAAGGGTTGGCGCTACTTAAAGAAAGGAAGTCAAAGGAGGCAATCCACGCATTTCAACAGGCAATTATCCTAAACCCAGATTTTGCTGAGGCTAATTTGTGGTTAGGGAGGACATACATGGTTTCCCGGCGGCCACAAGAAGCCATAGAACCAATAAAAAAAGCGATAAAACTCAAACCTAACTTTGCCGAAGCATATACTGTATTAGGCAGGGCATATTACTTTATCGGATTAAATCATTTTTCTCCTACCCCGCCACACATAGAAAAGGCAAAACCGTACTATAATCAAGCGATAGATGCGTATAAAAAAGCTATTGCTATTGACCACAATGATGCTTTTGCCTTTGAGGGGCTTGGAACGGTATATTTTGCAATAGGGCTTGTACAGGAAGCTATTGAAGCCCTGACAAGGTCTATTGAGATTGCGCCTAATAATTCAGAAGCATACTTCGAATTAGGCAGTGTTTATTTATACCTTAATCGAACGCAAGAGGCTATAACAGCATATAAACAGTGTGTCAGATTAAATCCCGATAAGAAAACAGCGGTTTTGCTGTTAGGGGGGTTATATAAAGAACAAATGCGTTGGGACGAAGCCATAGAAGCTTACAAAAAAGCAATCCGGCTCGACCCTACAACAGTTGGAGCCTATTTGGGCCTTGGCGATATATATATAATCCTTGGTTCCTATAAAAAAGCTATAGATTCATTTAAGGAGGTTATTAAGCTTATTCCTAATAATGCGCACGCTCACTACGCCCTTGGTGTAGCTTATTTAGGGGTAGGAGACAGAGCCTCAGCATTAAAAGAATATACGATTCTTCAAGACTTAGACCTCAAATTAGCAAACGAGCTAATGTCCCGGTTATATAAATGAACTTTAACTTATTCTATTGATTCTTTTGTCTTTTTAGAGGCAGGATTTAACTTACAGACCAATCGGCCAGCCGCCGTGGGCGGTTATGGCGGCGTCAATGGCGTTCATAAGGTGGATGGTTTCGGTTAGGGCCTTCACGATTTTCTGGTAGTGGTGAAGGTCGTCAAAGGATAGTTGGCGGCCCTTGCGGTCTTTCAGCCATTTGTGCAAGACCTGGTAGCCGCCCACCTGGAAAGCCCAGGCGTCCGGGGGCACACCGTCAAAGTATTGGTCTGCATTGATGTAAACCCGCCCGTGCTTTTCATCATAGTGAACCTTATCCACCACCTGGGAACCGGCCACGGGGAACCGGGTTATGAGCTTGTCCAGGGCCGGGGATTCCAGGAGATGCAGGGCCGTCAATTCGGCCCCCAGGCCCACCAGGGCGGCAAAGAGGCTCTTGTTGCCGGTCAAGGGGAGGCGGGGGAAATCCACCTTGAGAAATTCGGCGTAGCGTTGCCGGTAGGCGGGGGAGTGGAACACGGCGTAGGCGTAAGCAAACACGTCTTCCGGGCCGTAAGTGGCGGCCAAGTCCCCCCGGCCCTCTGGGATGAAGGCCAGCCCCAGCCGCCCGGAAAAGTCCTCAATGAATTTGGGGTTGAGGTTTGCGACCCTTCCTCCCTGTTCAAATATTCCTTGCGGAGATAGGTAAACCGGAAACAGGAAATTGATGTCAAAAGCGGCCAAGGACTTATGGCCCATGATATTTGCCGTTGCTAAGGCAGCCCATTTATCACGGGTTTGCCGGGTAGTGATTAATGCGAGGTTTCTGCTTGCCAGCAAATGGCGCATTACCTCTGGCCGGGGCATACAGATAAAGCCCCGTGAGTGGCCGGTGTAGTAGGTAAAGCGCACATCAAAAGGCCGGTAAAGAATGGGCACAACCCGTTTCCGGTCAGGCCCGCTTTTTTTCACATCATCTTGGGCCAGCTTAACCTTCCAATCCCGTACATCATGCCCCAGGTGATATTTCTCACGGGCCTTTTCTTCCGGCAAGCTGGCGAAGTCCTTGACCCTTTCCCATATCGCTTCCTCAGACCAGCCGATAGTGAGGCTGTCCCTGGCAGTAACTATTCCCACAGAATTGACCGGAAAGATTTCATTGACCGGCCAGCCCCGGTCATATTCGTCCCGCAAGTCAAGAGCCTGGGGCACAAACAGATAAAAAGGGGGGCCGGGTTGAAGCTCCTGCCAGGGGGTGTCGGCTAACCCCATTTCGGCCAGGGTCTTATACTTCCCTTCCCGCAGCCCCCAGAGGTCAGCATAGAGGACACGGGCGGGGCCGGGGTTGCCGGGGGTCTTGGCGAATATCCCGATAGCCACACCCTGCTGAATGTCAAAGACGTTTTCGTCTTTGGAACCATCCGGGCAGACCTCCTTTTTCTTGGCGTTGCCGTGGAGGTTCAGGAGGTAGATTTCATCAAAGGTCTGCATAAGCTGTTGACGCATACCCCGGAAAGTGGGGTTGTCCAGGTAGCCGTGGTTCGTTATCATAGCCAGGACGCCCCGGCCCGTTTGGGCTACCCGCCATTGGCCCCACCTCAAGAATTTCACATAGTCATCGTGTAGCCACTTAAGAACCCTTTCCCCCAAGGGCTGGCCGTCCACCTGCTTATAGTCTTCAAGGAGGCCCCCAATCCAGGTTCTTACCGTCCGGGTCTTGCCGGTAGGGTCAATCTCTTGACGCACACTGGCATTAGCGGAGTGCCCGGCGTAGGGGGGATTGCCCAGGACAACCTCAATGGGGTCTTCCTTTTTGACGTGGGCGGCGGCGTTGCTTTCCTCAGTGATGTACCCGATAGGGCCTAACAGAGCCTCGGCCTTTTTGGTAGCTTCTTCCAAGGTGTTGGTAAGGTAAACCCCCAGGCGTTTCCCCGTGGGGAAGTCATAGCCCCTCTCTTTCAGGAGCAGCCCCAGCTTGAGGTGGGCCACGGCGTAAGGGGCCATGAGCAATTCAAAGCCGAATATCCGGGGCAGGAGGTGGTCATTGACATAGGCTTTCCAGCCCCCGGCCTGTCCTTGGGCCGTCAAGGTGTCGTAAATCAGGGCCATGACGCTATGAAGAAACGTGCCCGTGCCGCAGGCGGGGTCAAGAATCAGGGTGTGAGCATCGGCCAGCCCCCACGGGCGGCCAAAGCGTTCCTTGAGAAGATGGTCAATGGCCCGCACAATGTAGGACACCACGGGTTCGGGGGTGTAATAGACCCCACGGGATTTGCGTCTCTCCGGGTCATAGGCGGCCAGGAAGGTTTCATAGAAATGGACTACCGGGTCTTTTTCCAGGGAACCCTTGCCGAAGTCCTCAAGCACAGCCCCCATGTCGGCGGCGTTCAAGAGGGCTACCATGTCGTCAACCGCCCAGGCCACGGCGTCGGGCACGTCCAGCCCGGCCAGGTGGTGAAACAGCTTGCGCAGCAGGGGGTTGGTTTCGGGCAGGAGGGCGGCGGCGGTATCCCGCTTGAGATTGACCCCCGTGCCTACCGTCACCTTGGCGGCAAAGAGGCCATAGGTTAGGGTCTGGGCATACATGTCGGCAAACTCCGGGGCCGTGAGGTGGGGTAAGAGCGTCCGTTCAAAGGCGGTCTGCCAGCCCTTAAGCGTGCCGGTGTCGGGTTCACTTTCCAGGGTCAGGAGGGCGGCCCCCCGGATGATATGGGCCAGCCCCGCCATTCTCAGGGCTAAGTCCCTGGCCGTGCCGATGGTGGGGGTTTGCAGGGCCAGGAATTGCGCCAGGAGTTGCCCCACGGCGGCCACGTCCTCTTTCCCGGCTTTAACCTTGCCGTCCGGCCCCGCCCGGCCCAAGGCGGCTTTGGCCCGGCGCTCCCCGTTCACATACCATCTGAACTCAAGGTAGTCGGTAAGGATGAAGTTGGGCAGGCCCTTGAGGTAACGCCGGATTTGCTCCCCCTTTTCCTCTGCGTCCAGGTTCTTGCCGATGTCCTTGGTTTCGAGATACCCCACGGGCACGGCCCCCCGTGACACCCTCATGTCGGGCTTGCCGCAGGTGGTCACGTCTTCCCGTGGTTCATTAGTGGCCCGGATGGTGGGGTCAACTGATTCCAGGAGGGTCTTGAGGGCGGGCCGGTGCGTGTGCTCCGTGGCGTCCTTGGCGGCTAACGCCGTCTGTAAAGCCTGAACGTAATCTTTGAAGGGGTCGGGCATGGGCGGGGGTTCCTTGTCCTCCCCTTATAGCACAAAACCAATAGATTTTGGATTCCCGGATTTGGGAGATACTTGAGAATCCATAAGCCCTCTGAAAGCGGGGCCTACTGCTTCTTTTCCCAAAGCTTTTCCCACCAAGTTTTAGCCTTTTCTTCCTCAAGTGCCCTTTCTAATGCCTTAACTTTTATTCCAAGCTCAAAGTTTTCTTCCCAAAGTTTATGGTCTTGTTCGGCTTTGAGTTTTCCCATTTTATCATCAAGACCCTTTATCCTCTCAAAGCTTTTTATTGCTTTGTCAGCCAATGCAACGATGTCGTCTGCGACGTTCTTAACATTGCTTCTTCCACAAATTCCTACTCCATGACCAATCATGCTCTTTCGGGTTAATATATCAGCAATCCGCACACAACTATAAACTGTTTGCAAGTTGCTTACTGGTTCCCCCCTTGGGCCAATAGGTTTCGGGTCAAGTGTAACGATATTTAGTTCTATCCTGGGTTCGTCTTCCTTATTAGTCAACCTAAGAGTTTTAGATTTCGATATGCCCTGTCTTATGTGGTAAATTAATTGATTTCCCACACTATCATCCGCTTGTGCCTCTATAAAAACAGGTGTTCTACTGTCAGCATAGATGTTTTGTGTAATGAAAATTATTATTAAGAATATCCCTAACCCTAAATTGAGTGGATAATTCTTCATGGGCCTTTACCTCTTGCTTCTTGTGATTCCCGTTTCGGGCCGGGGTGCCAAGCCCCTTGGGAACATTATATCAAAGGGCGGGGCGGCACTAAGCACGTTTTCTATTGCGTGTCAAGCAAAACTTTCACTCTCCCTCCGGTGTTTTCTTGGAAGGATTGATGCGCTCTTCAAGCGCCTTAATTCGCGCCTTACTCGGTTCATAAGCCTTTCCGATTTCCTCCAATATTCTTTCCACCTCGTTTAAATAGCCCTCAGGCACGGCCTGGGCCAGCTTTCGGAAAAACTCAACGCCTTCCTCAGCCTCCCAAACATCACGATAATCCTCCAATCCTTTCCGGTGTCGGGAGGCTTTGGCGGTTTCCGCCAAGAGCTTATCCATTTCATCCAAACTCCCCCCGGTCAAGACCTGGGCCAGCTTTCGGAATAGCTCAAGGCTGGGGGTGCGCTCCCCGGAAAATATCCGGGAGAGGTTGCTTGTGCTGGCCCCCGCAGTCACGCCCATCTTCCGAAGTTGGCGCACCAGGGCAGACAGGACAATTCGTTTATTTTTATAAACATACATGACAGAACCTCCTGCTATCAATATAGCCCGCTAATTTGCCGCTGTCAATAATATTTTGCGGCAAATTGTTGACAAGTAGGCAATTCTGGGTTATAATGAAGGTAAAGGCCACAAGTGGCCGAATTATCCCCACCCGAAGGAGGAAAAATATGGGGATGAAGTATGGCGCGGATGGAGCGGATGAACGGCTGGTTAACGTAAGGGAGGCGGCGGCCCGCCTGGGGCTTGCGGTCAGCACCATCTATTGTCTAGTGAGTGCCCGGCGGATTCGGTTCGTCAAGATTGGGAGGCGGACCCTTTTCCGCCCTCAAGACCTGGACAAGCTCATTGAGGCCGGGGTAGTCGAACCGAGGGCGGCGGCGTAGGGGGTTCGGCTGATGTCTTGTGGAACTAAAGGCGGTGAAATTCATTTTTACCCGCCGTTGCAGGCCATAAGGCGTAAATGTCTGGACTGCTGCTGCGGTAGCCCGAAAGCCGCGGGTCTGTGTTCTGTCCAGGACTGCGCCCTTTACCCTTACCGCTTCGGCCACAACCCCAAGAGGAAGGGCGTGGGCGGCCCCAAGAAGCGAAAAAACCCTAACTCAGCTTCGGATTTTTCGACAAACTCCCTGAACTAAGGGGAGAGGTTAGGGTATGAGGCGAATCCCCGCCAAATTCAGGGCCGGGGCGTATTCGTCTTCCCCTCTCCACTCTCTGGCGTGGTGGGGCCAAAATCCCCGTCTAAAACCGGGTAGCAAATTGGAGGAGGCGAGATTTTTGAAAACGAAAGGTAATGGCAGGGGTAGGGCGCGAACCGGGGCCGGGGGCGCTGCTGTCATAGATATAGTTAAGGATAGCGTGAGGGAGGCCGCCGGTATCCGGTTGCGGCCCCGCATATGCCCGGAGTGCGGCAGGCGGTATCGCAATTTCTGCGTGGCTTGCTTTCGGAAGGGGAAGCTGACCCCGGCGCAACTGCTGGCAGAGCTTCGGGAGATATGGAAACGGCAGGCGGGAGGTGCATGAGCACCGGCACACCAGAGGCGGGCAGCAGCGCCAACCGGGTTGAGCCGGTGAAACTTCATCCCAGGTATTTTGCCAAGACGCCGCCGCCCGGCCCCCGGAAGGCTAAAGGCCCAGCCAACAGGAAGTTCCCGGCTAACTATTTCTATCACAAGGGCTGGTTTCCCCTGGCGGCGGCGCTGCTCACAAGCGAAAAGTTTGCGGAGCTATCGGCCTCCCACAAGGCGCAATTCTTTTTGTATGCTAGCGAGTGGAACCGCAGACAAGCGAAAGGCTACCTGATGCCCGATGAAAGAATGGCGGCGGCCCTGGACGTGGATAAGAAAACCATCCGGCGGGGGCGGAAGCTGTTGAAGGCGGCGGGGCTGGTGGATTATGAGCCGGGGTGCGAGAAGGTCAAGAGGTTTGCTACACTGATTACCCATGTGAACCTTCCACGAGAGCAGCCCTTCGTGAAGATATACCGGGAGGAGCTAATCGGGCTGCTGACCATCCCGCAAGTAAAACATAGGCATATTGTGGCGTTCTGCTCCCTCTGTCTCCTTAGATACATTGGGAAGCAGGGCTTAATCACCGGCTGTCTATCTATCGATAAAGGCGAATTAGTAGCCCTTTCGGGAGAACCAGAGGCCCCGGCCTTAGTGGTGGAGCTTGAACAAATCCTTGAACATCTATACGTGTTTAGGGTGAAGAAGCGATACGGGAAGCTGCTTGTCGCCGCCTGGGGCTGCTTAAGTGGGGGAGATAGCTAAGTAGCGAGATGCAAGCATGGCAAGCGAGCGCCGGGAGGGATATGGTGGACAAAAAAGATATATTGACGGGGGGTGGGGTGGACAAAAACGGGCAGTCTTCTAGAGAAAATGTCCCCTTATATATAGAGACCACTTTAAGAATTATCGGTGGCATGGGGGTGTGCAATTACTCCGCTTGCAAGTTGCTCCCCAGCCGACACAAATCGGCAAGGGGTGCGCCACGACTACAGATTTTGGCCTGAGTAGTTTCGCCTTTGACAAGCCGTGTAGTAGAAACAGGCCATTTTAGGGAGGGTTTTTCTAGGCCGCCCCCGCCGGTAAGTGATACGAGGTCACAAATGGGCGTGACGGCTCGAGACTGCCTAAGTGTCCGATATTTGAAAATTATTCGGCAAGTTCTGTACCTCCTGGGGGTCGGCCCGGCTGATAGCTGATGGGCGTCACCCCCCTACCCCCCAGGCCCCGCCTTGCTTTTAGGGCGGGCATACTTCCTGGGAAAGCCCCGCCCCGGCGCGATATGTCAATAAATTGACAGGCGGTAGGGCGGAAAAACAAAGCACACCCTTTGACAAGGGGGCAAGTAGTGGCCCGACACAAGCAGGCAGTTATTATCCTGTGAGCGTAACGCTTCAATCACTATTGACATATTGGCAATTAATTGGCCTGTAGTCAAGTAGTGGTGGCAAGGTATTAACAGTTATGGGCGGGGCTGGACTTTGACTATGCGCGTGATATGTTATAATGACTCCTGGATATTATTTTAGTTGAAGGAGGGTGCTCATGATGACAACAAGAAACCGCCTGGAATTGATTAATAAGAGACTGGTGCGGAGAGGTTTTACAGGAAGTCTCCACGCAGAAAGACCAGCCGGTAATGGTATAATTATTACTATACACCCCCGTTGATGCTGCGGGGTGCTTGCGGAAGGCTCTCTGACCTCGTGGGAGGCCCCAGGAGAGCCGATTAAGGGAAGGCAGGGGACATAACCCCTAAAACAATAGGAGGGAGTGGATATGGGCCTTTGGATTAAATGCCACAAATGCAAGTGGCGCAACGGCGAGAAAGCCTTGGTGAAGGCCAAGGCCAGGAACAAAAACAATGGGGATACCTGTCTCAACTGCGGCGAATCTCTAAACCACCCCATACGGGGGCGGCGTTACGGCATTGAGTATTATGCCGAAAACGGAAAGCTAAAACGGGAGAGCAACCGGAAGTGGAAAAAGGTAGACGCTCAATACCGCTTAAGTGCGGTAGAACAGGCTAAACGGGAGGGCGGGGATATTCCCCAAAGGCCGGATAGTAAGACTACTTTCCGGGACTTAGCCCAATGGTATCTCAGCCTGGACGTGGTGAAGGAAAAGCAAAGCTATAACCGGGACGTGCGGAGTGTCGGCAAGCTCAATGAGTTCTTTGGCGACTACCGGCTGCGGGAGATACTACCCGAAATGGCGGAAAGATATATCCGGGAACGGCTCAAGCAGGAATCCTACCGGAAGCAGCCCACCAAACCGGCCACAGTTGTAAGGGAACTGGCGTGCATGAGCAGTATCTTCACCCAGGCAATCAAGAACGGGAAGGCCGAAAAGCACCCGGTGCGGGGCGTTAAGCGGCCCGCAGAGAAAAACAAGCGGGGACGGGTGTTATCAATAGAGGAATACTCCCGCCTAATAGCCGAATGTCCCGACTACCTCAAACCTGTCGTGAAGCTGGCCCACTATACCGGCATGAGGGAAGGGGAAATCATCTATTTGAAGTGGGGCCGGGTGAATTTGCGAAAAGGCATTATTCAACTGCTGGACGGATGCCACACTAAAGATGGTGGAACCAAGACCGGCGAAGGGCGCAATGTTCCCCTACCCCCGGAAATGATAGCTATTTTAAAGGCCATGCCCCACGGCCTACCGGATATGCCGGTGTTCACTCGAAAGGGCAAGGCTATTACCGCTTCCACAATCAGGGTAGGTATGGAAATCGCATGTCGGCGGGCGGGGATTGAGGGTTTCACCTTCCACGATTTGAGGCACACGGCCAAGACTAATATGCTTAGGGCCGGGATTGCCAAGGAATACCGGGACTTGATTACGGGCCACAAGTTGCCGGGAATGGACTATATCTATCTAAACCCCTCTGAGGATGACCTTCACCAAGCCATGAACCGCTATGCCGATTGGCTGGCAAATATGTTTGCGGAAGCGGCCCCAGAAAAACTCAATATTCACCAAAATATTCACCAAAGGCCGTTTTAGGCCGATAAAGGGGCCGGTGGGAGCATGGGCTTTATAGCTAAGTACTTGAATTTCTTAAGTGCCTGGGGCCGGACTCGAACCGGCACGGGGCGAACCCCGAGGGATTTTAAGTCCCTTGCGTCTACCCGTTCCGCCACCCAGGCTTGGGGACTAATTTATTACAACCACGGGGAATATTCAAGAACAACGGGAATTTTCCTTGGGAGGGGGGGCAGTTAAGGAGAGGGGGAAAGGTTAAGAGGTTATGAGGGGAAAAGGGAAAGCCAAAATTAACCTTTTTCGCCCGCTGAACCTAAAACCAGCCAATAATCTGGATCAAATATCTTCCCCTATTCCCTATTCCCTACTCCCTACTCCCTATTCCCTGTCACCTTTTCCCCTTTTAGCCTTTTCTCTTTCATCCATTTTTTTCTATAATCATCGCAGGCATGAAGACAGTCAGACCCCTCCAGGTATTCGCCGGCTTACTCCTGGTCTTCCAGCTCATGGGGCCCCCTTTCCCGGCTCACTCCCAGGAAACGCTGGAATATCAAGGCATCAAGTTCCGCCTGATTCCCGGCGGCCCTTATGTCATCGGCTCCCCGCCCCAGGAGCCGGGCCGGTACGTGGATGAACCCCAGCCTCAACGGGTCGTGCTGGAGCCGTTTTATATCGCGGCCACCGAAATCACCAACGCCCAGTATGCCCGATTTCTCAAGGCCACCGGCCACCCCCCGCCCTTGTATTGGGAAGACAAAAACTTAAACGGCCCCACCCAACCGGTGGTGGGGGTGACCTGGCACGACGCCACGGCCTTTGCCCGATGGCTCACCCAGGTTACGGGCAGGCCCCACCGGCTGCCCACCGAGGCCCAATGGGAGGCCGCGGCCCGGGGCGGCCTGAGCGGCCGGTCCTATCCCTGGGGCGATGAGCCTCCCGACGTCGGCGGGGTGATGCGGGCCAATTACCGGGCCGGGGGCCGGAGCCTCACCATGCCGGTGGGCTCTTATCCCCCCAACGGTTTCGGCCTCTACGACATGGCCGGCAACGCCGCGGAATGGTGTCTCGACCCTTACACTCCCCAAAGATCCCGGGGTCCGTTCAAACCGGGGGCGGCGCGCCTCCTCAAGGGCGGCTCCTGGTTCTCCCTGGCCCGGGACCTGCGCGCCGCGGCCCGCCAGTCGGCCCCGCCGGAATACACCGACGGCTATATCGGCTTCCGGGTGGTGCGCCTGGTGGCGCGGCCGGATTAATGTCCTCACCCCAAGACGCCAAAATAGTAAGGGCACGGCCCAGGCCGTGCTTTTTCATTTTAAATCTTGACGAACTTTGCGCCTTGGCGTTTTGGCGTGAGGGTATCGCGAGAATACATATCTTGACTCGACCATGTATAGATGGTAATATGGATATAGAGAATTATTTCAGGCATGTTCAAAAGCAACCTGTTGAATTAAGGAGCAAGTATGGCCGAGTTAGATGTGGAAAAATTGTCCATGGATGTAGCGGCGCAGGAGATGCTGAAAAAAGCCCAGGCCGAGGGGGTTGAAACCATTTTCGACCGGGCCAAGACCATGAAGCCTTGCCCCATCGGGGAGGAAGGCGCCTGCTGCCGCATCTGCGCCCAGGGTCCTTGCCGGGTGCCCAAGCCTAAAAAGAAGGCGGGGGAAGAGGAAGCTGCGGAAAAGAAGCAGCGCATGGGCCTGTGCGGCGCCACCGCGGAGACCATCGTGGCCCGGAACTTCGCCCGCATGGTGGCCGCGGGCACCGCGTCCCACAACGATCACTCCCGGGGAGTGGCCAAACTGTTCATCGAAGTGGCCCATGACCGGGCCCAAGGCTACAAGATCAAGGACGTGGCCAAGCTGCGCCGGGTGGCCCGCGATTGGGACGTGCCTTTGACCGAGGGTGAAGGCGAAGACGCCAAACCACGTTCACCCGAAGCCATTGCCCAGGAATTGGGCCCCAAAATCCTGGCGGAATTCGGCCAGCAATCCGGCGAAATCAACTACGTGCGCCGGGCCCCCAAGAAGCGCCAGGAGATCTGGCGCAAACACGGGGTAGTGCCCCGGGGCCTGGACATCGAAGTGGTGGAACTTATGCACCGCACCCACATGGGGGTGGACCAGGACTACCACAACCTCATCAAGCAGTCCACCCGCTGCGCCCTGGCCGACGGCTGGGGCGGGTCCATGATCTCCACCGACCTCCAGGACATCATGTTCGGCTGCCCGGTGCCCATTGCCGGGGAGATCAACCTGGGGGTGCTCAAAGAAGACCACGTCAACGTGGTGATGCACGGCCATGAGCCCCTGCTGCCGGAGATGCTCTACGTGGCCTCCCAGGACCCGGAGCTGATCCAATACGCCCAGAACAAGGGCGCCAAGGGCATCCAACTGGCCGGCATGTGCTGCTCCGCCAACGAGGTCTTGATGCGCCATGGGGTGCCGGTGGCCGGCAACTACCTGCACCAGGAACTGGCGGTGATCACCGGCGCGGTGGACGCCCTGGTGGTGGACGTGCAGTGCGAAATGCAGGCCCTGGAAAACGTGGCCGCCTGCTACCACACCAAGATCATCACCACCGATGACCGGGCCAGGATGCCCAAGGCCCTGCACATCCCCTTCGACGAGCACCACGCCCTGGATGTGGCCAAGAACATCATCCGCACGGCCATTGACAACTTTCCCAACCGCCGGGCCCCGGTGATGATCCCCCAGGTCTCCAGCCCCACCATCGTGGGCTTCAGCTACGAGACCATCCAGTACCTGCTGGGCGGCTCCATCCGGGGTTCGTATTACACCCTGAACGACAACGTCATCGGCGGCCGCATCCGGGGGGTGGCCGGCGTGGTGGGCTGCAACAACTGCCGCACCACCCAGGATAGCTCCCACATGACCCTCATCAAGGAGCTGCTGAAAAACGACGTCATCGTGCTGAGCACGGGCTGCGCCGCCATGGCCGCGGGCAAATACGGGCTGATGACTCCGGAAGCGGCCTCCAAGTACTGCGGCCCCGGGCTGGCGGAAGTCTGCGAAACCGTGGGCATCCCGCCGGTCCTGCACATGGGGGCCTGCGTGGACAACTCCCGCATCCTCATGGCCGCCACCGCCTGCGTCAAGGCCGGCGGCCTGGGCACCGACATCTCCGACCTCCCCGCCGCGGGCGCCGCGCCGGAATGGATGAGCGAGAAGGCCATTGCCATCGGCCAGTACTTCGTGGCCTCCGGGGTGTACACCCTGTTCGGCGTGACCTATCCCACCACCGGTTCCGAGATCCTGACGGACTACCTGTTCAAGGGCATCGAAGAGGAATACGGCGGCAAGTGGGACTT
Organism: Deltaproteobacteria bacterium; assembly: GCA_016874915.1. Taxonomy (GTDB): domain Bacteria; phylum Desulfobacterota; class Desulfobaccia; order Desulfobaccales; family 0-14-0-80-60-11; genus VGSO01. The sequence goes on from VGSW01000008.1 coordinate 33,634, forward strand.
CGTGGCCGATCCCGAAGAGATGGCCCGGCGGATGATCGCCCACATCGACCTGAAGCGCAAAGCCTTGGGCATCGACAAGGCCCGGGAGCGGGTGCTCTTCGACATGGAGATGCGCCGCCAACTGGAAGCCGCCGCTGAAGAGCATCATTAATGTAGCCGCAGGCTTCAGCCTGCGTTGATTTGGGGGGAAGGGGCAGGGGCAAAAGCCCCTGCCCCTTCCCCCCAAACCCCCATCCCCAACCCCTTAAGTTAAAACTGATAGCGGGTTGGCCCGAAGTCATGACTCCGGCCAACCCGCTTATTTTATGGCAGCACCGGCTTTCCAGCCTGTGCCTAATATAATTATATTGCCCCTTATTCAGTTTCTTTCCGGACTTTCCTGCCGCGGAAGGTCCTCCCCCAGGAGGGCCAGGCCACCGGCAACAGGGGTAGTTCCCTCACCGTGCGGAGCCAGAGGTACAAGGCCACCCAGATGAACACCGCGTTGGAGAGCCAGGGCGCCAGGGAGGGGTTAATCCGGGCGTTAACCGCCAGCCTCCAGGACGCGGTAAAGACCACGTAGTAAACCAGAAAGATCACCAGACCCAGGATCAGGCCCCAGGTGCGGCCGTGATGGCGGGGGCTCAAGCCCAAAGGCATGGCCATGATACATAAAAGCAGCGCCCCCAGGGGCATGGAAAAGCGCTGGTTCAATTCCACGATGGCCCGGTTATAGTTTTCCGAGCCGGCCTTCTCCTTGGTGAGGGCGGCGCGCAGCTCCGCCAGCGACATCTCCGTCTCAGACTTGCTGCCGCTCTTGAGAAACCCGAAAAGCTGGAGGGGCACCTGATAGGATTTAAATTCCACTGTCTGGAGGCGCCCGGCTTCTTTCCCCCACCGGATCACCTGGCCTTCAAAGAGCTGCATGTTCATGGTTTCCTGGGCCGGCTGGTAGCTGAGCAGTCCCCGCCGGGCATAAATGGTGTGAGGATTTTCCGGGTCCCGGTAGTCATAGACGAAAACGCCTTCCATCTGGCCGCCAGAGGAGGCCACCCGGTTCACAAAGAGCATCATTCCCTGAAAATCGGTGTTAAAGACCTGCTCCTTGATTCCCAAGTCGGCCCGGCGCTTTACCACATCCTTGAGCAATTCCCGGGTGGCCTGCTGTCCCCAAGGGCTGCCGTAAAGGGTAAGCCCCAAAGCCAGCAGGGCGATGGCCAGGGCAAAACCCAGGATGGGAGGAAAGAGCTGGGCAAAACTCAGGCCCGCGGTCTTCATGGCGATGATTTCATGGTCTTCGGTGAGGCGGGTCATGGCCAGCAAAACCCCCACGGTGGCGGCCATGGGCAGGGTGAATACCATGAGGTAAGGCAGCAGGAAGACGCAGGACTTGAGAACTTCTATAAGCCCCACTCCCTTCACCACTATCATCTGGGTCATACGCATCAGCCGCCCTAAGAACACAATGCAGGTAAAAGCCATCAGACTCACCCCGAAGGGTGGCAGGATTTCCATGATCAGATAGCGGTAAATAATACGAGGCATGTTTAAAGACGGTCTTCGGTTTTCGGTCTTCGGTTTTCGGTTTTTAACTGAAATCTGAAACCTGAAACCTGAAACCTGTTTTTTGCAGTGACTTTTCCATCATAGGTTACCAGAATAGCATCTTTATAACGAGCCAAAAGTGGAAATTTCCCGGGCAACGCCCTTTTCAGACCTGGCAGGTCATGGGCTTTCAGGAAGATGAAAGCTTTGGGGCGGGTCAGGGCGAACGCGGCCAGTTCTCCGGGCTTGGAAAAGAACAGTCCTTTTTCCGGGGCCAGGGTGCGGCCGAACTCCAGTTCCGTCCCCCCCTTTAAGAGGTGAAAAGGTTGGCCGCTGTAAAATGACACCACCTGGGAGTAATGGTTGAAGCCGATAAGGGCCGCGCCGGGCTGCCACTCGGACTTCACCACCTGGCCGATACCCCTGGGGGAGCGTTGCAAGCTCACCTTTTCCATGCCCAGGGGAATGGTGGCCGCCAGGAGAAGGGCGCCCAGGAAGAGCACCGCTTCCCGTCGCCAGATAAGGGTCAGGGTGGGCGTCAGGGCTGCCAGGGCCAGGGGCAAAGCCAGATAGGGGATGAGCGCCTGGGCCGCCCTTAGTTTGGCCGCCACCCAGTCCGGCGGCCAGGCGTACGTCATCAGCGCCAGCCAACCAACTGCCGCCCAGACCTTCAGACTGATCCGCAGGCCGCGGTTTTCCCCCTCCTCCCAGCGGGGGCCAAGGGCGGCCAGCTTCTGTCCCGCCAGCAAGGCCAGGGGCGGCAGGGCCGGCAGGATGTAAGGGGCCAGCTTGCCCCGGGACAGGGAGAAAAATATCAGCACCACCCCGGCCCAGAGGAGGCAAAAGAGACGATCCGGGTCCGTCCGCCCCCAGGCGCCCGCCAGCGACCAGGGCAGGAGCCAGGTCCAGGGCAGGGCCAGGGCGGCCAGAATCGGCAGAAAATAATACACCGGCTTGCCGTGGAAGGCCGGAGTCAGAAAACGGCCGAAGTGGTGATCCCAGAGAAAATAGCGGAAAAATTCCGGATAGCGCCCGGCCACCCAGAGAAACCAGGGAAGGATGATCAGGGTTAGGAGCAGCCAGCACCGGGGCTGAATTAAGCGGCGCCAGTGGGACCGTCCCAGGATCAGCGTCCAGGCTCCCCAAATCAGAGCCGCCAGGACCAGGGCCACCGGGCCTTTGGTCAGCACCGCCAGGCCCAGGGCCACGTAAGCCCAAATCCACAGCTCTTGCCGGCCGCGACTCAGGGCCAGATATCCCAGGCCCAAACCCAGGCTGAGAAACAGGGTCAGGACCATGTCCAAAGTGAGGATCCTTCCCAAAACCACGTAGCCGCCGCTGGTGGCCAGGACCAGGGCGCTCACAAAGCCTGCCCTTGGTCCCCAGAAGACCCTTCCCCAAATATAGGTAACGTAGAGGCCCCCCAGGGCGCTTACTGCCGCGGGCAGCCGGGCCGCGAACTCCGTCTCTCCCAGTACCCCGAAACTCAAGGCGGTGAGCCAGTAAACCAGGGGCGGCTTTTCCAGGTAAGGCAGGAAATTGAGGTGGGGGATGAGCCAGTCCTTTAGGACCCACATCTCCCGGGCGATCTCGGCGTAGCGCCCCTCATCGGGGTCCATCAAACCCGGAACCCCCAACCGGTGGAAAAAGACCGACACCCCCACCAGTGCCAGGCCCAGGAGCAGGGGCCAGTCGCTTCGGGTGAGAAGGTTTTCGGTTTTCGGTTTTAGGTTTTCGGCCATTTAAAGGCAGTTTTCGGTTTTCGGTTTCAGGTAATTAAAACCTCTCGCCAAGGCGCCAAGACGCCAAGATATCAAGCAGGGTGCGCCAGAGCGCACCCTGCTTGATAATCTTTCTTTGCGCCTTTGCGTCTTGGCGTGAGATAAATATTCACAATAACCCCTTCTGCTGCTCTTCCGGCGCCGGATTCTTCCGCCGCCGGGCCGCCCGCTTGAAGGTCTTGCCCGGCACCCAGCGTGGGTACTCCAGGGTCTTGCCCGCGAACAGATCGGCGATGGTGACGATTTGCAACCGGGGAAACTGATAGTCGGGAAACTGCTCCGACTTATAATAACCCGCAGCCGCGGCCTCGTCCTTCATGGGCCGGGTGGGGGGCTTCAGGGTGATGAGCGCCGCCAGGGCCGCTTTCTCCCGCTCCATCGCCCCCTTCAACTGCTGGACCTGGGGAGCGCCGACGTGGCCGCTTTTCACCTGGACGATGATTTTGTAATAAGGACCGTCGTCTTTCTCCTGGAAATAAAGAACCCCGTCCACCCCCCGGTCTGCACCTTTTTTCTTGTCCTGGGCCGGGGCCGCGTCCACCATGCCCAAGGCCCACCACTCGAACTGGTGGCGGTTTTCTTCGGCCAGGGCCGCGGCGGAGGTGGCGTCCGCGGGTTCGCCGATGACCTCATAGGGGGCCAGCTCCGGGCCGAAGCTGTCATGAAGGCGCTTCTTGATGAGCGCGATGGCCAGGTGGGTGATGTCAATGCCGATCCAGCGGCGGTGCAACCTCTCAGCCACGTTGACCGTGGTGCCGCAGCCGCAAAAGGGGTCCAGGACAATATCGCCTTCGTTGGAGGAGGCTTGGATGATGCGCTCCAGCAGGGCCTCGGGTTTCTGGGTGGGGTAACCCAGGCGTTCTTTGGCTTGGGCATTAATTGGGGGAATATCTGTCCAAATATCTTGTGAAGGAACTCCTTTCACCTCATCTAAATAGCGTTTATATCTGGGCCAGCCACCGCCAGGGGGCCAGTATATCCTTCCTTCTGAATCGAGTTGCTCTAATTTCTCGATAGTGAACTTCCAATGGTTCCCCTTGGCAGTAACGTCAAACCCCCTCCATGTTTTTCCCGATGATCCAGATCTCACTGCGCTCGCCGTAAGATCACTCGCAGTCCAGCGGCGTCCATCCGGGTCAACTTGCGTATAATGAGATTTAATATATTTATCGTCATATACTGTATATGCCGGGTTCCATAAAAAATTTGTTGTTTTCGTATAAAAAAGAATTACATCGTGAACAGGTCCATATCGTTTTGCACTACTATGAGCACTGGTTCTCTTCCAAATGATTTCATTCCGAAAATTCATTGGGCTAAAAATGCTATCTAATAGCATTTTTAAGTAATGGCTCGCCGTCGGATCACAATGCAGATACAAACTCCCCGTGGGCTTCAGGACCCGGTGCATCTCCACCAGGCGCACGGCCATCATGGTGAGGTAGGCCATCATGTCGTTCCGGCCCAAAAAGGCCAGCAATGCCTGGAGCAGGTCCCGCAGTTTGGCCGGCCCGTACTTCATCACCTCGTCAAAGGCCGCCTCGGCCTCGGCGCCCCAGTGCCAGGTGTCCTCGAACGCGGTGATCTGGGCGGCGGACTTCTCTCCGGTTTTTTCGGCGAACAGAATGTTATAGGTGGCCTTGGAGTTGAAGGGCGGGTCGAGATAAATCAAATCCACGCTCTCCACCGGAACCCGCCCGCTCCTGAGAATCTCCAGGTTGTCCCCGAAAAAAAGCTGGTTTTTCCACCCTTCCATCTAGCCCCCTTCCCCTTCCCGGAGAATGGCCTCCACCTGCGCCTTCAACTGCGGCAGTTCATGCTCAACTACCTCCCAGACAACTGGCAGGTCAATCTCAAAATAATGATGCACTAGAATGTTGCGCATGCCCACTATCCTGGTCCAGGGGATTTGCGGGTGTTTATCCTTGAAGCCTGAGGATAACGTCCGGGCGGCCTCACCGATGACCTGAAGGTGACGAACATGCCATACCTGGATGAGTTCACTGGACTCAAAAGCTTCACGGCCCTGTACGGCATATTTTTCAATCTGTTCGATTGCATCAAAAATGTCCAGGAGCTTTTCCCGGTCATCCCTCATAATGGCACCGCCTCACTCAATACACGGTCCCGAATCCTGGTTCGCAGGCCCCGCTCGGTTACTACGTCCACTCTCCGGCCCAGGAGTTCCTGCAAGTCCATAAGCAGGCCGCCCAAATCCATCAAACTACGACCGACCTCCAACTCCACCAGAACATCCACGTCGCTTTGCTCATCCGCCTCCCCCCGGGCCACGGAGCCGAACACCCGGACATTGTAAGCCCCGTGCTTGGCGGCAATTTCCAGGATTTCCCGGCGTTTTTCTTTTAAAAGTTCCTGGACGGCCATAACAGAATCCCTTTTATGGGCGGTTCGCGAACCGCCCCTGCGAGTGATGGGAACTTTTTATTAGGGGTATTTTACCACAAATTTCCCGCGGTGATTGGTTTTCCACCGACTCGAATGCCTGGGCTTCGAAAGAAACCGAAAACCGAAGACCGGAAACCGAAAACTTAAAAAGGCCGGTCCCCTTGAGGGACCGGCCTTTGAGTTATCTGCGCTTATCCGCGTTTATCCGCGGTTAACTTACATTACTTCCCAATCAGCAGGGGCACGATCAACAGGGCCACGATGTTGACCACCTTGATCATGGGGTTCATGGCGGGACCGGCGGTGTCCTTGTAGGGGTCGCCCACGGTGTCGCCGGTGACCGCGGCCTTGTGGGCGTCGGAGCCCTTGCCGCCATAGAGCCCGTCTTCAATGGCCTTCTTGGCGTTGTCCCAGGCGCCGCCGCCGGAGGTCATGGCAATGGCCAAAAACAGCCCGGTGACGATGGAGCCGATGAGCATGGCGCCCAGGGCCACGGGACCCAGACCCGGGGTGAAGCCCACGATGATGGGGGAGAGCACCGGGATCAGGGCCGGCACCATCATCTGGCGCAGCGCGCCCTTGGTGACGATGTCCACGCAGGTGCCGTATTCGGGCTTGGCGGTGCCTTCCATGATGCCCGGAATCTCCCGGAACTGGCGCCGCACTTCATCCACCACGCCGCCCGCGGCCCTGCCCACGGCCTCCATGCACAGGGCGCCGAAGTAGTAGGGCAGCAGACCGCCGATGAACAGGCCGGCCAGGACGCGCGGATCGGAGAGCACGAAGTTGATATTCATGGCTTCGGGGAAAGACCGGGAGTACTCGGCAAAGAGCACCAAGGCGGCCAGACCCGCGGAGCCGATGGCATAACCCTTGGTCACCGCCTTGGTGGTGTTGCCCACCGCGTCCAGAGGATCGGTGATGTTGCGGATCTCTTCCGGCAACTCCGCCATTTCGGCGATGCCGCCGGCGTTGTCGGTGATGGGCCCGTAGGAGTCAATGGCCACCACGATCCCGGTCATGGACAGCATGGCCACCGCGGTCAGCGCAATGGCATAGAGGCCGGTGCCGGGACTGGCCTGGCCGCCGCCCAACTTGAAGGCCGCCAGAATGGCCAGCACGATGACGATTACCGGGGCGCCGGTGGCCTTCATGGAGATGGCCAGACCCTGAATGACGTTGGTGCCGTGGCCGGTGGTGGACGCGAAGGCGATGGACTTCACCGGGGCGAAGCTCTTGGAGGTGAAGTACTCGGTGATGGCCACAATGAGACCGGTCAGGGCCACGCCGATGACCGCCAGCAGGAAGACGTTAAAGGGCGGGATCACAAACCCGGCAGCCCCCGCTTTGGCGGCCTTGGCGGCCACGCCGGCCATGAATTTATTGGCCAGGGGATAGAAGGCGATGACCGCCAGAACTCCGGCCACGATGAGGCCCTTGTAGAGCGCGCCCATGATGTACTGGGATTTGCCCAGGCGCACGAAGTAGGTGCCGATGACCGAGGCGATGATGGATACGCCGCCGATGACCATGGGGAAGATGATGGCCGGGGAGCCGGCGCCATAGATGGTATAGGCCAGGAGCATGGCGGCCACTACCGTCACCACATAGGTCTCATAGAGGTCCGCGGCCATACCGGCGCAGTCCCCCACATTGTCGCCCACCTGGTCGGCGATGACCGCGGGGTTCCGGGGGTCGTCCTCGGGGATGCCCGCTTCCACCTTGCCCACCAGGTCGGCGCCCACATCTGCGGCCTTGGTGTAGATGCCGCCGCCCAACCGGGCGAAGACCGAGACCAGAGAGCAGCCGAAGCCCAGACCGATGAGGGCGTGCATGGCTTCCTTGGGAGCAACCGCCATGAGAAACTTGTAATAGCCAGCCACGCTGAGCAGGGCCAGGCCCACTACCAGCAGGCCGGTCACCGAGCCGCCCCGGAAAGCCACCTTCAGGGCATGGGCCATACTGGTGAAAGCCGCCTGGGCGGTGCGCACGTTGGCCCGCACCGACACGTACATGCCCACATATCCGGCTATGGCGGAGCCGCAGGCGCCGATGACAAAGCCGATGGCGGTGTATTTGCCCAGGGCGAAGAGCAGCACGAAGATGACCGCGCCCACCATGGCCACGGTCTTGTACTGCCGGTTCAGGAAGGCGTTGGCCCCTTCCTTCACCGCGTCGGAGATTTCCTGCATCCGCGGGGAGCCGGCGTCCTGTTTCAGGACCCAGGTGGTGGTGAACAGACCATAGGCTACGCCTACGGCGCCACAGATTAAAGCGAAAGTCATAATATCCATCCGTCAACCTCCTGATGAGTAATATTTCCTTAATTATTATAAGAAGTTATGCTTACAGCCGGCGGTGTCCTCATCACCTCCTTTTCTCCGATTAACTCTGGAGCGCATACCTCTGGATTGAATTGCCCATTAATATCCTAGATTGTCAGCCCTGTAAAGGAAAATTTTCACAAGTTTAATGGAGATTAATGGAAAATCGATTTCTAATGGTTAATCGGGTGGTTAAGCAGGAAAATAGTGGCGCCGGGCTGCGGCCGGTGAGATTAAGGCAAATCTTAGCGAGAATGGCCGCCCTCTTCGGATTGGGGGTCGGAAAGGGGGGGAGGAACGGCTTCTGCCAATTTTTTTTGTCCTTCACCCGGCGGGATCAGGGACTCAGGATGGCAGGGGTCGATGATGGCCACCCCGTGTTTTTCCGCCAGGGTCAGGAGATACTGGTATTCCATGGCTTTTTTCTGCAGCCGGTAGCGCAGCATCAGACGCAGGGGCAGGTAAAGGAGGGCCAGGGCCAGGAGGCCGATGAGCAGATAAGAGCCGCCCAGACCCAAGGCTTTGACCCCGGCGGTTAACAGTTCTAAGACCAAGCCGCCCTTAAACAGCAGGACCAGAAAAGCCAGCAAGGCCAGCAGCCCCAGGAAATAGCGGACCCGCCCTCTCCGGTGCAGGGCCCCCGGGGTATCCTTGGAAGTCTCTCCTTCCCCTCCCATCATTTCGAACCCCTGAACAATGAGGCCGAAGATAAAGACCAGGGCGATGGGGGCGGTGAAACTGGCCAGCAGGTACTCCTTCCAGGGAAAAGGCACCACCTTGACCGACCCCCCGAAAACGCCTTCGTCAATCTGCCAGATGAGGGTGAAGACCAGGATGAGCACTTCCACCAGGGCCGCCACCACCAGGAAGCTATTGAAGATATAGCGCTTTTCCAGGGGGTCGTAAAAGTTGAAAAATCTGGACATGGGGGCTTGGGGAACCTCTATCCAGGGTTTAAGGGACTGTCTCAGTATATCCCATAACGGCTCAGGGGGGCTCCCCCTGGAGACTGATATCCTCCACCCAGGGCTCGTAGGTTCTGCCGTAACAGATGGTGAACCGGAGGCGCCGGCGCTGTTCGGGGGCCAGCCAGCCGCCCGGGTAATCGGGTTTTCCTTTGTTAGCCTGAAGCTGGCGTAAAATTTCTGCCAACCGGGTCCTTTGTGGGTCAGACAAATAGATACTATTCACCTGAAGGGAGATGGTTCCCTGGGGATGCGCCCCATGCGCTCCGCCAGATATCATTCTCGCCACGACGGGAGCGATCATGAGACGGCGGCGGTCAGGATAGCGTTGGCGGAGAACGCCGGGATCATTGCCCACATCGATGGGAAAGAGACGGGTGTTGCTGACTAAACTGTCTTTCATATCCTTCAGGTAGCTATCGGACTTAATTTCACCCCTTTTCCATTTGTCCTCCAGATCTTCGATCTTTTCTTCAGTCTCATGTCGCCAGGTCTCATAGGCCCTACCCTCATACTCCAGCACCGCGAAGGTCCGGCGGGGTCTCACCTTGAGGTCATACAGGAAAGCATCCTTATCCGAGGGCACGCGACAGTCAAAGCCGATGGACTCCAGTTTCGCCGCATCGAACCAGGGGCAACTATGGCTATATTTTAACCTGATGCTGGTGGGCCTCTTCCTTTCAACCATCTTGGTCCCAGGCTGATATACCCCCCCTTCCATTTCGATTTCTCTGCCGGTGAGCGTTATCCGTTCTTGAGGCACTCCCCAGCGGTTGTAAGCCACCCGAAAGAATAGAACGGCATTCACCAGGAGCAAAAACAGAATCGCGCCCAGGAATCCATACCGTCTCATGGCCGGGGCTCCTGGGTGAGACGGCGGAGCCACTTCAAATAGAACAGGATGAGGAGGGCTGCGGCCCCCAGGATGAGGAAAAAGAGATACGCGGGCAACCAGTCCCACCACCAGGCGAAAAACCGGGTATAGAGGAAAATGACGAAAAAGACGTTCCCCAGAATCACCACATCCTGGAGGCGGCGGCCTACACCCAACCAAATGACGCCTCCCGCCACCACAAAACCGGCCACCTGGTAGAAATGCTCCACCCGTTGGTGGGAAAAGGGGAAGTAGCTTAAATGCCCGTAGCTGGCGAGGAAGAGTATGGCCAGAAAGACCGCCAGCAGGCCCACCACCCGGTAAACCCGGGGGAAGGCGGGATATTTTTGTTGTGGCGCCACCGATAATGCCGCAATGATGAGGCCGGCCAGGATAAAATCCTCCGGCCGCTGCCCCAGGGAAAGCCAGTACCCCCCTCGAAAGGCCCCGAAACTCGCCGACAGGTAGCACATGAAGGATATGAGGCCGGCGATAAGCAGAAAGCGCAAATTGTAGGTGTAAGCCAGGATGAAGGCGAAGGCTGCCAGCGCCAGAAGTCCGGCGGCCGAAGGCGTCAGGTTAAAGAGCTCCCGGAACAGATAGAGGTTGAGAGCCAGGCCCGTGAAAGCAAGTAGGCCCAGCATCGGGGCAAAATAGAGAATCCGCTCCCGCCGGGCGGTTAATTCCACCGCTACCGTAACCAACAGGGGGGTGGTCATCAAGATGGCCACCCGGACGGGGATGGAGAAGTTCCCCCAGAAGTGGTACATGAAGAAGAACAAGGCCGTGGAGAAAGCCATCGCGCCCAACAGGGAGACGATGCGCATCCCCAGGGAAAGCTGCTTCTGCACTTTGGTGGTGTCCACCTCGAACTGCCGGGAAAAGGAAGACAGAAGATGGTCGTGATAAACGCGTAAGGCGCGCCGCTGGTCTTCGGGCAGCACCAGGGCCTGCTCCTGTTCTAGAGCCTCCATCTCTTGCCAGAAGGCCTGGATGCGGTCGGCCCGCTGCTGCGCCTCCTGCTGCGGCTGAGGCGCCTGCTCCACGCGTGATTTGTGCTTAACCATGAGAGGTTGACTGGCCTAAAAGCCTTTAATGGAGATTTTACCCCTTTCCGCTAAATTTTTTCAAAATAATTTCTATCAACTCTCTCCCCTGGCAGGAAGCTCCCACCAGTAAAGCACCGCGGCCCAGACCAGAAACGCGGCGTCGATGAGCACCGCGCCCCAACCCACTTGCCGGGAAGAGAAGAGGCCGCAGCCGCAGTCGATTTTCAGGCCTCGGGCCATGGTGATGAGCAGAACCACCATAAAGCTTCCGGTTAATAAGGCAAGAATCAAGAGACAGCTCCGCCGCTTCAGCCCGAAGATGAGAAACAGGCCGGCAGCCAACTCCGTCCAGGGAATAACGGCGGCCGCGGTCCCCACCAGGCTCTGGGGCAGGAGCTGGTAGGCCAGGATGGCCTCGGCGAATTCCTGGGGATGAAGGTGCTTTAGCGCCCCGGCATACAGAAAGACACCCCCCAGCGCGATTTCCAGAAGCCGGGCGGCAAGGGGGGTTTTCGGTTTTCGGTTTTCGGTTTTCGGTTTATTTGGAACTTGAATCAGCATTTGATAAGGTTTTATTCCCCTTTTCCCCTCTTAACCTTATTTACTAGTGTCCACGGGATAACCCGCCTGGTCCCAGGCGTTGAAGCCCGCCAGAAAAGCCGCCACCTCCGAGAACCCCAAGGACTGGAGCTTTTCCGCCACCTTGAGGCTGGCGTCGCATTGCACCTGGCTGCAGTACACTACGATGGGCCGGGTCTTCTCCACGCCCTCCAGACCTCGGGGGCCTTCCATATCCAGCTTCCAGGGGTCAAGGTGGATGGCGCCGGAGATATGGAGTTCGGCATACTCTTCGGGCTTGCGAGCATCCACGAAGAGCGCCCCGCCCTGCTGAAAAATCTCATATGTCTGGGCCAGGCTGATGGTCTTCACTCCTTGAAATTTAGCCTCCCGCCGGGCGGCGCGCTCTTTGTCCAGATAACTCGTGAGTTCTCCCTTAAAAGAGACGCGCACCAGGGTCCAGTGCTGACCCAGGCCGAACAGGACGGCCAGACCCAGGATGAACGCGGCCCAGGCCAGATCCCCCCCCACCAGGCGGCGGATCATCGCGGTTTGGCCTCTCCTGCCGCCGGGGGCCGGGGCGCGGCGTCAATGTCCACCGCGCTGTAATGCTTCTTGCCCCCGAAAAACATGGAAACCGGGAGAAATCCTTCCTCTTCCTTGGCGTATCCCCCTTCCTTGGTGTGGTGATAATAACGCCACACCCGGCCCTCCCGGAGGTCCGCCAGAAAAACGTGCTTGCCGTCAGCCACTATCTGGAATCGGGGACCCAGAGCCTGGGGCGCCGCGGCTTTCAAATCCCCAGGGGCGCCTTTGGTCACTTCCACGCTCACGGGGTGGCCTTTCATGATTTCCGTCACCTGCCGGCTCACCACCCCCTGGAAATAAGGACCGTAAACCCAGAAGACGCCGGCCCCCAGGACACCCAGCAAAAATACAAAAATTATGGTCCAGCCGCCACTCCGAGCCATGGGCACCTCCTTTGGGATGATTTTTGGGGGAGGGGGTAAGGGCGCCCGCCCTTACCCCCTCCCCCAAACCCCCACTCCCAATCCCTTAAGATTTTTATATTAGATTCTGTTGGTTTTTCCCCATTGACCCTTTGCGCTGCCGTGGCGCTTTCTTAAAGGTGG
>VGSW01000009.1 GCA_016874915.1 Deltaproteobacteria bacterium
TGACGCCTAAAAAGATGTAGGCCTTGCCGATCTCCCGCCAACTGCGCACCAGGCTGGCGGTCTGGAGCACCGACTCCACCCCGGAATAAGCCAGCACGCAGGAAGCGGTGGAGGCGATGAAGATGCCATAACTGGTGAACCAGGAATCCGAATGCAGGCGGCCTTTTGTATGGGTCATGGCCTCAGACAGACGGTCCAGGGAGCCGCTGTCCAGGGCCAGGATGCCGGAGCAGATGAGATTGAGAAAAATGAAAGCGGCGGCCATGAAGATCATGAAAGTGAACCGGGCGTTTTCCTTGATGCCCAGGATGTTCAGCCCTGCCACGCCCCAGATAATCAGCAACACCAAGCACATTTTGACATAATGGCCCAGGCCGAAAAAGAAATTGGCATTTTCCACCGCGCTCACCGCGGAAATGCAGGCGGTGAGGATATAGGTCACCATAATGGAGGCCACCGCAATGAAGGACACCAGAGGGCCCAGGACCAAATATGAAAAAGAGTACACCCCGCCGCCGATGAGGCCGTGGTGCTCCAGGATTTCGGCGATCTCCACCAGCCGGGTGGTCATGTAGTGGACGAAGACCGCGGTGAAGGCAATGAAAAAGATGGCGCTGGGGCCGATGAACCGATAGGCCTCGGCGGGGGCGTAAAATACCGAGGTCAGCTCGTCCATCAGGGTGATGACCGCCACCGAAAGCCAGGTGAGCCACCAGCGGCCCTGGAAATAATAAGACAGCCGCCCGGGTTTCTTGAGGACCAGAAAGAAGAGGGCGACCAGGGCCAGATTGAGGATGGTAAGGATGAGGGCCTTCATTTTATAATGTGGGGGCCGGAATTTTCCTCAAACCATGCGTTAGGTCGAATATTAAACCCTGGTGAATGTCTTGACAAGTTTATTGCTTAGGGTAACTTGAAAGCGATGGCTAAAAGCTGGGAATTGGCTTATTGTGACTAACCGGACATCAGTGGCAAGTCGTCGCAATCAGGGTCAGCCTTGAAGGAATGGCGAACAAATCCTCCAAAAAAAGTAAGATAATCGCCTTGTTCCAGTTGCCGGAAGCCATGCTGGTGGGGAGCTTCGCCGGGGTGATCCTGGCCGGGGCCATTCTCCTCACTCTGCCTTGGGCCGCCCGATCACAGCGGATCAGCTTTGTAGACGCGCTGTTCACTTCCACTTCGGCGGTATGCGTCACCGGGCTGATAGTGGTGGACACCGGCACCGCGTACAGCCTCTTCGGGCAAATCGTCATCCTGGTGCTCATCCAGACCGGCGGCCTGGGGATTATGACCTTTGCCGGCCTTTTCTTTCAACTCCTTTTGGGCCGTCGTATGTCCCTGAAATCTCAGGCCCTGCTCCACGGCTCCTTATTTCAGCAGGACGTGGGCGTCAGCTTCAAGCAATTGTTTAAACAGATTTTGTGGATCATGGCCATCACCGAGTTCACCGGAGCAGTTCTGCTCTTTGCCGCGTTGTTGTGGGGGGCCACCCCTCCGGCCCAGGCCCTGTTCTCATCAGTCTTTCATTCAGTGTCGGCCTTCTGCAACGCGGGGTTCTCCATTTATTCAGATAACCTCGTGGGGGTGCGGGACAGCCGCCTCTTCACCTTCACCATCATGGGCCTCATCATCATCGGCGGCCTGGGTCATGTGGTAGTCCGGGAAATAGGGGACAAATTTCGGAATGGGCTGCAGGCCGGGGGGCCAGGCGGGCCTAAGCGCCTGTCGGTGCATACCCGGGTGGTCCTGCGGATGAGCGCCACACTCATCGTTCTGGGTGCGCTGGGCCTGCTCATATTGGGTCTGACTAACCAGGAACCCACCTGGGGGGTTAAAATCCACTCGGCCCTGTTCCAATCCGTCACCGCCCGCACCGCGGGGTTCAACACCGTGGACATCGGGGCCTTGCCCCTAGCTTCCATTTTGCTGTTGATCTTCCTAATGTTCGTGGGCGGTTCCCCGGCCTCTTGCGCCGGCGGCATCAAGACCACGGCCCTGGCCATCTTATTGGCGGATTTGCGGGCCAAGCTAAAAGGAGAAAAGGAGGCCAGGTTGTTGGACCGCCGCATCTCCCCGGATATTATCGCCCGGGTGACCCTCCTTGTACAGCTGGCAATCGGATGGATCGTCCTGGGGCTGTTCTTGCTTCTGGTCACTGAGGCGAGGACCGGGATAGGCCTACATGACGTCCTCTTTGAGCTGGTCTCGGCCTTTGGCACCGTGGGACTGTCCACCGGCATTACGGACAAACTCACGGTTACGGGGAAATTATGGATAAGCGCCACCATGTTCCTGGGTCGGCTGGGGCCGCTGACGCTGGCCATCTGGATGTTCCCCAAAGAACAAACCCACGTAAAATATCCTGATGGGAGAATCTTGATCGGATGAAGCGCAAGCATATCTGCGTAATCGGGCTGGGTGAGTTTGGGAGCGAACTAGCCCGGGAGTTGGCCCGCCAATGCGAAGTCCTGGCTCTGGACCACGACGAGGAACTGGTCAACGCCATCAGCGAGGATGTGCAGCGGGCCTTGGTCCTGGACGTACGCGACTATGTTTCCTTGAGCGCGATGGTCTCTCCTGACTTCGACGAAGCCATCGTCAGCATCGGCGAGAGCATGGAGGCCAGTATCCTGTGCACCCTGCACCTGAAAAGGATCGGGGTTCCCATGATCCGCGCCAAGGCCAAGACGGAGGACCATGCCGCCATCCTTCGGTCCATCGGCGCCAAGGAGATCATTTTCCCGGAAAGGGAAACCGCCCGCCGGGTGGCCTCACAAATCATCAACCCCAACCTCCTGGACTTCATTCCCCTGGCCGCGGACTACCGGGTGATGGACGTGGCCCCTCCCGACGCCTTTTACGGCCGCAGCCTGGAGGAATTGAACCTGCGTAAACACTTCGGGGTATTTGTCATCGCCATCAAAGAGCTGGTGCCGCCCCGGTTCATCTTTCTTCCCGACCCTGGATTCCTCATCAAGCCCAGCGATATCCTGGTGATGATCGGGCGGGAAAAAGAGATCATGCGGATTCAAGACTGGAAAGTGCCGTATCCGCACAAGGGGAAATAGGCAAATGAACCGGAAAGCAGAGGGGCCGAGGCATCTTCCATTAATTTCTGGTAAGTTGTGGAAAAATCGCGAGAGCGGAATGAACTCTTTTTATTTGCGAATCCCATTTTGGTTGATCATCCCTTTATGCTTCCTTGTGGCCACGTCCGGGGGCAGCTCTGCCGAAGATCGCTCCGAATACGGCAACCCCTTCACCTGGGTCACTGTGGGCCAGGTGAAAGTAAAGGCGGAAGTGGTCCAATCCCCCCCAAAACTCTACCTGGGTCTGAGCCACCGGAAGGAATTGCCCGAGGGTCAGGGCATGCTCTTCGTCATGCCCCCTAAAAGAGTGCAGAGATTCTGTATGCGCGACATGCAGTTTCCCCTGGATTTCATCTGGCTGGTCCCCGGCAAAGTGGCGGGCCTGGCCCGGAATGTGCCGGCCGATTACCAGGGTGCCATCAACTCCCCTGAACCGGTGACTCATGTGCTGGAAGTCCCTGCCGGCTTCATCGACCGCTACGGCATCAAGGTGGGGGATTCGGCGGAGTGGTAAGTTTAAGGCACGCCCTCTATCTCAATTACGATTATTTTGATAGTAAACGGCGAATTCTTTTCAGGCCACCTACAGAAAACAGAAAACAGGAAACAGAAAACTATGCTATCACCTTTGCGGCTGGCCGACGCTTTTAAAAGCTATACCTACGACCAGGACAAGGTCCTGACCCCGGAGCAGACCATCGCCCGGGTGCGGGAGCGCCTCGCCCGGCTGGACCTCCAGATCCTCCAGGAAACCGTGCGCATCGATTCCGGACGCCTGGATATCCCGGTGTTCATCAGCATCTTGGGGGTGGACGCCAAACGGGTGGTTCCCACCCAGAAGCAGATGGGCAAAGGGGCTACGCCGGTCCAGTCCGAAGCCTCGGCCCTCATGGAACTGGTGGAGCGCTTCAGCTTCTTCACCCATGTCAAGGGATGCCCCCACCACTACGGCTGGCCCCGGGAGCTGGAAGGCCGGGCCCTGGACTTCGCCTACCTGGCAAAATCACTTTTTGACACTTCATCCGAAGCCCAGGCCGCGGCCAAACTTTATGAGGACTGGCCCCTCTATTTCACCCCGGCCACCAACCTCACCAAAGACGAGGCCGTTCATTTCCCCCTGCACTGGTTCTATTTAATTGAAGAATACAACGGCCCCGCCGCGGGCAACTGTATGGAAGAGGCCATTCTCCAGGCCCTGTGCGAGGTGGTGGAACGCCACGTGGGCTCGGTCATCAGTCATGACCTCATCCCCACCCCGCTCATTGACCCGGAATCGGTTCAGGACCCCGCGGGCCGGGAACTGTTGGATAAATTCCGGAGAAACGGGATCAAGGTCTGGCTCCGGGACTTTTCCATGGACACCGGCATCCCCACGGTGGGGGCTATAGCCTACGACCCCTCCACCTTCCCGGCGGAAAGCGAAATCGTTTTCGCGGCCGGCACCACCACGGACCCGGAAAAATCCCTTATCCGGGCCTTGACCGAGATCGCCCAGTTGGCCGGGGACTTTCACCGCCGCACCAGCTACCGGCCCACTCTGCCCAAATATGAGACCCTGGAGGAAGCTGCGTACCTCATGGCGGCAGGGCCGATGAAGCCGCTTTCCAGCCTGCCCAATCTGGCCCACCCCAACCTCAAAGAGGAAATTCAGCGCTGCCTGGCGGCCCTGTCCCACATCGGCCTGGACGTCTTCGTGGTGGACGTCACCCACCCGGACATCGGCATCCCCGCGGTGTACGTGCTCATCCCCGGCGCCCACTTCCTGGAGCGCACCCGCAACACCGACGTTATCTTCCATCTGGCCAAAGTGGCGGCCCTGTACGCCGAGCCTTGGGACGCCCTGGAGGCCCTGGACAGCCTGGATGAAGCCTTCCCGGAACGCTTCGATGTCAACTTCTTTCTGGGCCTTACCCAGTCCAATTTGGGCCAGGCCGGCGCGGCCTTGAGTCATTTCCAAAAATCCCTGGAACTCGGCCCCCCTGCCCATGAAATCCCCAGCATTTACGTGCACCTGGGGGAATGTCACAAAGACCTGGAAGACTATCCCCAGGCCGCGGACTGCCTGGAGCAGGCCATCGCGCTATCCCCCGATCTCCAGGAGGCCCACCATCTGTTGGGTTTTTGCTTCTATAAACTGGGGAATTATCAGGACGCGGTGCACTGCTTCGAGAAGGTCATCGAATTGGACCCCGGCTCCGCCATCGATTACGCCAACCTGGGCATCAACCTCTTGAGGCTGGGCCACGAAAAAGAAGGGGCCTTCGTCCTTAAGCAGGCCCTGGAACTGGACGCCTCCCTGGACTTCGCCCGCCGGGCGCTGGAGGGGGTTGGGGGGTGAGGGGGCAGTTTTTAGGTATCAGGGGTTAGAGATATAGGGAATTAACGACTGAAGACCGGGGACCGGGGACCGAAGACCGGGATTTTCCCCCCCGTCCCCCGTCCTCTGTCTCCCGTCCCTCTTGGCTGAAAGCTGACAGCTAATTCTCTCAAATCATCAAATCCTTAAAGCGCTCCTTGGGCGGCGTGGTAAGGTGAATAAACCCTGTCTCCCCGCCTTCCCATTGCACCGCCACCGTCGCCTCAACGCCTTCGGGGGCGTCACTGTAAGCCGCGGCCAGGGCCGCGGCCGTCTGCACGTCTTCGTCTGCGGCATTTTCCGGCAGCAATACCAGGGGGCCGGGGATCTCAAGCACTTTGAGGATCAGATCGTCCGCGGTTTTCAAGGCCAGGATGGCCTCGTTTTCCTGATGGGTGCGCCCCACTATGGCCTTGGCCCCCCCAGGCAGGCGGAAATGTCGGCCCCACTTGAGGAGTTCCAGGTCTTTCCGGGCCACCTGGGGTTGATGGGCCAGCAGTTCCTTGAGCCTGGTGGCATAGCCCGGGTCCGTCAGCAGGCAACCCCCCGCGGGCGCCGGATATTTGGTGATGCCGAATTGGGGGGCCAGGGACATCTGGCGCTTCCGGCTGCGGCCGCTGATAGCCAGCAGTTTCTCCCGGTCCACCCAGCCCAGGAGTTCGGGCCGGGTGGGAGGGAGGTTCTTGGCGCTCAGAGGCCGGAGCACCAGGTCCGGATAGCCTGATTCCCGAGCCACCAGGCTCAGCGCCCCCCGGTGCTGGCTCATGGGCCGCTGCCCCAGCACCTCCCCGGTGAAGAGAAAGTCAAAGCCTTCCGCCTCCATGACGGCCCCGGCTTCCAGGAGCATCAGAATGTGGCAGTCAATACAGGGATTATGCCCCCGGCCGAAGCCGTGAGGCGGGGTGTAAATCAGGGGGAGAAATTTCTCATAGATATCCACCGCCCGGTGGGGCAGACCCAGGCGGGCCGCGGATTCCTTGGCCCGTTCGGCCCCGTAGAAGGGGGTGACGAAGGTGATGAGTTCCACGTCGATGCCTTGGTCCCGGAGCACTGCCGCGGCCAGCATGGAGTCCAGGCCGCCGGACAAAAGGCCCAAGGCGCGGATTTTCTTTTTTTCAGGAAGGTCTTCCATGGGACACGGTATAAGTCAATGTCAAATTAAGCCGAAATTTTAAATTTAACCGCAGTCATTGGCTTCCTCAAAACCTGCCGACATTTCCCGCACCTGTATGTACGATATCATATAATTTTGGGGATATACCATTTTCCTTCAAATGGAATAAAATTAGCTAACCTAACATATAGAAGTTATTTGTCTTTTTAACAGAAAACAGAAAACTGAAAACAGAAAACTGAAAACGTATTATAGCCGCAAGTCCTCAAGTTGCACGACCTTCTTTCCCTCCTTAATTTAATGGCAAGTACCGGAAGGGGGTGCCGTATGTTGCAGCCATACCAGAACGAACCGTTAACCGACTTTTCCGATCCGGCTTCGGCCGCGGCCTACCGGGAAGCTTTGGCCCGGGTGCGCCGCCAACTGGGGGCCCTCCGGCCACTCATCATCGGGGGAGAAGAAGTGGACACCGGCGGGCGGATCCTCAGCCTTAATCCGGCCAAACCTGCCGAAGTGGTGGGCGCCGTGCCCACGGCCGGCCCCCAGCAGGCAGACCAGGCGCTGGAAGCCGCCTGGCAGGCGTTCCCGGCCTGGGCCACCCGGCCGGCGGAAGAGCGGGCCGTTATCCTGGTCAAACTGGCCGCGGAACTCCGCCGCCGCAAGTTCGAGTTGGCCGCCTGGGAAACCCTGGAGGCCTCGAAAAACTGGGCCGAGGCCGACGCCGACGTGGCGGAAGCCATCGATTTCTGCGAATATTACGCCCGGCAGGCCCTGAAATTCGCCAAACCGCAGCCGGTGCGCCCCTTTCCCGGAGAATTCAACCAATCCTTGCTGCAAGCCCTGGGCGCCGGGGTCATCATCCCGCCCTGGAACTTCCCCCTGGCCATCCTGGTGGGCATGGCCCTGGGGCCGGTGGCGGCCGGCAACACCGTGGTGGTGAAGCCGTCGTCCTGCACTCCGGTGATCGGCGCAGTATTTATGGAGGCCGTAGCGGCCGCGGACCTCCCCCCGGGGGTGGTCAACTTCCTGCCCGGCCGGAGTGAGGAAGTGGGGGACTACCTGGTGGACCATGTCAGGACCCGGTTCATCAATTTCACCGGTTCCAAAGCGGTGGGCACCCGCATTGCAGTCCGGGCGGCCCAGGTCCATCCGGGGCAACAATGGCTGAAGCGCGCCTACATGGAAATGGGGGGGAAAGACGCCATCGTCATCGACGAGACCGCGGATTTGGACGCGGCCGTCTCCGACGCGGTCCGGAGCGCTTTCGGGTTTCAAGGGCAAAAATGCTCCGCGGCGTCGCGCCTCATTATTGTGAAAGAAGTTTACGATACCGTGCTGGAACGGTTGCTGGCCGCGGTCAAGGATATCAAAGTCGGGCCCGCGGAGGAGAACTTTCAAGTGGCGGCTATTATCTCTGAGGCCCAGTACCACATGGTCCTCCAGGAGATCGAAAAAGGGAAGACCCAGGCGAGACTCGCGGCCGGGGGAAACCGGATAGCGCGGGACGGCGGCTACTTCCTGGAGCCTACGGTGTTTGCCGAAGTTCCCCCCGGCGCCCGGCTGGCCCAGCATGAGATTTTCGGGCCGGTCCTCTCGGTCATCAAGGCCAGGGACTTCGACGACGCGGTGCGGATTTTCAACGACACCGAGTACGGCCTCACCGGCGGCCTGTTCAGTCGCAGCCGGGAACGCATCGAGAGGGCTAAGCGGGAATTTTACGTGGGGAACCTGTACATCAACCGCAAAATCACCGGGGCGCTGGTGGGAGTGCAGCCCTTCGGCGGATTTAAAATGTCCGGGTCCAACGCCAAAGCCGGAGGCCCGGACTATCTCAGGCTCTTTATGGAGATGAAATCGGTGGCGGAGCGGCTGTAATCCCTTCCGGAACGCGCTGTTCGGATGCCTGGGGCGCTATCCGCCACTTGGGGTCACTGCCAGAGGTAAAGCT
Organism: Deltaproteobacteria bacterium; assembly: GCA_016874915.1. Taxonomy (GTDB): domain Bacteria; phylum Desulfobacterota; class Desulfobaccia; order Desulfobaccales; family 0-14-0-80-60-11; genus VGSO01. The sequence goes on from VGSW01000009.1 coordinate 8,508, forward strand.
GAAACCCAGAAACTTGCGCTCCCAGGACGGGGTGCGGCACTCTTCCCCAGGGTTCACTTTGAGCTTGAGCTTCTTTTCCAGAATCCGGCTCCCGCTCGCCATCACATGCTCACCGCCCGCCCGCTCCGCACATGGATGTTGTAGTCGTCGGCGTAGCGCCCAAACCGGTAGCCGCGTCTTTCCAACTCCCGATCCAGCCCCTTCAACATCAGGTTGGACAGCAGCGGCGACAGTGGCCCGCCTGGCGGCGTCCCCTCGGTCTCCGGGCTTACCAAGCCACTCTCTATCATTCCCGTAGTGAGAAACGTCCGGCAGGGAACGAGTTCTAGGGTGGTCTCGCGCCATTTGGGTGCGTAAGACGCACCCTACATAGGATTTTCAGAGAGGGATAGAAAATCCCTGGCTCATATCTTTTCCATAGCCATGACAATCCGGCCTGGGTTAGATTAAAGGATATCGAATCCAGGCCGGATGTACGCTTTCTCTTTCAAAACTACAAAGTTAACTTACTGATATCCAATTCTTTCTAACAGAAAACCGAAAACTGAAAACCGAAAACCGTATTTAATACCTCCGCGGGAGAAACCCATGCTCTCGTTACTGCCAGGATCGCGGCAAAAGGTGGATGGCCCCCAGGATCAGCCCATCAGGGCTAATGATCCCCAGGTGGCCAGGGCTTTAACCAACCGGACCCTCCCCCATGCAGCCCCGAGGTTGTTAGCCTGGGTGGCGATGGTAATTCTCCTTTTTTCCGCGGCGCCGGCGCCGGCCCAAAAGGCCCCCTCGGGTAAGCCCCCCAAGGGTGCCGCCGCGGCAGCCAAAGCTCCGGCCGAGGTTGAGGCCCAACAACGATTCACCATCGTCAAAATCGAACCTGACGCCAAACGCGAAGAAGTGCGAATCCTTTTCAGCCAGCCGATGCCTTTGGCGGTCTTAAGGGAGAACTTGAATCTGTTGCCCCGGGTCAAGATTAACTGGCGGCGCTCCGCGGTGAGCGCGGAGGGCGTCCTGACCCTGCAGGGAAACTTCAAATTCGGCGCCGGATATGTGGTCAACTTGCCGGATAATCTGGTGGTCCGCAATAAAACCTATGTCAAAACCGTCAACACCTTTTTCCTGCCCGACCGCGTTCCCAAAGTGGAGTTCGTGGAGAACAAAAGCGTCATCGAGCGGGACAGCCGACAGTTGCTCCACGTCCGGGCGCAGAACGTCAAGACCCTGGAGTTTGAAGGCGTCAAGGTGCCCCCCCTGCTCTTACCCCTGGCCCTGGCCGCGGAAACGGGGTCCTGGGACCACACTTGGGAACAGTTGAAGTCCGGAGCCGACCAGCTTAAGACCCTGGTGGAAACCCGGAAATCCCTGACCCCGTTTTACGCCCCGCCCCTGCTGGAAAAACAGGTATTCCCCGCCTCCGGAGAAAAAAACAAACTGGTGGCGGTATCCCTGCCCCTGAGCTTTCGTAAGGACAAGGAAGCCGGGGCGCTGGAGCTGGTTCGGATAAGAGACCAGGCTGGGGGTGAAACCGCCGCGGTCCGGGTTTTTCGCATCACCGACCTGGGCTTGACCTATAAGCACGGCAGTCAAAGCCTGATTGTGTGGGTCACCTCCCTTAAATCCGGGACCCCCATGGCCGGGGCGCAGGTGGCGGGTTTCACCCGGGACATGAAGGTCTTTCCCCTGGGCCAAACGGACCAGGACGGCATTCTCGTCTTTTCGCATCGGGAGCTGGAGGGCCTGGGCCTGGGGCGCCTGGCGAAGTTTGAGCCGGTCAGAGAAGTGGTGGATCATAACCGCCTGGTTTACCTGATGGCCCGGACCGGGGATGACATTTCATTCATAGAGGTTCAACCCCGGGGGAATCTGAACCCCCAAGGCATCTGGCAGGTCAGGGCCGGGGACAAAATCCGCCGTCTGAAGGGCCACGTGTTCACCGAACGCGGCGCCTACCGCCCCGGAGAGAAAATCTATTTTAAAGGCACGCTCCGGGAATACCTGGACGGGAAGATTGTTCCGCCGGCCGGCGAAGTCTGCTCCATTTCCGTGGTAAATCCCACCGCCGAAAAGGTCTTTTCCTTTGAAGGCCCGGTGTCGGAGTTCGGCACGGTGGCCGGGGAATTCACCGCGGAGAACCACTGGCGCCTGGGAACTTATACTCTCACGATGGCTTTTGGACCGGGGTCTGAAGCCGAGACCCCCATGAGAAGGGGGCGGCGCACTCGGAGGGCTGTCGAGGATGATGAGGGGAAGACGGGCCGGCCCCCTCGGAACGAAGCGAGCACCACTTTTCAGGTGCAGGAGTTCAAACCGCCTAGGCACTTCGTGAACCTCGAGTTTAAGCAGTTCCGCCGGACGGTGAAAGATTATGTCAACCGCAGCGAACGCCAGGCCGAATTTGTCCGCATCGGCATTAACGGGGAATATTACGCTGGCGGGCCGGTAAAGCATGGGCAGGTGCGCTGGAAAGTGCACAAGTCCAAGACCAGCTATCAGGTTTCCGGTTATGAGCAGTTCACTTTCGGCTATGCCGGGGAGGAACCGGGGGAATTGATCGAGAGCGGCCAGGCCATTCTGGATGAAAAAGGCCGGGCCGAAGTGGAGTTTCCCCTGAACCGGCAGATTCTGGCCGGGGAACACGGACTCAACGTGGTGGCCACGGTGGTGGATTTTGACGGCCGGGCCGTGACCAACAACAAGGTGTTTCAGGCCGCGCCCGACATCCTGGTGGGCATCAGCCGCCACCCCGAGGAGGTTCAGGCCGGCGAGGGACAGTCCCTCAAGGTGGTGGTGACCCGCCCTGACGGCAAGGCCATCCGCAGCGGCGCGGTCCAGGCCGAGGTCCTGCACCAATCCTGGACCAGCGTGCCCAAACGCAATGAGCAGGGGGACCTCTATTGGGACGAGCAGGAGGTCTGGCGCCGGGCCGCGGTCACCGACCTGTCCCTGGAAAAAGGCGAAGCTGTTTTTAAGTTCGACTTTGGATGGGGCGGGCGCTACCTGTTGGCCTTTACCTACCAGGACAAGGACGGTCGGAAGTTCGCGTCCGCCACCGCGTACCAGGTCCGGGGCGAATCCTTTGCCTACGAAAACAAAGATCGGGCTTACCTGGCCCTGCCCATTTACGCGGACCGGCCGTCGTACGAACCGGGGCAGACCGCCAAGATCACGGTCCGCCCTTTACTCCCGGTATCCCGCTACCTGGTGACCCTGGAGCAGGCGGGGATCATCCAGCATCGGGTGGTGGCGGGCAAGCCCGGGGGCCAGGAGCTGGAAATCCCCATCCGGGCCGAATACGCCCCCAATGTTTATATCTCGGTTCTGGGGTTGACCCCCCGGGGTGAATTCCCGGTGTTTGCCGGCCGGTACGACACTGAAGCCCCCAACGTTTTCTGGGGGAACCTCAATCTCTCGGTGCACCGGGAAGTGGAACGCCTGGACGTCAAGATCAGCCCGGAGGTTAAAGAACTCAAAGCCGAGCCGGGGGCTGCGGTCCATCTGGACTTTACCGTGTTGACCTCCAAAGGCCAGGGGGTGGAAGCGGAACTGGCCGTGGCGGTGGTGGACGAAGCGGTCCTGTCCCTTACCGGGTTTAAAACCCCCACCCTGGACGACCTGACCCGGTTTGATAATCCCCTGGGGGTGTTCACCGGGGAACTGCGGGCCTTGCTGGTTCACCAAACGCCTTTTTATCTCTCCCGAGTTGAAGCCCTCACGGGAGGCGGGGGCCTCAGCGAGGAGATGATGGCCAAGCTGCGCAAGCGGTTCGATCCGGTGGCTTATTTTAACCCGGCGCTGAGGACCGATGCCCAGGGCCGGGCCAAGGTGTCCTTTACCCTGCCGGACAATATGACCACCTACCGGGTTTACGCGGTGGTCCTGGATAAGGGCAGCCGGTTCGCCAGCCAGGAGCGTCCCTTCCTGGCCACCAAGGACTTTTATCTGGAACCGGGCATCCCCAGCTTTTTCACCCAGGGAGACAGCTTCCGGTTCCAGGTGGCGGCGTTCAATTCCACCCCCACCCCGGGGCCGGTTAAGTTCACCGCGGGAGGGGACGCCAGCTTGGTGCTGAAGGCCGAAGAGCCGCCGGGCCTGCTCAATGCCAAAGACAGTCTTAAACTCAACGTCACCGGGCAGGCGGTTAAAAGCGGCCCGGCCCTGGCCCGCTTCGGCGCCGAATTCCAGGGACGGGCCGATGCGGTGGAGCTGAAACTTAAAATCAACTCCGGCCATGTTCGGGAAACCGCGGTATTTTCCGGATCCCTCACCGGGCCCGGGGAAATTAAAATTACTTTGCCGGCGCACCTCACCAGGGCCGCGGCGGTGGATCCGGGAGAGGTCACCGCGGTCCTGACCCTGGCGGGATCGCCGTTTTTGCGGATGACCAGCGCCATCGACTACCTGATGACCTACCCCTACGGCTGCGTGGAGCAGACCGGTTCCGGAGTCCTGGCCCTGGCGGCCCTCCGGGGGCTGATCCAGGATGGCCAGGTTCCCGGATTAGACCTGGCCGAAGTGGACAAATATCTGAAAAACGGGATAGACCGGCTCTTGAAGATGCAGACCGTTTCCGGCGGATTCGCTTATTGGCCGGGAAACCGAGAAGCCCACCTCTGGGGGACCATATATGCCGCGGCCGCTCTGAACCTGGCCCGGGCCAACGGGCTGGCCGTGTCCGACGACGTGATGGAAAAAGTGGCGAGCTATCTCACGAGCCTGATGTCCAGCGAGGAGGCCTCTCCGGCTTTCAAGGCCAGCGTCTGTTACATCCTGTCTCTCAACGGGGCCCTGGACCCGGGGACCTGGAAGTCCGTACAAAAGGACTATGCCCGTCTGGGCCGGGAAAGCAAACTTTTCATGCTGCTGGCCGCCAAAAAGGCCAAGCTGCGCCCCCTGGGGGAGTTGCAGAATGCCTTGAAACCGTTGGTGGGCGCGACGGCCGAGGCCGGGCGGCAAGACCGGGAGGAGGAGTTTTCCCCCCGCTTCCGGGTCACGGCCCTGGCCTTGCTGGCGGGCAAGGAAATTCTTCCCGGCGACCCCCGCACCCAGGAAACCGCGCTGTATCTCCTGGGAGGACTGGACCGGCAGGGAATCTGGACCTCCACCAGCGACACCGGCTGGGCGCTCCTGGCTCTGAGCGAGCACTTCAAGGGCGTATCCTTTGAGGCCCAGCCGGAGGAGGTGGTAATCAGTCAGCCGGGCGCGGCCCCCCAGCGCCGCACCCTGGACCCCAAGGGATATCGCACCGTGGGCCTCAGCGGCCCGGCCCTTCTGAAAAATCCGGTGGTGCGGGTGCAGAGTCAATCCGGCCGCACCTGGCTTTACAAGCTGGAGATCACCGCTCCCCGGACGGATATCGCGGCCACGGGCGCGGCCCATGGTTTCAAGGTCCAAAGGAGCGTCAAGAATACCGATGGCTCCGCCGACATCAAGGTGGGCGACCTGGTGAAAGTCCGGGTGCTCATGGACGCCGGCGGCAAAGGTCAGCGGTACGTGGTGCTGGATGATCCTTTGCCCGCGGGGCTGGTGGCGATTAACCCCGCCTTAAAAACCGAGGAGCGCGGACCGGACCGCTCCGGTAGTGACGAAGACGGCAACGGCGCGGAATATGTCACCGCGGAGGGCGCCTTCCGTTTCTGGGCCAATCATGTGGAAATCCGCGACGACCGGGTCTTGGCTTTCTGCGACCGGATCTATTCCGGAACCTACGTGTTTGAATATTTCGCCCGGGCCGTGTGCGAAGGCAAATTTGTCTGGCCCGCGGCCAAAGCCGCGGCCATGTATGCCCCCACGGTGAACGGCTACACCCCCGTGGGCGAACTCATCGTTAAGGGCCGATGATGTCACGCCGCCGCAACTTGAGCCTACTGCTGGGAGGCGCCTTGTTATTGGGGTTGGCCGCCTTGATGGTCCATTTTGAGGCCGCCTCCCGAGTGGATACCGCGGCCTTGGACCCGGAGCCTGGCCCTCTGGTAAAGGACCGCCGCGGCCAGGTTCTCCGTCTGGTCCCCGAGGCCCAGGGCCGCAAGCTCATCAAGCTGCCTCCGGGGCCGCTGCCGGAAGCGGTGGCCGCGGCCTTTGTGGCCGCGGAAGACCAGAGGTTCTGGAGCCACCCCGGCGCCGACCCCGCGGCCCTGTTGCGGGCCGCTTGGAGCAACCTGGCCGCGGGACGCATTGTTTCCGGCGCCTCCACCATCACCCAGCAACTGGCCCGCCTCACCTATCCCGGACCCCGCACCTATTACCGGAAGACGGTGGAAATGCTCCGCAGCCTGCGGATTGAAGGGGTCTTGAGCAAGGAAGACATCCTGAGGCATTATCTCAACCGGGTTCCCCAAGGGAACAACCTCATGGGGGTGGAAACCGCGGCGTATGCCTATTTCGGCAAACGCGCCGCCCAGTTGAATCCCGGGGAAGCGGCGCTATTGGCCGCCCTGGTCAAGGCCCCGGGGAGGTTAAACCCCTACGGCCCGCATCAAACACGGCTGCGGCAGCGCCGGGACTGGGTTCTCGGCCGCATGGCCCGGCTGGGATATTTGAAGGACCCGGACCTGGTGGCCCTCCAGGAGGAGCCGCTCCATCTCCGGGGGGAACCGGGCCGGCGTCCGGCCTTGCCCTTTGACGCCCCCCACTTCGTGAACCTGGTCCTGGGGGCCGGGGCGCAAACTCCGGCCGGGGGCCGGATCAGGACCACCCTGGACCGGGATCTCCAGCGCCGGGCCGAGGCCGTGGTGCGCTCCCACCGCACCCGGCTGCAGAAAGGCGGCGCCTCCCAGGCCGCCTGTGTGATCCTGGACAACCGCTCCCTGGGGGTGGCGGCCCTGGTGGGGTCTTTCAGCTATAGTCCCCGGGATCAGGGTTTCAACAACGGCGCCGCGGCCTGGCGCTCCCCCGGTTCCGCCCTGAAACCCTTTCTTTACGCCCAGGCCCTGGACCTGGGCCTGACCCCGGCCGCGGTGCTGGAAGACGTGGAGCGGCGCTACCGGACGCCCCGGGGCGCGTTCCTTCCCAGCAACTTTGACCGCCTGGCCCACGGCCCCGTGTCTTTCCGGGAAGCCCTGGGGAATTCCTTGAACCTCTCCGCGGTCTATCTCCTCAACCTCACCGGGCCGGACACTTATTACGAAACCCTGAACAAGTTGCAGCTCATCAACCATCCGGAGCTGCCCGCGGACCACTACGGCCTGGGACTGGTGGTGGGCAACCCCGAGGTGAGCCTGCTGCAGTTGGCCGCGGGCTACGCCTGCCTGGCCAACGGCGGCGTCTTTCGGCCGGTGCGGCTGCACCTGGACCAGCCGCCCGGGGAAGGGGTCCAGGTCTTTTCCCCGCAAGCGGCCTTTGTCATCAATGACATCCTGACCGACCCCATGGCCCGGGCCCGGATTTTCGGCGGTTCCCTGGCCATGAATCCGCCCCAGCGCTTAGGGATAAAAACCGGCACCAGCACCCGCTACCGGGACTGCTGGGCCGTGGGCTATACCCCGGAATACACCCTGGCGGTGTGGGTGGGGAATTTTAACGGCCGGCCCACCGCCAATCTCAGCGGCGCTGCGGCCGCGGCCCCCATTCTGGCGGATTTGGCCGCGGAAGTCTTCGGCCCGGACCCACCCCAGCCCTTTGATAAACCGGAAGGGGTGGTGCACGCTTTGGTCTGCGCCTTTTCGGGACTCCGGCCGGGGCCGGACTGCGCCCACCGCCGGGAGGAACTTTTTATTGCCGGGACCGAACCCGACGCCCGGTGTTCTTACCACCACCCCCGGGAACCCTGGCACCGCATGCCCGCCAACTACGCGGCCTGGCTCCACCAGCGCTTTCAAAAGGGAGGGGAAGGAAAGTTTCGTCTGGAGGATTTTGACCCGGACTTGAGGCAAACCTTCCGGAACGCCCCGGCGTCCGGTGAGAGCAGTAAATCCCTGGCAGCATCTCCGGCCTCCCGCCCGCCAGGTGCGAAGTTGACCTTGGGATTTAACCCTGCCATTCCTTACGCCGGCAGGGCCCCGGCCCTGGCGGGGGCGGCGGAGTTCCCGGTGGCCGTCAGCTACCCGCTGCCCGGCGACCGCTTTCTCCTGGAACCCCAGCGGGAGACGGTTCATATTACCCTAAAAGCCGTCTGCCGCAGCTCCGTCAAATCAGTCACCTGGTTTGTCAACGGCCGGGAGGCCGGGGCCGCCGGCCCTCCCTATGAACTGCCCCTGGAGCTGCCCCGGGGCAAACACCGGCTCACGGTGTCTGGCCATAATGGTTGGGGAGATTCGGTGGAGATTTCAGTACAATAAAATTTAAGGTGCGTTTCACCCGCTAAATTGATAACTTCCATATGGCGTTTAATCATACGGGTTAAATTTATCGATGCAGAGTTTCCGCCATAACCTCAAACCGGTTGAAGTGAAAATATTCTTAAAAACCGTGGCCGACCTGACGGAAGAGCTTTTCATCCGTTACTGCCTTAAAGGGGATGGTGTTTGCCCCCGATGCGGCCGGAACGGCATCTGCCACAGCGGCGCCATCAGTTTGTACAGCAGCTCCTTTGACAAGATCACCCACGAAATCACCGCCTGCCTGAAATGCGGGTATAAAAATATGACCACCGTGCTAACGATCGAAAAGCTGTAGAAATTACCAGGTTAGCGGCTAATACTGTTTTCAGTTTTCTGTTTTCTGTGAAAAAGATAAATAGCATCTATATGTTAGGTTAGCGGATTTGTTGCATTTGAAAGCAAAATTGTTATAGGATGCATTCCCCCGCCTCATGACTAAGGCAGCATTTCCGGGATAATCATCCACTCCACCCCCCAGCGCCCGGCGTCATCTCGTCTCAGGCAGACCACACCCCCCATCTTGAAATTGACCAGGCTTTTTTCCCGGTCCCCGCAAAGCAGGGCCGCGGCTAATCGGGCCAGATGGGGGAGGTGTCCCACCAGGACCAGGTCTTCGGACAGGCCCGAGACGCGGCCGGCCCAAATTTCCGGGTCATCCAGAGGCGCCAAACCGTTGGTGGGCCCGATGCCGCCCCGGGGTTTTAGCGCCTCCGCCAAAATTTCCGCGGTCCTCATAGCCCTGGTCTTGCCGCTGTGCAGGAACCGGCCGGGAGACAGATTTAATTTCTCCACAAAATCCGCCACCCGGATAACGTCCTCCCTACCCCTGGGAGTAAGGTCCCGGGCCGGGTCCTCCTCCTCTCGCTTTGCCTCTCCATGCTGCACCAGATAAAGAAACATGGCAAATCCTTTCCGCGATAATTATTGTCTAAGTTATACATAACGTCATAAGTAATTGGACATGTTTATAGTTTCATCAATTTGTCACCGCCCACTTTGTCACCCGGAGCCGCAGGCGAAGGGTCTCTTGATTTCCGGTAAAGACGAGATTCTTCGCCGCCTGCTGCGGCTCAGAATGACCCAAAGGGAACATCTATATACATGTTTATAAATTAATGACGCTGCGTATAGTATTTTGTTAAGCATCCGGCAATGGAGGGGGAAGAGGGAAGAGGTTAAAAGGTTAAAAAGGGAAAAGGGGAAGGCCGTGCGGATACAACTATATTATCGCGGTGTTATAGCCTTGATTTTATCGGGGGCCGCCATTTTGGCAGCCGGAAATCTTGATTATCCTCAAACAGTGACGTCGGCGGCGGCAAAGACCGATGCGGGAAAAGGGAGCCGGCCCATGAAATTGACCCATGTATGCCTGGTTACCGCCAGGTTTGACCGGATGAAGGAATTCTACCAGGACATTTTGCAGACCGCGCCCAAGAAATACCAGGGGGACTACGTGGAATTCGTCACCGAGGGGGCGATTCTTTCCCTTTATCAATTGGAGTCCATGAAAAAACTGGCCCCTGGCGCCATAGAGGAAGGCGCTAACCGGAGTGTCCTCATCGAATTCCAGGTCCCGGACGCGGACCGGGAATACGCCCGGCTGCAGGGGCTGAAAAAATGGCCGATCCAATTCGTCCTGCCCCCCACCACCTTCCCCTGGGGCAACCGCACCATTTACTTCCGGGACCCCGACGGCAATTTGCTTAATTTTTATTCAGTGGTGGAGACAAAATAACCGGATAAATCCAGAGCAAAAAAACCGGGCTGTTGCCCGTCCCGTCCCTGTCATTTTATATCGACTCGCCTTTCAACTGCAACAAACTAACTTCATAACTAATTGATAATACTTATTTTTAACTGAAAACTGAAAACTTTATTACTGGCGCCCCCGCCGGGACTCGAACCCGGGACACACGGATTAGGAATCCGTTGCTCTGTCCATTACTGAGCTACGGGGGCGGTAAGTTTTTTATGGGGATGCGGCCCCGGAAGCCTGCGTTTCAAGCACCAAATGGGAAAGGCCGCAAGCTTTTAATGGTGCTTAAGACGCACCCTGCGGGGCTGGCCTTATAATATGCAAACTTGGACTTGGGTGCAAGGGGGTTTGCCGGTTCAGACCTTTGCGACATTCCTCATCGGTATCCTATTTAAACGACTCCCTCATACCAATTGGCAATCAATCGGTGGCGCCGGCTTCCAGCCGGGGCAGCGCCGGCTTAAGCCTGCGGCTACAGAAAAATTTCTTTTTGAATGCGCCCTGGTATCAAACGGCAGAGCGTCCTCGCCGCCAAAATAGTGAACCGCCGGGGGCGGCTGTTATCCATTTCGCCGAGAGTTCCGGCCTCGTTTAGAAGCAATATGACATAACACTATATCTTGTAACCGATTAAACATAACTCCCTATATCTTGACAATATCTTTCCTTGCCTTTCCTTGCCTTTCTTGGTACATGAACCTTGCGCTGTGGTATAATTGCTCTCCGAGGACAGGGAGAATGGGAAAGTTGCGGGTCTTCTGGGTCTTATTTGGCTTGATGCTTCTCCTCCCCGCCGGCGTCTTCGCGGCCGGCCCCATGGAGGTGGAGCTTTTCAAGCCCCAGCGGTTTCAAGAAGACCCCTGGCGCCTGCGGGCCGACCGCCTCACCTATGACGCCGCCACTCAAACTTATGAAGCCCAGGGCCGGGTGGAAATCCGCCAGGGGGACCGGGTCCTCAAGGCCGATCTGGTGCGGGTCAATGAAGCCACCAAGATCGCCTGGTTCCAGGGCAACGTGGTCATGATCCAAGGGGAAGACATTTTCACCGGCAAGGAAGGTCAATTCAATCTGGCCACCCGCTGCGGAGAGATGACCGAAGCCCGCCTCTTTCTAAAGCGCAACCATTTCCATGTGGAAAGCCCCTTGATGCGCAAGACCGGGGAAAATACCTATTATGCCGAGGGCTCCGTGGTCACCACCTGCGACGCCGACCGCCCGGTGTGGAGCTTCCATGCCCGGACCCTGTCGGTGACCCTGGAGGGTTATGCCATCGGCACGGGAAGCCAGATGCGCCTGGCGGGGGTCCCGGTCCTTTACCTTCCCTATTCGGTGCTGCCGGTGAAAACCACCCGGCAGACGGGATTCCTGCCTCCCACCTACGGCCAGCAAAGAGCCGGAGGCGCCGCGGTGGAGCTGCCCTTCTACTGGGCCATAAGCGACCACTCAGACGGCACTTTGTTCCAGACTTACATCAGCAAGCGTGGCTATATGCAGGGGGCGGAGCTGCGGTATCGGGGGCATCAGGAGGCCGCCGGGAATTTCCGCGTTTTCTACATCAACGACGACTCCGGCCAGGCCCGCACCTCCAACCGCTACTGGGTGGCGGGGATGGTGAACCAGCCCCTGGGGGATTGGAACATGCGCCTCACGGTGGACCGGGTCAGCGACCGCGGCTATCTGAAGGACTTCAATTTCGGGTACATGGGTTTAAACCGCTATTCCCGGAGCCTGCTTCTGGAAATGGGGCGTGACCTGGAACAGGAGGAGGTCAACAACCGGGTCTCCACCGCGGTGCTGAGCCGCAACTTTTCTTGGGCCAACCTCACGGCCTACAGCCGCTATTATGAGAGGCTGCGCCCGAGCGATCCTAGCCCCTTCCAGCGGACGCCGGGACTTTCCTTAATCACGCTGCCTTTGCCCCTGGGGAACTGGCCCCTTTGGGTGGGGCTCAATTCTTCCTATCACTACTTTGTTCAGGGCCAGGGCATGACCGGGGACCGGTTGGAGCTCCACCCCCAGGCATGGCTCCAGAGCCAGATTTTCCCTGGGGTTTATTTCAGTTCCCGGATGGGCTTCCGGGAGACCCTGTTCCGCGTCGATCATACCGCTCCGGTCCGGGTGGACTCGACCTCTCCGGTCATCGAACCTCCGGAGAGGTATCTCTCCCGGGCGCTTTACGACGCCAAGGTCACTCTAGGGGGCGCCTGGTCCCGAGACTACGGCCGGGATGGGGACGCCTCCCGGTTTTACCGCCATATTCTGCGCCCGGAAGTAACTTACTGGAACATGCCCCGGTATGTGGCCCAACGCTATCCGCCTTTCGACCCCTTTGACCTGGGCTGGGTGGTCCGGGCCAACCGCAACCTGCCGGTGCGGGATGGTGATGACCCCATTGGCGGGGTGAATGCCATGACTTACAGCCTGACCAATAACTTGCTCTGGCGAGGCACCAATAAACAAGGCCAGGCCACGGTGTCCGACGTGCTGTGGCTGCGGTTGAGCCAGAGCGTCTTTTTCAACAGCAGCAGCATGGCCCTGGACGGCACCGACCAGCCGCACCGCCGTTTTTCGGACCTCCTGGCGGAAGCGGAATTTCGCCCTTGGCGCCACATCTCCCTGGGGACCAATCTGGGGGTGACCCCCTCCCGGGAAGGCTTTAGCCGGGCCAACGTTAAACTTGCGTTTTTGGACCTCCCCCGGTTGAACTATGTCAGTGTAGATTACATCTTTATCAAAGACTTTGCCCAACAGATCAACGTGGACACTTACGTCAACCTCCTGAGTTCATTTAAATCCTGGGTCACCTTCAGCCACACTTTCCGCACCGACCAGAAATTGGAACGCCGATACGGCGTTATTCTCCAGCGCCAGTGCTGGGGGGTCAATATCACTTACACGGATCGGCCGGATGACCGGCGCATCGGGGTCACTTTCTTCGTTCCCGGGATCGGGGAAAAGTTGAAGCGATCCCCGGTGCGCTTCCCGGAAGAGATGCGGGGTAAAGAAGGGCCGGATTTCATGTAATCCGGAGCGCCTAAGATATTAACCACCCCGACCCCAAGGACACCCAGGATTCACCAAGAAAAAGTTCTTGTCCTTGAGACCTCTGCCAAACGACCTTCATTTGCCATTCAGAGAAACAAAGTGACTGGAAGAATTTCAGAAAAACGAGATTCTTTCCGAACTCGGAATGACTCGCGCGGTTTTTGCAGAGGTTTCTTGTTGGCTGTCTTAAGGCGCCGCAACTCATAACAGTTGCGTTATAAAAACTGCATAAATCTATAGGGGCGCACCTGTGTGTGCCCCCGCTAGGGGGCGGACATACAGGTCCGCGCCTAGATAATACCAAGTTCAGTTTCAGATGCAACAAATTCTATAGCTAACTTATTGATAATACAATTTCTTTTAACCGAAAACCGAAAACCGAAAACCGAGAACGGTATAAGCTGTCGCTTGACCGCAACTCGGTATCAAATATTTTTCTTGGCGAGCTCTTGGTGTCCTTGGTTTTTTGATGATAAATTTTATAAAATCCTAATCGTGCGAGTAAAAAAGCAACTGGTTTGAAATTAACCCAGGCGGAGGAACATGACTATATGAAACTGGCAATTATCGGGGCAGGCTATGTGGGGCTGGTGACCGGGGCCTGCTTTGCCGAGATGGGCAACGACGTGATCTGTATGGACGCGGATGAGGCCAAGATTAAGACCCTGGAGGCAGGACGCATACCCATCTATGAGCCGGGGTTGGAAGACTTTGTCAAGCGCAACAGTGAGGAGAACCGGCTGAGCTTCACCACCGACCTGAGCGCGGCGGTGAAAAACAGCCTCATCATTTTCATTGCGGTGGGCACCCCCCAGGATCAGGACGGGTCCGCGGACCTGTCCATGGTGCTCCAGGTGGCTCGGGACATCGGCCGCCATATGAACGGTTACAAGGTAATCGTGGAAAAGTCCACGGTGCCCGTGGGCACCGCGGCCAAAGTGCGGCAGGTCATAGAAGAGGAATTGCAAAAACGGGGGGAAGTGATAGAGTTCGACGTGGTCTCCAACCCTGAGTTCCTCAAGGAAGGCACCGGGCTGGATGATTTCATGAAGCCGGACCGCATCGTGGTGGGCTGCGACGACCCCCGGGTGGCGGAGCTGATGAAAGAACTCTACGCGCCCTTTGTGCGCACCAACCACCCCATTATTATCATGGACGTGGTGTCTGCGGAATTGACCAAGTATGCGGCCAACGCCTTCCTGGCCACCAAAATCTCTTTTATCAATGAACTGGCCAACATCTGCGCCCGCACCGGCGCGGACATCGCCATGATCCGCCAGGGCATCGGCTCAGACCCCCGCATTGGCAATCTGTTCCTGTTCCCCGGCCTGGGATACGGCGGCTCCTGCTTCCCCAAGGACATGCAGGCCCTGATTCACACCTCCCTGTCCCTGAACTACGCCCCTCGTCTGCTGGAAGCCGCGGAGGTCATCAACTATGACCAGCGGCAAATCTTCCTGAACCGCATTCAAGAGTATTTTCAGGGAGACCTCCGAGGCCGGGTCCTGGCAGTCTGGGGCCTGTCCTTCAAGCCCCAGACCGATGATATCCGGGAAGCCCCGGCCTTGACGGTCATATCCAGTTTAGTGGAACGGGGGGGTAAAATCCAGGCATATGACCCCGAAGCCATGGCTGCCGCCCGGCAGCACTTCGGAGAGAACCCGGCCATCAGCTTTGCCAACTCCGGCTACGGTGCCCTGGAGGGCGTGGACGCCCTCATCATCTGCACCGAATGGATGCGGTTCCGGGAGCCGGACTTCGACCGGATGAAATCCCTGATGAAGGCCCCGGTGATTTTTGACGGCCGCAACCTCTATAACCCGGTGAAGATGGTCAAGCGGGGATTTCAATACTTTTATGTGGGCCAGAAAATTTAGAAGAAGGGGGAAAGGGGTTAAAAGGAGAGGTTCTTAACCCTCTTAACCTTTTCCCCTTTTAACCCAAGGTAAAAATGACCCAGGGACTTCTGGAAACATTGACCCAACGGCTTTCCAGCCTTGATTTAACGGCCTTCTCCTCTTTGCGGGTATTAGTGGCCGGGGACTTCATGCTGGACGAGTATCTGTGGGGCCGGGTGGAGCGCATCAACCCGGAAGCTCCGGTGCCGGTGGTGGAGGTGCGGCGGGAGACCCGCACCCTGGGCGGCGCCGGCAACGTGGTGAATAACCTGGCGGCCCTGGGCGCCCGGGTGGAGGTCCTGGGGCTGGTGGGGGAAGACCACCCCGGCCAGCTTCTGCGCCAGGAACTGGCCCGCCTGGGAGTCTCCGACGAAGGACTATTCGTTGACCCCCAGCGGCGCACTTCCCGGAAGACCCGGGTGATGGCCGGGTCCCAGCAGGTGGTACGCATCGACCGGGAGACCCGCAGCCCCGTCTCCGCCCAGGTGGCGGCGTCGGCCCGGGAATACCTGGAAGCCCGCATTCCCGCCCTGGACGCTTTGGTTCTCTCCGACTATGGCAAGGGGGCTCTCACCCCCTCCTTCCTCCAGGAGTTGATCGGTCATGCCCGAAACCGGGGTCTGCCGGTGGTGGTGGACCCCAAAGGGGCCGACTATTCCCGCTATGCCGGGGCCACGGTGATCACCCCCAACCGCAAAGAGGCCCAACAGGCCGTGGGCCGCAATCTGGAAAACTGGGAAGACCTGGCGGCCGCCGGGCGCGACCTGCGCCGCAGGCTTTCCCTGGATTTCCTGCTCATCACCCTGGGGGCGGAGGGCATGGCCCTTTTTGACCGGGAAGAATCGGTGGTGCATCTTCCCGCCCGGGCCCGGGAAGTCTTTGACGTCTCCGGCGCCGGCGACACGGTGGCCGCGGTGATGGCCCTGGCCCTGGCCCAGTGGCAGGACCCCCTGCTGGCCGCGGCCCTGGCCAACATCGCCGCGGGGGTGGTGGTGGGCAAGGTGGGCGCCGCCCCCATCTTCCGGAGTGAACTGGAGCAGGAACTGGGCCGGCAAGGCGCCCGCCTGGAAGAGAAAATCGTCGGCCTGGAAGAACTGAGCCTCCGGATCTCCCACCTCCAGGCCCAGGGCAAAAAAGTAGTTTTCACCAACGGCTGTTTCGACCTGCTGCACGGGGGCCACATCAAGTTCCTGGAAGACTCCCGGAACCTGGGCGACGCCCTGGTGGTGGCGGTGGATACCGATGAATCGGTGAGAAGGCTCAAAGGCCCGGGGCGCCCCATTATCGGTGCGAGCCAGCGGCTGCGCATCCTGGCGGCCCTGGAAGCGGTGGACTGGGTAACCCTCTTTGAAAGCGACCAGCTTCCGGAAATTCTGACCCGGTTAAAGCCGGACATCCTTACCAAAGGCAGCAATTACCCGGAAGATGCCGTAGCCGGGCGGGAGACCGTCCAGGCTTACGGCGGCGAAGTCCGGTTGGTGCCGGTGACCGAGGCGGTGTCCGTCTCCGGGCTTATTAACCGCATCCGGGGGGAGGGATAGTTTTCAGTTTTTAGTTTTCA
Organism: Deltaproteobacteria bacterium; assembly: GCA_016874915.1. GTDB lineage: Bacteria > Desulfobacterota > Desulfobaccia > Desulfobaccales > 0-14-0-80-60-11 > VGSO01. The sequence continues at coordinate 25,080 of VGSW01000009.1, forward strand.
GTTTTTAGTTTTTAATTGAGCCTCTTGCAAAATTACCCGGCCTTTATGTAGCCGCAGACTTTATCTGGATCCGGCACAGGCTGGAAAGCCTGTGCCATTAACGACTTGTCGTGGAATGTTATCTAATTAGCAAAAAGAATCCCTAAAGCAGAATCCCTAATCCAGTCATCCATGAGCCGCGGGTTCGCCCCTAAATTACGAAAAGTTCTCGAGGGGCCAGCCTAAACTTTGAACTTTGAACCTTGAACTTTGAACTTATTTAACATGAAATCCCGGAAGTCCCCCTTTTTATGCAGGATCATGGCGGCGGTTTACCTGGTCGCCTGTTTATCATGTACTCCGGTGAAAGCCCCCCAGCCCAAGGTGGTCCAGCCTCCGGTGCGCTACCCCAATTCCACGATCGTTGAGGGAATCGCCATTGCCGTGGTCCCCTTCGACCCCCGGCGGGACCTCTTTGCCGATCCCCAGGACCCCAAACCTCCCAAACCGGACTTCAACTGGTTTAAAGCCGGAGTTTGCCCCACCCGCCTCATCTTGGCCAACGACTCGCCCCGGACCGTGGCCATTGCTCCGGACCAGATAACCTGCACGGATGCCCAGGGCGCCACCTATAAGCCTTTTAGCGCCCGGGAGGCCGCGGACGCGGTTATCGCCTCCCAGGTCTTTGCCTCGTATGTCAAAGGCGCGCTGAAGGGCGCGCTGCTGGGCGCGGCCCTGGCGGCCGGGGTGGGGGCCGCAGTGGGCGGCATCGCCGGAGGCGGAGCCGGACGGGGCGCGGCCGCGGGCGCCATCTGGGGCGGAGTGCCGGGACTGCTCATCGGCGCCGGGACCAGCCGGAGTGAGATGGAAATGCGGGTCCGAGCTCTATTAAGTAACCAACAATTGGCCCATAAAACCCTGTCCCCAGGGATGGGTCACGACGGCTTAGTCTATTTCCCCGCGGTGATGATGCAGTCGGTCACGGTCCTACTCACCGATCCGGAGTTGCGGCAACCCTTCAAGGCCCTGATTCCGGTGGTGATGCCGCCCCAGGTTATTGAACCTTCCCAGTAATTACCGGTAAAACCCCCAGGAAGATTTCCAAGCCCGCTCACTCCACTTCTCCGGACGCCGCGGGCATTACGTTGCGCCTAGGCGCAAAAATACTGCTTTTTTGGCAGAAAAATTTATAATTACTAGATAGTTAATCTATCTTATAAAAAATATGAAAAATATCCGCAACTTCAGCATTATCGCCCATATCGACCACGGTAAATCCACCCTGGCGGACCGGTTGATCCAGTGGACCATGCTGATCCCCGAGCGCCAGCTCCGGGACCAGATGCTGGACACCATGGACATCGAGCGGGAGCGGGGCATCACCATCAAGAGCAACACCATCACCCTGCCTTATGTGGCCGACGATGGGCAGGAATATGAGCTAAATCTCATCGACACCCCGGGCCACGTGGACTTTTCTTATGAGGTGTCCCGGGCCCTGGCTTCCTGCGAGGGGGTGCTGCTGCTGGTGGACGCCTCCCAGGGGGTGGAGGCCCAGACCCTGGCCAACCTCTATCTGGCCCTGGAGCACGGCCTCACCATCATCCCGGTGATCAACAAGATCGATTTGCCCCAGGCGGACATCGAGGGGGCGAAGGCCCAGATGGAGCGGGAGCTGGCCCTGGACCCGGACGCGGCCATCCTGTGCTCCGCCAAGGAGGGGCTGGGCATTGACCAGGTGCTGGAGGCCATTGTCACCCGCATCCCGCCGCCCACGGGGAGCCTAGATAAACCGCTCTCCGCCCTCATCTTCGATGCCCAGTACGACACCTTCCGGGGCGCGGTGATCTACTGCCGGGTCTTTGACGGCGTAGTCAAACCCGGGGACGTCCTCCGCCTTATGTCCCATCCCGGAACCTACAAAGTGGAAGAAGTGGGCGTCTTCGGGCTCCAGCGGGAGTCCCGGAAGCAGCTGGCCGCGGGCAACGTGGGCTACATCATCGCCGGGGTGAAGACGGTGCGGGACACCCGCATCGGGGACACCATAACCCATGAGGCCCGCCCCTGCGCCCAGGCCCTCCCCGGTTTCCGGGAAGTGAAGCCCGTGGTCTTCGCTTCCGTCTATCCGGTGTCCAATGAAGACTATCTGGCCCTGGCCGAAGCCCTGGAAAAATACCAGCTAAACGACGCGGCCCTGGTCTATCAGAAAGACTCCTCTGCGGCGTTGGGCCAGGGGTTCCGCTGCGGCTTCCTGGGGCTGCTGCACCTGGAAATCGTCCAGGAGCGGTTAGAAAGGGAGTTCGGCCAGAGCCTGATCATGACCATTCCCGGGGTGCAGTACCGCTTTGTCCTCCGGGACGGCCATACCGTCATGGTGGACAATCCCCAGCACTACCCGGACCCCATCCGTATTCAGACGACCCTGGAGCCGTTCATCAAGGCCACCATCATCACCCCGGAGCGCTTCCTGGGCGCGGTGCTCAAGCTCTGCCTGGAGCGCCGGGGAATGAACTCCCGCTTCCACTACCCGGCGCCGGGGCGGGTGGAGATGAGCTTCGAGATGCCCCTGGCGGAAGTGATCATTGACTTTTACGACCGCCTGAAAACCGTCACCCAGGGCTACGGCTCCTTTGACTACGACATGCTGGATTACCGGGAATCGGACCTGGTGAAGCTGGACATTCTGGTGAACGCCGAAAAGGTGGACGCGCTGTCCATGATCGTCCACCGCAGCCGGGCCAGGGAGTGGGCCGTCCGGGTCTGCGACCGCCTTAAAAACGAGATTCCCCGGCAGCAGTTTAAAATTGCCATCCAGGGGGCCTTGGGGGGCCAGATCATCGCCCGCTCCACCATCACCGCCTTTCGCAAAGACGTTACCTCCAAGTGTTACGGCGGCGACATCACCCGCAAGCGCAAGCTCCTGGAAAAACAGCGGGCCGGCAAAAAGCGCATGAAAATGGTGGGCGCGGTGGAGATCCCCCAAAGCGCCTTTGTGGCGGTGCTGAAGACGGAGCAGACGTAGGCGGGGGGCGGGTTTCAGGTTTCAGGGGTCAGGTTTTAGGTTTCAGATTTTAATATTACTCGGAGCATTAAAGAAGTTCCTTCCTTTTGCCCCCTCCCCCTTGAGGGGGGAGGGCTGGGGTGGGGGTGAAGGTAATCCATTTTCCGCTCCGAGTAATAACATTGGGTGGGGATTTACGCCTGGTATTTAATCGAACCTCAGGAGCCGGTTTTTAAAGGCTGAAATCATTCCGGCGCGCCGAAAATAAGGGCGATTCGGGTTATAATAATTATATGCTACAAAATCATTTGAACTGTCTTTGCCAGGTGCGGGATATGCCCGGGGCCATGAACCGGAAGGCCAGGGATAATCTCGTTTACTGAAGGATTTTTATATGCCCATGCAATTCATAAAAAAGACGCTGATCAATCTCCAAGGGCGGTCCTGGAAGCGGATCGCCCTGATGGGTCTGGCGGTGATCCTGGTGCTGATAGTGGCCGTGGGATTCTGGCAGCGGAATATCCAAGAATCCAACTCCTTCCGCACGGTTCCGGTAAACCGGGGCGATCTCCTGGCCACCATCAGCGCCACCGGCACGGTGGAGCCGGAAGAAGTGGTGGACATCGGCGCCCAGGTGGCGGGGAAGATCGTGGCCTTCGGCAAGGACAGGGACGGCAAGAGCGTGGATTACGGCTCCGAAGTGGAGGCCGGGACCATCCTGGCGAAAATTGACGACGCCATCTACGCCGCGGAAGTATCCCAGGCCAAGGCGCAAGTGGCCCAGGCCAAGGCCAATGTCCAGCGGGCCGAGGCCGACCTGGGCCAGTTCAAGGCCAAGCTCTTCCAGGCGGAGCGGGACTGGATGCGGGCCAAGAAGCTGGGGCCTTCGGACGCCCTGTCCCAAAGCGATTTTGATGCGGCCCAATCCGCCCATGAGGTGGCCAAAGCCAACCTGAACGTGGGCCAGGCTGCCCTGGTGCAGACCAAAGACTCGGTGGCCGCGGCCGAGGCCGTTTTAAGGAGATCCTCGCAAAACTTGGACTATTGCACCATCCGGTCCCCGGTCAAAGGGGTCATCATCGACCGGCGGGTTAACATCGGCCAGACCGTGGTGGCCAGCCTCAATGCCCCCAGCCTCTTCCTCCTGGCCAAGGACCTCAAACGCCTCCAGGTGTGGGCCTCGGTGAATGAAGCGGATATCGGCAATATCCGACCCGGCCAGCCCGTGACCTTCACCGTGGACGCCCATCCCGGAGTCACCTTTCAAGGCGAGGTGAGAAAGGTCAGGCTCAATGCCACCATGACCCAGAACGTGGTGACCTACACGGTGGAGATCAATACCGACAATTCCGACGGCCGGCTGATTCCTTACCTTACCGCGAACTTGAAATTCATTGTGGCGGAACGCCACAACGTTCTGCAAGTCCCCAACGCGGCGTTGCGCTGGCTCCCCCAGCCGGACCAGATAGCGCCGGATTTCCGCCCCCAGCCCCAAAAGGGGAAGGGTGGCAAGTCCGGGGAAAAGGGAGCGCCCAAGGGCAAAGGGACCAAAGAAGAGTCGGGCCGGGGGACCGTGTGGATGGTCAAAGGCGCTTATGTCCAGCCGGTTCAGGTGCGCCTGGGGCTGAGCGACGGGTCCATGACTGAAGTCCAAAGCCCCGAACTTAAAGAAGGGCTTCAGGTGGTGGTGGCGGAGCAGCAGAAAGCCGGCGACAGCGCCGGGTCCGCCAGCCCCTTTACCCCGCAGCTCTTCCGCACCGGCGGCTCCTCCCCGCGTAAGTAAAGGCGGGTTCCTGGGAGATTCAGGATGAGGCGAGCAACGCAGATGAAACTGATAGAACTGCACGACCTCCATAAAACCTATCACCTGGGCGAGATCGACGTGCCGGTGCTCAAGGGTATCTCCCTCACCGTGTCCCAGGGGGAATTCGTGGCGCTCATGGGGACCTCGGGCTCAGGCAAAACCACCCTCATGAACATCCTGGGGTGCCTGGACCGGCCCACCTCCGGCCAGTATTGGCTGGAAGGGCAGGACGTCACCCGGCTGTCCCCGGATGAACGGGCCCAGTTGCGCAATCAGAAGCTCGGGTTTGTATTTCAGACCTTCAATCTGCTCCCCCGCACCAGCGCCCTGGAAAACGTGATCATGCCCCTGTCTTATAACGGGGTCAACCTGTCGGATCGGGAGGCGCGCCAGCAGGCCGAGGAGCTGCTGCACCGGGTAGGATTAGAGGAGCGGCTGGACCACGAGCCTTCGCAGCTTTCCGGCGGGCAGCAGCAGCGGGTGGCCATTGCCCGGGCCTTGGTCAATAATCCTTCCCTGCTTTTCGCCGATGAACCCACGGGCAACCTGGACTCCAAGACCAGCGAGGAGATGCTGGAACTGTTTAACAAGCTCAATGAGGAGGGGGTGACCATCATCCTGGTCACCCACGATGAGCAGGTGGCCTGCCACGCCAGCCGGATCGTGCGCATCCGGGACGGGGTGGTGGAAGCCGACGAGGTCTCGCCGGTTCAGGCGGCGGAGGAACTGGCCCCGAAGGAGGAGGAGAAGATTGAATCCTCCCGGCGGGCGGCCTGGGCCTTCCCCCGCCTCCGATGGATGCTCCGCACCGCGCTCCAGGGGCTGCGCCGCAACGTCCTGCGGGCCGCGCTCACCACTTTGGGCATCATTATCGGCGTGGCTGCGGTCATCGCCATGATGGAAATCGGCCGGGGCTCCTCCAGCGCCATTCAGCGGACCATCGCCAGCATGGGGGCCAACAACCTCCTCGTCTTGCCTGGCACCGCCACCAGCGGCGGCGTCACCTTCGGGATGGGCAGCGGTATAACCCTCACTCCCCAGGATGCCGAGGCCATCATGAACGAGTGCCCGGCGGTGCGGGCCACCGCGCCCGTGGTGCGGGCCCGCACTCAGGTGATTTACGGCAACCGCAACTGGGTGCCCATCTATATCTACGGGACCACCCCGTCTTTTCTGGACGTGCGGGAATGGCCCGTGGCCGAAGGCGAGATCTTCTCCGAGCAGGACGTCCGCAATGGCAGTAAGGTGTGCCTGCTGGGCCAGCGCCTGGTCAAGGAGCTTTTCCAGGGAGAATCGCCCCTGGGTAAGGAAGTCAGGGTGAACAACGTCTCCTTCAAGGTCGTCGGCATTCTCAGCCCCAAGGGGGCCAATATGATGGGCATCGACCAGGATGACATCCTGCTGGCGCCCTGGACCTCCATCAAGTACCGGGTGGCCGGCTCCTCCATGGCCAATGTCAACCAGAGCGCCCAGGCCACCACCAGCTCCAGCACGACAGATAAAGTCAACACCCTGAGCCAGATTTACCCCAGCACCAAACTTAACCTATATCCGGAGCAATCCGCGATCCAGCAGGCAGACACCCCTCTACCGGTCAGATTCACCAACGTGGACCAGGTCCTTACCGCGGCCCGGTCCACCCCGGAGATTCCCCTGGCCATCCGGCAGATCACCCAGCTGCTGCGGGAGCGACACCGCATCCGGCCCGACGAGCCGGAGGACTTCAGCATCCGGGACATGACCGAAATGACCAAGGCCCTGTCCTCCACCGCCGACATGATGACCAACCTGCTGCTGGCGGTGGCCTTGATCTCCCTGGTGGTGGGGGGCGTGGGCATCATGAATATCATGCTGGTGTCGGTGACCGAGCGGACCCGGGAGATCGGGTTGCGCATGGCGGTGGGGGCCTGGAGCCGGGACATCCTGCAGCAATTTCTGGTGGAATCCGTGTTGTTGTGCTTCTGCGGCGGCATTGCCGGCATCCTGGTGGGCCGGGGCATCTCCTGGCTCATCACCACGGTGCTCAGGTGGCCCACGGAGCTGTCCCTGGACGCCATCCTGGCCGCGTTTGCCGTGTCGGTGACCGTGGGTATCATCTTCGGCTACTATCCGGCCTGGAAGGCCTCCCGGCTGGATCCCATTAATGCGCTGCGGTATGAGTAAGGGTTTGGTATTGAGCCTTTAATGCTACTAAACATTGTTTGGGTAGAGAAATATTATGAAAGAGGGGAAAAAAGCTAATAAGATTGGTAGCACAGGCTTTCCAGCCTGTGCCCAAAAGGATGAGTTACTGATTACTCGCCGCAATTTGCCTCACTGGCGATTTGCCGGCAGTTTCTATTTTGTCACTTTCCGCCTTAAATCAGGGAATCTTTCTGCAGAAGAAAGAATGATGGTGTTAGATACTATAAAACATTTCCACAAAATTAGATATTGGGTCACAGTTGCCGTGGTGATGCCGGACCATGTCCACCTCCTGCTAAAACCTTTTCCTTCTGAATCTTATGCGGATTTTTCCTTAAGCAAGATTTTGCAAGGCATTAAAGGTTTCAGCGCCTGGCAACTCAATAAATCCAGGAGTACAGAAGGCGCCGTATGGCAGGAAGAAAGTTTTGACCGCATTGTAAGAGATTATGATGAGTATCTGGAGAAATGGAATTATATACGCAGTAATCCAGTCAAGGCTGAATTGTGCCATGCTCCGGAGGATTATGCCTGCCTTTGGGAACCAGGGGAACCTGAAGGTTAACCAGCTCAAAGGGGCACAGCCTGGAAAGGCTGTGCTACCAAAGCTCCTTTTGAACCTGGGGCTAGTGGCTCTATGCCTGATCCTGGGAGCGGGCTGCGCCGTAGGCCCCGATTACCGCCCGCCGGAGAAGCCTGTCCCGGAAAATTGGGACGGTCAGGCCGCGGTCACCCCGGATAAGCCCAGCAAAACCACGGCCAATCCGGTGACCCTGGTTCAGTGGTGGAACGCGTTTAACGATCCCACCCTCAGTTCCCTGGTGGAAATGGCCATTCGCTCCAATCTCGATCTGCGCCAGGCCGAGGCCCGCATCCGCCAGGCCCGGGCCGCCCGGGGGGTAGCGGGCGCGCCGCTCTATCCCCAGGTGGAAGCTTCGGCCCTTTACCAGAAGAGCCAGGGCTCCAGCGAAGTGGGGGGCGGCGGGGCCATCGCCACCGCCGCCGGGGTCCGGGAATTATTTCAGGTGGGTCTGGATGCCTCCTGGGAACTGGATATTTTCGGGGGCACGAGGCGTGGCATTGAAGCCGCCACCGCGGACCTCCGGGCCGCGGTGGAAGACCGCCGGGACGTCATGATCACCCTGGTGGGAGACGTGGGCACCAACTACTTCAACCTTCGGGGATTCCAGCAACAGATTGCCATCGCCCGGAAGAATCTGGAGGCCCAGAAGAAGACCGCCCGGATCACTCACAAGCGTTTTGAGGCCGGCTTTGTGAGCCGCCTGGACGTGGCCAACGCCGACGCCCAGGTGGCCACCACCGAAGCCCAGATTCCAATCCTGGAATCCTCGGCCCGGGCGGCCATTTACAACCTGGGAGTGCTGCTGGGCCGGGAGCCTGCGGCCCTGGCCAAGGATTTGGCCAAACCACTCCCCATCGCGTCCACGCCACCGGAAATCCCCGTGGGGCTGCCCTCAGACCTAATGCGCCGCCGTCCGGACATCCGCCGGGCCGAAGCCCAACTCCACGCCGCCACGGCCCGCATCGGGGTGGCCACCGCGGATCTGTTCCCCAAATTTAACCTCACCGGCAGCTTTGGCTTTTCCTCCGGTGACCTGGCCAGCCTGGGAAATCTCGCCACCAGTAAATTCTGGTCCTTCGGTCCCAGCGTCACCTGGCCGGTATTCGCGGGGGGCCGCATCCGGGCCAATATCCAGGTCCAGAACGCCCTCCAGGAGCAAGCTTTGGCGGCTTATGAAAAGATCGTGCTCACCGCCCTGAAAGACGTGGAGACGGCTTTGGTGGCCTACGCCAAGGAGCAGGAACGCCGGAAGGCTCTGGTGGAAGCCGTGGCCAGCAACCGCCAGGCCGTGGACCTGGCCATGAGGCTCTACCTGGCGGGGCGCACCGATTTCCTCAACGTGCTCACGGCCCAGCGGTCCCTGTACGTCAATGAAGACGCCTTGACCCAAAGCACCCGCACCCAGGCCGCCAACCTCATCGCCCTGTATAAAGCCCTGGGCGGCGGTTGGGAAAAAAATGACCTGGCGCCATCGGGGGGTTCATGAAAAAAAATAAATATCTTCAATGGCTCTTTTTGATTCTCATCAGCAGCCTGCTGTTTCTGTTAGCTCCCATGGCGGCGGCGGATAGCCGGGAAATTAAACCCCTCAAGGAGTGGAAGGGCCGGATGGATAATTCCCTGGCGCGGGAATATCCGGTTAGGAAAAACTTCCTTGCCACCCAGGAAGAATTGGACAAGTTGTGGGCCGAGTGGCGCCTTCCCCATGACAAGCCCGCGGTGGATTTCAAAACCCATCTGGTCCTGGTGGGAAATTGCCCCTGCAGTTTGATAACCATGGCGCCGCGGCTGGACGACGGGGGGAACCTTACCCTCGGGGTGACCGTGACCAAAGACCTCAGGGAGGACTTGGCCTATATCATCGTCCTGATCCCCCGCCAGGGCATCCGCTCGGTGGAGGGCAAGCCCTTGTAAGAAACCGCGGATGAACGCAGATGAACATAGATAAAAATATTTAAAATCCGCGTTCATCCACGGTCATCGGCGGTTTCAAAGTATCTTATGAATTACCATTCCTCCTCCGGCCTGTACGTGCACGTCCCTTTTTGTCTGAGCAAGTGCCCTTACTGCGATTTCTATTCCGTCACTGACTTATCCATATTGAATGCCTGGCTGGAGGCCCTGGAAAAGGAGGCCGGGCTTTACCGGGATACCTTCGGCGAATTCGACACCCTGTACCTGGGAGGCGGGACGCCTTCTCTCTTGGAGCCGGCTGATCTGGAAGCCTTGCTGGCCGGGCTTCGGCGCCATTTTCATTTCCATTCCCATACCGAAGTGACCCTGGAGGCCAACCCCGACGACCTGAGCCGGGAAAAACTGGCGGCGTATAGGGAATTGGGGATAAACCGCCTCAGCGTTGGGGTTCAATCTTTCAACGACAAAGATTTGGCCTTTCTGGGGCGCCGCCACACCGCCAAGCAGGCGGCCCAGGTCCTGGATTGGGCCAGAGCGGCGGGTTTTGCCAACCTGAGCTTGGACCTGATGTACGCCCTGCCGGGGAAGACCGAAAAAGACTGGCGGGAAACTCTGGAAAGGGCTTTAGCCTGCCACCCGGAACACCTGTCCTGCTATCAGTTGACGGTGGAGGCGGGCACTCCCCTGGGCGCCAGAAAGGCCCGGGGCGAGTTTCAGGCGGCGGAGGAGGACCTGGAAGAGGCCCTGTTCCTGCTCACCTCCCAATTTTTAGAAGACCACGGCTATCTTCATTACGAAATCTCCAATTTCGCCCGGGGGGAAGAAAACTGCTGCCGCCATAACCCGAAATACTGGCAGCACGTCCCTTATCTGGGGTTGGGCCCGGGGGCCCACTCCTTTTCCTCCGGAAATGGCGCGCAGGGCTCACCCTTTATCAAAAATAGAGTGAGGTGGTGGAACCACGCGGACCTGGAGCGCTACTTAAAGGCCCTGGCCACCGGCGCGGCGCCGGTGGCGGGGCGGGAGACCCTGACGCCGGAGCAGCTTCGTTTGGAAACCCTGTATCTGGGTTTTCGGACCCGGCGAGGGGTGGCTTTGGAGGACGTGCAAGGCTTTGGCAACTGGGAAGCAGCCCTGGCGGAATTGGCCCAGGCCGGCCTGGTAGAAGTAAGCCAGGGCCGGGCGCGGCCCACATGCCGGGGTTTCCTGATGGCCGACGGCCTGCCGCTCCGGTTTGGGGATTAAATATTTCCCCCAAGAATGCAATCGATTATTGCTTGTGCTCCGAAAAGAAAGCCCTGGCGGATTTTCTCTTATCCTTTCCCATTTTTACCGTTTTGCCCTTTCCCTTTAGGTTTCATCCCCTGCTCTTCCCCTTCCATTTTTTCCCAAAAAATTAAGCTCCTCATTGATTTTTAGTTTTTGCTAATTATTTTAAGTCAAACTTCTGGCGGGGACTTGCCATGAACCTTTCCTGCAAGAAAGTCCTCCTGTATTTCCTTGTCCTGGCAGCAGCGGGCGGCGCGGTGGGCGGCTTTTTGGCCTTCGGCCCGCCGGGGCTGTACGCTAAAAGTGAAACCCCCGAGTTCTGCGGCAGTTGCCACGTCATGGAGTCCAGGTACGAGGCCTGGTTCCACGGCGGGGCGCACAGCCGCATCAAGTGCGTGGACTGCCACCTGCCCAACGACACTCTGGCCCGGCACCTGATGTGGAAATCCATCGACGGTCTGTGGGACGCGGCGGCCTTTCACACCGGACGGGTCCCGGACCCCATAACCTTATCCAGCCACGGTGCCCGGGTGGTGCAGGAGAACTGCCAGCGCTGCCATGCGGAGACTGTGGCCCGCATCAATGAAGACCGCAAGTGTTGGGACTGCCACCGCCGCATGTCTCACAAGCAGGTGGGGGCCATTGCCACCTGGACTCCTTCAACAGAATAGAGGATGGTGAGCCTATGAAACTGCAAAAGACTTTTGTTGCCAAGGCTATTATGGTCGTATTGGGAGTGGTCCTCATGTTGGGCGCGTGTTCGCCACCGAAATCCGAGCCGGTGAAGACGGTGACCATCCCGGATGACGTCTATGACCCGGCCATTTGGGGCATCGCCTTTCCCCTGGAATACGACTACTGGCGCAAGACCAAAGATCCCAAGCCGGTGGGCCAAAGCAAATACAAGAAGGGCTATGACACCGACCTGGTCATCTATGACAAGCTCAGCGAATATCCCTATCTGGCCCTCCTTTACCATGGCTGGGGTTTCGGCATTGAGTACAACGAATCCCGGGGCCACCATTACATGATAATAGATCAGCTGGAAATCGACCCCTCCCGCTTGAAACCCGGCGGAGTTTGCTTGAGCTGCAAGTCTCCCTATGCCCCCAAGCTGGAAAAGGAGCTAGGCCCGGCCTACTATTCCATGCCGTACGTGGATGCGCACGCCAAAATACCGGAGCAGTTTCAAAAGCTGGGGGCCGCGTGCAGCGACTGCCATGACAACAAGACCATGGCTTTGAAGATCAGCCACCCCGCCCTGAACGGGGCGCTCAAATTTATCGGCAAGGACCCCGCGCAGCTGACCCGCCAGGAAATGCGCAGCCTCATGTGCGCCCAATGCCACGTCACCTACGTCATTCCCCGGGACAAAGACATGAAACCCACGGGCCTCTTCTTCCCCTGGCAGGGGAGCAAGGAAGGGGATATCTCCATGGAAAACATGATCAAGGTTTTCAAGAGCGACCCTGGGAAATACGGGGAATGGGTGCAGGCGGTGACCGGCTTCAAACTCTCCTATATCCGCCATCCGGAGTATGAGTTCTTCAGCCGGGGCGGCACCCACTGGAACGCCGGGGTGTCCTGCGCCGACTGCCATATGCCCTATATCCGGGTAGGGGCCAACAAGATTTCCGACCATGACGTCACCAGCCCCTTGAAGGCCGACATGAAGGCTTGCACCCAGTGCCACGCCCAGTCGGCCCAGTGGCTCAAGGACCGGGTATTCGCCATCCAGGACCGCACCGTGTCCGAGATGAGCCGGGCCGGTTATGCCGCCGCGGTGACGGCCAAACTCTTTGAGATGGCACACAAGGCCCAAAAAGAAGGTAAGAACTTGGACCAAGACCTCTACGACAAGGCCAAAGACCTGTATCTGGAGGCCTTCTATCGGCTGAACTACATCGCCGCGGAGAACTCGGTGGGTTTCCATAATCCCACCGAAGGGATGCGCATCCTGGGAGACGCCATCGCCATGGCCACCAAGTCCGAGGCCCTGCTGCGCCAGGTCCTGACCAAGGCCGGGGTGGAGGCGCCGGCCTACGTCAACCTGGAACTGGCCAAATACCTGAACAAGCGGGGCGTGAAGCCTCTGAATTTCAAGCCGGACCAGGAGTTCAAAGATCCGTACGGCATCCAGGATATGCTGACCCCCCCAGCGTCGCTGGGGAAGTAAGGGGGAAAGGTTTCAGGTTTCAGGTTTTAGGTTTCAGGTTTTAGGTTTCAGGTTTCAGGTTTCAGGTTTTAGGTTTCAGGTTTCAGGGGTGGTTGTCTGACCTGAATCAAGTCTTTGCCAACCCGGAAGGACGAGCGGCCGCTGTCCCCTTTAGGGCATACTTTGAACCTTGAACCTTGAACTTTTCGAATCAGGGGCCAACTATGAAAATAATCTCATTTATCATCCTCGGTTCGTTTGTCCTGGCCGCCGGCCTGGCCCTGGCCCAGGCCCCGCCGGACCTGGCGACCCAGGGAAAAAAGGTTTATGAAGAGAACTGCGCCCCTTGCCACCGCAGCAATGGGGAGGGCTTGCCGGTAAAATTCCCCGCGCTCCATAAAAACCCCTATGTCCTGGGAGATCCCAGACCGGTGATCGCTACGGTTCTGAATGGCCGGAAAGGAGAAATGGGGACCATGCCCGCCTGGAAAGACAAGCTGGATGATGGGCAAATTGCCGCGGTGGTGAGCTATGTTCGCAATGCCTGGACCAACAAGGCTCCGGAGGTGGCTCCGGCCATGGTGAAGGAAGTGCGGGGCAAATAACGGCGGCCAGGTAATACCGTTTTCGGTTTTCGGTTTTCAGTTTTCGGTTAAAAGAAATTGTATTATCAATAAGTTAGCCATAGAATTAGTTTCATCTGAAACTGAACTTGGTATAAAACCAAGGGAAAAAGGGCGGCGTTGGGAGCCGCCCTTTTCTTGGGTGCGCCCTACCGGGTCCACATTAAAAAAGGGGCGCCGTAGAAGCGCCCCTTGGGCATTTCATTAATACGCCGTCCTTCCTCTAAATCTCCAACCACGAATCGCTGAACAGCACCTGGCCCATGATGACCCGGGCGGTTTTGGCGTAGTTCTGCAGGTCCTTGGAGAGAGAGGCGATGTCCACCGGCTTGCTGTCCATGATGTCGTGCACCACTTTCACGGCTTCCGGTTTCCTGCCGTCCACCACGTCCCACAGTTCGTCGTCGAAGGCGTCCACGATGGCTGAGGCCATGCCGTAGCGCTGGACCATGATGACGTAGGTGCGGTTTATGATGGGCCGGAGTTCGTCGGGCACGCCGTTGGAGGCATTGGACAGGCCGCAGGTGGACAAGGCCCCAGGGGCCATGTCCTGAAGCATCTTCATGTATTCCAGGTCGGCAATGAGCTGGTTCTGTTGGATGTTCAGGGGCGCGATGATGGGGTCGAACCAGATATCTTCGTTGGCGATGTCGTATTCCGCGGCCTTGGCCAGGATTTCGGCGGTGAGCATGCCTCTTTCGTGTTCATCCCGGGGCATGCCCTCGGGACCCCACAGCAACCCGATCATGTAGGCGTCGTATTTCCTGACCAGGGGCATCATGCCGTCCATGCGCTCCGGCCGGGCCATGATGGAGTTGATAATGGCCTTGCCCTTGTGAACCTTGAGCCCTGCTTCCATGGCCGCGATATTGGAGGTGTCCAGGGCCAGGGGGATATCGGGCACCACCTCCTGGATGACCTTGACGATCCATTCCATCAATTCTTCGCCGCCTTTGCGGGCCGGGCCGATGTTCACGTCTATAAAGTCGACCTTTTTTTCCGCCTCTTTCAGGACCAGCTCCTGGATGGGCTTGGGATTGCGCTCCTTCATGGCCTGACCGTAAACTTTGGTCACCACGTTCAGATTTTCGCCGATGCGGTAAAATTTGCTCATCAGGTAACCCCCTTGCTTTAGGGTAATAGGGGAGAAAGAGACTGATCAGCTTTCTCCCCGGGTTTCAGGAGCTGCCCAAACTATAGGTTCTTCAAGAAGGCCGGAATGTGCGAAGCTTCCCGAGGACCGATGAGGACCTTCCAGTCGGGGAGCTCCTCTTCCAGGTCGCCGCTGATGCCTGCCGAATAGCCCGGAATGATGATGGTGCGGGTCTTGGTTTTATCCGTTATGCCGCACTTTTTGACAAAGTGGGCCACGGTGTCCCCGGAGAACTTGCCGGCGGCCCAGGCGGTCATGACCGACAGACCCTCGGTGTCCTGGATGAGCAGCCAGGTGGGCACCTTGCTGCCTTCGATTTCGCCGGACACGATGAAGTAGGTCAGCGCGAAGTTGGTGGTCACGGCCACGGGGGAATCGGGGCCGGGGTTGTTGATTTCGTAAATGCCCGCGGAAATGATCATGGGCTTCTGCGGGTCGGTATAGATGTTGAGGCGCTCCAACAGCAAGGGAAAGACCACCGCGGCGTCCAGGTCGCTCAGCACCGTGATGCCGCCGTATTTGGCGATGAAGGTGGCGGCGTACAGGGCTTCCATCATGGGGTCGTCGGTCATCTCGCAGGGACAGGTTATGGTGGGGAAGCCAAAAGGTTTGAACTTGGGCACCAGGGCGGCCCGGCGGATGACGATCTGGTCCTGAAGGGCTTGTTTCAGGGTTTTGGCCCCGGCATCGATGATGAGGTCCTTGAGGCCCATGCCGGTGAGCTTGGTGGTGAGTTCCGCCAAAGCGCCGTAGCCTTCGGCCTGGGCCACCAGCGGCAGGCCAGCCTCCTTGGCCAAAGCGCCCATGGCGTCGGCATTGGCCGCAGTGGCCACGCCCAGCAACGGCTTACGGTCCTTGACGGCCTCCAGGCCGGCCTTGACCACTTCGGGCTTATCCGAACACAGCATGATGGCGGCTTCGCTCTGGTCCGCCACCTTTTTGGCCATGGCCGCGAACTTGGCGGCGTCGCCATTAACATCATGGACCACCAGCATCTCGGGCTGGAGCAGCAGGCCCACCCGGTCAAACTGGAGCGAATTGAACTTGCCGATTTGGGCATCCACGTCCGCGTCGGACATGGCGGTGGTGAGCCGCCCGGCGATGAGGGTGGGGTTGAAAAAAGTCTTTTCGTGGCGGAACATCACGGTTTCGCCGCCCACCGTTTTGACCGCGTCCTTCATGGCGATCTTTACCGGACGGATGGGCGGGGCTGAGGCCTCGGCCAGTTTGTCCCGGACCTCATCCGAGACGTAGGGGCAGGCGGCCAGTTCCGCCTTACCGCTGGCCAGGGCCATGGCAAAAGCCAAACAGGTGGGGAAGCCGCATTCTTTACAGTTGGTCTTGGCGAGAAGTTTGAAAATTTCAATTCCCGTTAAAGCCATTGTCTTTCTCCTTATCCAAGTGCCTGGCGGCCCGAAAGGCGGCTGCGGGAGTCAGGCCCCGCTTACCCGCCGGGACCCCATAGGAGGAAGGGCCAGGAGGCTGTTTCTCCTGACCCTTTCAGGGTTAGCCAATAATCGGATCCATGCTCAGCGCCGGATGGTTCTTCTCCGTCAGGAAGGGCAGGATTTCATCTTCCGTGACGCCCACGGACTCGTCGGCGATGCGGTCGATGAGGTCGGGGATGCCCACCTCTTCGCCCCGCTTGAGAAGCCGTTCCCGAAGCTCCTCTTTGAGGCTCTTGGGCATCCACACCACCCGGGCCAGGCCGCCGTCGCCGAGGATGAACTTCCGCTGGCAGACGTTGTACTTGCTGTGGCCCACGAAGCCCGGAGTGACCTGGCCGCCGCCGATGACGCCCGCCAGGGTGGTGAACTTCATGCCGCAGGGAGTCTCACCGGTGTAGTCCCGGTTCACGGTCATGATGCCGTTGCACATGGGCAGGATGGCGGAGATGCACTCGCAGCAGCCGCAGGTGGTCATGGGGTCATAGACCAGGCTGTAGAAGTTGTACGACGAGACCTTCTGGCGGGAGGCCTTGAAGACGAAGTCGTTGACTCCCTTCCAGTTACCCAGCTTCTCGTCCAGGGTCTCGCCCTTCTGGATAGGCTGGTTGGGTCCGGTGGGGTTGATCTCAAAGGAGGCCTTGCAGTCCATCCAGTTGTAAGCGCCGCACAGGCCGGTGCGCTCGGGAGAAACCACGCACACGTGGTTGGGGGCAAAGGACTGGCACAGGGTGCAGGAGTAGTAGGTTTCGGTGGTTTCGTCGGTCATACCTTCCACCCGGGCGTCCCGCTCATGGTAAACCTGACGGGCCACGTGGGTGATTTTGTCCACCTCGTCCTTGTCGGTGTAAATCTTGATCTGGCACTTGTCGAAGATGGCGCCGAAGTCCTGGTGGAACTTGGCATGGAGGATGGTGCCGATGTGCTTTAAGGTGAAGCCCTTTTCCACCGCGGCTTTGCCGATGCGGTACCAGGCGATGTCCCGCTGCCCGATGTGCATGATGCCCTGGGCGTAGTTCACCAGGTGGTGAATCTGGCGCTCCAGGATGGGCTCGAAGTCGGGCTGGAAGTTCCGGCCGGCCACTTCTACCACTACGCCCAGGGGCAGCCGGGCGGGAATCTTGTCGGCGGGCAGATCCGGGATGTCCTTGCCGATGACTTCCACCTTGCCGTCTTCCACTTCGTCCATGCGCTTGCTGGTGACCCACTCTATGGCCTGGGTCTTACCGCCGCCGCACTCCAGGTAGAGGTCGTCCTTGCGGACCCGCTCACCCTCGAAGGCCGCGCCGAAGTTCACCGGGATGTCGATTTCGGTGACCGTTACCTTGAGGCCCCGAACCTCGATGGACTTCTGGCCCAGTTCACTCATGGGCACGTTGGACACCACGTGCTCGTAAGTGCAGATGCCGGTGGGCAGCACCTGGGGGATGTCCTGGTTGGTGATGGTGGGGAAACCCCAGTTGATACAACCCGCGGCATTGGCGTACCATTCGTCGGGGATGGTGGACACCGCGTTGACAAAGGCGAAGATGCGGTCCTTGTTATACAGCAGCATCTTCAAGGCCGCGCCGGGTTTGACGCCGCCGAAGGCCATGGCGGCCCGGTTGGCGAATCCCAGGGCGAAGACCGCGCCGGAGATGTCCGGGCTGAAAGGCACGATGCGGGTGGGCCAGCCGATCTGCACCCCGCCTTCCAGGAGCTGCTCGGGCACCGAGGTGGTGCCTTCGATGTTCCGGGCGGCGCAAAAGATGTACAGATTCTTTTTCTGATATTCAGTGACCAGGTCCACGGCTTCCTGGACCGAGGGTGCGGCGCCGACGATGGCGGCGAACCCGGGGGCGGAGCCGTCCACGAACTCAATGCCCCGCTTCCGGAAGACGGTGTCTTCCGCGGCGCCCAGCCAGATCTTGGTGTCGCCCTTGCTGAAAACCTCTTCCCCCCCTACGTAGAAGTCGGGGTCGGTAAGGTAGCGCACGGCCTCGAAGACTTCCTCAGCCATGAGGGTGGCCAGACCGGCGTCCAGGCCGGGCCCCAGGTAGGGCAGGTGGAGCTTCTCCGCCGGAACCGGCGGCAGCAGCTGCTTGCACCGCTCCATCACCGGCACCGCGTCTTTGATTTTCTCGATCTTGACGCCCATCAGGGAGTAGATAATGGGCAGGTAGTAGGCGGTGTTGGGGAACCCGATCTCCTGATTTTCCCCGTATTTTTCCCGGGCCGCGTACAACGCCTCGGCGCATTTATTGACGATCTTGTGAGCCCCGCGAATGGCAGCGGAAATAATGATTTTCGACACTGTCGAGTCCTCCTTCCTTTTTCATAAAGGAATTTATCAATAAGAGGCCGCGGCTCGGCGCGGCCTCCTGGATTGCTTACGCCTCTTCGGCCGCGGCTTCCAGTTTACGGCGCATGTCCATATCCATGAGCACCCGTTCCCGGGCCTTGTCGATGCCCAGGGCTTTGCGCTTGGAATCGATATGGGCGATCATCTTCCGGGCCATCTCCTCCGGATCGGCGATAAAGTCCCACTTGCCGCCGTATTCTTCCTCGATGCCCTTGAACAGGTAGTCGGTGAAGATTTCCGAGCCGGTGGATGGGAAGGTTACACCGAAGCAGGTGTAAACACCGGAGGCCACGAAGTACTGGCCGATGGCGATGGCCTTCTCCGACATCCATTCCGGCGCCGCGCCCGCGGCGGGGAGATCGCTGATATCGGTGCCCAGGCCCCCGGCCTTGACGCAGGCGGTGGCCGCCATGAGGATGCGGGAGTTGTCCACGCAGGCCCCCATGTGCAACACCGGCGGGATGCCCACGGTCTCACAGATTTCCGCCAGACCTGGACCACAGTACTGGGACGCGGCTTCCGGAGTCAAGAGGCCGTATTTCCCTGCGGCCATGGCGGCGCAGCCGGTGGACAGGACAATGACGTCGTTCTTCAGCAGCTCTTTAATCAGGGTCATGTGGGATGAGTCCTGGGTGGTGCGGCAGTTGTTGCAGCCCACCACGCCGGCCACACCCCGGATCCGGCCGCCGATGACGTTGTCGTTCAGGGTGTAGTACGTGCCCCGGATGGAACCCCCCAGGAGGTACTGAATGGTCTCGTAGCTGAAGCCCACCACGATGGGATGACTAACTGCGGGG
The DNA here is from genome assembly GCA_016874915.1 of Deltaproteobacteria bacterium. Classification (GTDB taxonomy): domain Bacteria; phylum Desulfobacterota; class Desulfobaccia; order Desulfobaccales; family 0-14-0-80-60-11; genus VGSO01. The sequence goes on from VGSW01000009.1 coordinate 44,328, forward strand.
ATCATCACCGGGGCCCGGCGGTTGGGGAAGTTGTCGATGGCTTCCCGGACCACCTTCCGGGCCACGTCCAGGGCGTGATGCTCGTCATACTCGATGTGCAGCGCACCCGCTTCCATCTTGGCCCGGGGGTCGGTGGTGATGAGCTTGGTGTGGTAACACTGGGCCACGTTGGCCAGGGACTGGAAGATGCACTGCACGTCCACCACCATGGCGTCCAGGGCGCCGGTGATGATGGCCAGCTCCTGATGCAGGTAGTTGCCCGCCACCGGGATGCCGTGGCGCATGAGGATTTCGTTGGCGGAGCAGCACATGCCGGCCAGCTGGATGCCCTTGGCGCCTTTGCTCTTGGCATACTCGAGCATCTCCGGCTCCTGCACCGCCATCGCGATCATCTCCGGCAGCAGGGGCTCATGGCCGTGGATGATGATGTTGACGTGGTCTTCCTTGAGGACCCCTAAATTGATTTCGCTGGCCACCGGCACCGGGCAGCCGAACATGATGTCCTGAAGGTCCGTGGAGATCATGGAGCCGCCCCAGCCGTCGGACAGGGCGCAGCGGGTGGCCTGCTTCATGATATTGCGGTAGTCCTGGTCCACGCCCATGTGGGTGCGGTGCATCAGCTCCACCACCTCGATGTCGCAGCCCCGTGGCGCCACCCCGTATTTGCGCCAGATCTCCTGGCGCTTCTTGGGGGCCCGGGCCACGTACTGGAGCTCGCCGGACTGCTGTCCGAAGGCCATCAGGACCTTGTCAGCCAACTCCTGGGCGATCTCGTTTTTGGAGCGGGGTTTGGCGTCCTCGCCTTCGCCCACGGTGATGGCCACGCCCCATTCCCGGGCCACCCGGCGCAGCTTGGTCACGTCCTTGATCTCATAACCCTGGGTGCGGCCGTGGGCCACTTCCTTAAAGAGCAGGGCCACGCCCCGGGAGTGGTCGTTGTGGGCAGAGGTGCCGCAAGCCACCATGCGGGCGAAGTTGCGGGCCACGATGGTTTCCGCGGTGGCGCCGCACAGCCCCATGCGCTGTTTCTTTTCCTCGCCGGTCTCTTCGCCCGCCTTCTTCTTGGGCGGCGGCACCCGGCAGGGACCTTGGGCGCAGATGCGGCAGCAGGCGCCTTCCACCCCGATGGGGCAGGGCTTCATGGTCTTGGCCCGGTCGAAAATGGTTTCAATACCCTCGGCCTGGGCCTTTTTGATCAATTCCTGCGCCGCCACATCCATGGACAATTTTTCCACATCTAACTCGGCCATAAAATTTTTTCCTCCGATTCGGACTTTAAGAGGCGACCTTCATGATCCCTCTTCCAAACAGAGCCCCGGCAAGTGGCACAGCTTGAGATTTCACCCTTGATGCAGCGGCTTTCCGGGCTCTGGGTTGAGATTGGTTTGGTACCTGGAGGTACCTCTTTAATCAGCCAACCAGTTCTTTGATGATGTTTTTGGTGAGCTTCACCGCTTCCGGATGGCGCAGGATGAGGAGGTCGGCGCCGGCCAGGAGCAGGTCCACCGCGGTGATGGCCTCCATCAGGATGCCCCGCTTGGTCTGGTCGCCCAACTGGGGGGCTTCCGCGTTGGTGAGTTTGCACTCCTTAACTTTCCAGACTTCCTGGCCCACGTAGTTGACGATGGGAAGCTGGAGCTTCTCGTCTTCCTGGGTGAGGGCCGCCATGCGGTCCCGCTCCATCACGGAGTAGGTGTACTCCATGCCGTA
>VGSW01000010.1 GCA_016874915.1 Deltaproteobacteria bacterium
CAAACCCCCTCCCCCAACCCCTTATGGGGAAGGGGCACGGCACGCCGTGCCCCTACAGGGCCAGAAAAAAGGCGATGATTGTTCTAATGACTTGCGGCAATCATCAGACCCGGATAATAGGGGCACGGAGGGCTGTGCCCCTTCCGCCGCGAAGGCGGAAGCCACTTACCGAGGGCGGTTGAAAAAGGGGCAGGTACTGAAATTCGGTCCGACCCTGGAAGGCGAAGTGGTATCCCTGCCTCAACCGGGGGTGGCCGAGGTGCGGTTTTTCTCTTTAAATGGGGATGTCCGCCGGGCCATTGAGCAGGCCGGGGAAGTGCCCCTGCCCCCTTATATCCGGCGGGGCGCGGCGGAGGAAGACCGGGAGCGCTATCAGACAGTTTACGCCGCCCGGCCAGGAGCCATCGCCTGCCCCACCGCGGGGCTGCATTTCACTGAGGCAATGCTGGCAAATCTGGCGGCCAAGAGTATTGAGACGGTCAGCGTCACCCTGCACGTGGGGCCGGGGACTTTTAAACCGGTGAAGCACTTAGATTACACCCGCCACCGGATGGAACCGGAATATTTTGAGCTGTCGGAGGAGGCCGTGGCCCGGCTCAACACGGCCAGAGAGCAAGGAAAGCGCCTTACCGCGGTGGGCACCACCAGCGTCCGGGTGCTGGAACATTGCGCCAGCCCGAGAGGATTTATTCCGCAAAAAGGCTGGTGCGGTTTATACATTTATCCCGGCTACCGTTTCAACGCGGTGGACCGGATGCTCACCAATTTTCATTTGCCCCGGTCCACCCTGCTGCTCTTGGTGTGCGCTTTTACCGGGCGGGATTTGATTTTGCGGGCGTATGAGGAGGCGGTAAGGGAAAAGTACCGATTTTACAGCTATGGCGATTGCATGTTGATAATTTAAGGTCGCCCCTGCTTAGGGGATTGGGGGAGGGGGTGCGGGGGAGGGGGCAAGGGCGGGCGCCCTTGGCCCCCTCCCCCACATACTCAACCAAATGTTTAGTTTTCAGCTCATCAAAGCCCAAGGCCCGGGGGGGCCGAGGGTGGGGGAAATGCTTCTGGCCCGGGGGGTGGTGGCGACCCCGGCCTTCATGCCCGTGGGGACTCTTGGCACTGTCAAATCTTTGACTCCGGAAGAGCTGCAGGAGTTGGGGGCCGACATTATTCTGGGGAACATCTATCACCTTTACTTAAGGCCCGGGGTGGAGGTGATCGCGGCGCTGGGGGGGCTGCACCGCTTCATGAACTGGGACGGCCCCATCTTGACGGATTCCGGGGGCTACCAGATTTTCAGCCTGGCGCCTTTCCGCACCATCACGGAAGAAGGGGTGACCTTCCGGTCCCACCTGGACGGCTCGCAGCATTTCCTGGACCCGGAGAAGGTAGTGGCCCTGCAGGAAGCCATCGGGGTGGACATCGCCATCTGCCTGGACGAATGTCCGGGGTATCCGGCCCCGGAGGCCGAGGTTCACCAGGCGGCGGCCCGCACCTTGAGGTGGGCCCAACGGTCTCTTAAAGCCCGGCGGCGGGAAGAAACGGCCCTGTTCGCGGTGGTCCAGGGAGGGATGATTTCCACATTAAGAAAAGAGCAGGCCCAGGCCTTCCGGGAGCTGGATTTTGACGGCTACGCCCTGGGGGGCCTGAGCGTGGGAGAGGAAAAGGACCTGACCCTGGCCATGGTGGAGGCCACCACTCCGGAACTCCCCCAGGATAAGCCCCGGTATCTCATGGGGGTGGGCACGCCGGAGGACCTGGTGGAGGGCGTGGCCCGGGGGGTGGACCTGTTCGACTGCGTGCTGCCCACCCGCAACGGCAGAAACGGCATGGCTTTTACCAGTTTCGGGCGGGTGGTGATAAAAAACGCGGCGCACACCCAGGACCCCCGGCCCCTGGATGAGGCGTGCGGCTGCTACACCTGCCGTCATTATTCCCGAGCTTACCTGAGGCATCTCTTCATATCTCGGGAGCTTTTGGCTTATCGCCTTTTCACGCTGCATAATTTATACTACTATCTTGACCTTATGACCCGGATGCGGCAGGCTGCGGCCCAAGGCCGCTTTGCCGATTTTCGCCGGGAGTTCTATCAAAACCGACTGGAGGGAGGTAACTCAAGTGGTTAGTTGGGCATATGCCGCCCAGGGCGGCGGGGCCACGGACAGTCCCATGTGGACCTTCGTGGTGCCCATGTTGTTAATGGTGGGGATTTTTTATTTCCTTTTGATCCGGCCCCAACAGAAAAAGGCCAAGGAACACAAAGCGCTCCTGGACAACCTGAAGCGGGGGGACCGGGTAATCACCAACGGCGGGATCCTCGGCACCATCATCACCATTGATGACCAGATCGTCAGCCTGGAAGTGGCTGATAAGGTCAAGATCGAGGTTGCTAGGCCGTACATTGCCGGGTTCGCACCTAAAAAGAGTTAATTGTGAAGGTTTAAATAGGAAAAGGAGAGGGGTTAAAAGGTTAAAAGGGGAAGAGGGTAAAATGGGGAAAGGGTAAAGATTATTCCTTAACTTTTTTTAACCTCTTAACCTCTTAACCTTTTCCCCTTTTTCCCCCAGCCCCTTTGATCATGTTATTACTCGGAGCGGAAAATGGATTACCTTCACCCCCACCCCAGCCCTCCCCCCTCAAGGGGGAGGGGGCAAAAGGAAGGAACTTCTCTAATGCTCCGAGTAATAATTATGATCCGATTACAATGCCCTTAATAATTAAAGGAGGTCGTTGGTGACCGTTCCCCCACCCCTCCAGGACCTGGGCCGGGAGATTCCGCGGCTCCAGGAACTGGTCCGGGAATGGCTGGATCTCTTTCCCCAGGCCGAGGGACAGGGCCGGCACTGGTTCAAAGTGCTCTCCCAGGTCCAGGCCCACGCCGCCGAGGACCTCTGCCGGGTGGCAGTGGTGGGCGCGGTGAAGTCGGGGAAGAGCACGGCCATCAACGCCCTGGTGGGCCAGGACCTGCTGCGCCGGGGCGCGGGGATACTCACTGCCATGATCACCCGGGTGCAGCCGGGGGAGCCTCAGGCGGTCCTGCAATTTAAGGACTGGGGTGAGATCAACGGGGAAATCAACCGGGCCTTGGGACTGCTTCCCAGTTCCCGCCTGAAGGAGCGTGCTGCGCCCTTTGACCTCCGGCGGGCCGAAGACCGGGACCTGTTGACCCAGGTCCTGTCCGACGCCGAAGTGGAGAATCTTTGGGGGGAAGGGAGCCTGGACCCCAACTATCTCCTGCTGAAGTCGTACCTGGAAGGCTACGGCCTGGTGCAGGAGATACTGGCCAGTTCCGGTAATCTGACCCTGAAAGGCTCTGCCCTGGCCCGCCATGGCGAGATGGTGACCCGGGAAGCCACCGCGGTCTTTTTAAAAGATGCACTGCTGACCGTACCTTTTCCCTGGGAGGCCGGGGGCATGGAACTGGGGGACTGCCAGGGGAGCGACTCCCCCATTCCCCAGCATCTGGCCCAGGTGCTGGCCTACCTGGTGAAATCCGACCTGGTGTTGTATGTGGTCAGCTCCCGGGTGGGGCTGCGCCAGGCAGACTTTCAGTTTCTGAGGGAGCTCAAACGCATGGGGCTGCTGCCCCATATCTTTTTTCTCCTCAACCTGGACCTGGGGGAGCATAGTTCGCTGGCGGAAGCGGCCCGGCTCCGGGACCGGGTGGTCCAGGAACTGGCCATGTGGCAGCCGGACCCCAGGATTTACGCTTTTTCCGCCCTCCAATTGCTCCTGGAGCGCCGCCGGACCAAGGGCGAAGGGCTGGACCCCCGGGAAGCCGCGCTGCTGTCGGTATGGGAGGTGGTGCCGGAGTCCTCGGCCTATTCCCGGAAGGAAGCCGCCCGGTTTGAAGAACACCTCAAGGCCGCGGTCCGGGACCTGCGCACCCGGCGCCTGGCCGGAGGGACTCTCGCCCAGGTGCTGATGGCGGTTCGGGGGCTTAGGGAACAGGCGGAGCTGACCCGGGACTTCCTGGGGCAGGATCTGGGGGCCATTCAGGAGATGCAGCGGCGTCTGGAAGGCCGGCAGCAACCTTTGAAAGCCACGCTGGCCAGCCTCCATCAAACCCTGGAGGGGGCCGGGAGCCGCCTTAAAAAGGTCCTGAGAGACCGGGTGACCTCCTTGATGGACACCCACCGGGGCCAGGTGGGCGCGGCTCTCGTGGGATTCATCCGAAACTACGAGCCCGAGTGGGACCGGCTGGCGCCCCCGGAGGCGGCCGCGGCCCAGTTCCGTTCGGCCCTGTACAAACTGTTTCAGGACTTGGTCACCGAACTGGACCGCTACGTGAGCGCCGAGGTCAACGTGGTGGTGGTGGAATTCGTCCAGGCCCAGGAGGAATGGCTGCGTCAGGAGCTGTCCCGGGTGGGGGCGCCCCTGCTGCTGTCCCTGCAAGAGTCCTTGACCCTGTATTACCGGGAGATGGCCGAACTTGGCCTGGCGGCGGCGCCTCCGGCGCTGGAGACGGGGCGCCCTCTACGCCCCCCGGACCTGGATCTGCCTCTCTTTCAGCTTCAAACGGACCCGGGGTGGTGGCTGGCCGGGGAAGTCTGGGTCCTGTCCGGAGTGGGGTTCCTGAGCCGGGCCTGGGAGGCCCTGAAGCGCCGCCTGAAGCTGGCGGGCGAGACGGAGCCCCGGCGCCAGGTGCTCAAGGGCCTGAACCGGGCCTTGAAAACCATCAAGAAATGGCTTAACGAACAGGTGCGGATGCAGTTGGTGGATTTCGGGGAGCGCCTGAAATTCCGGTTTTTCTTTCCCCTGGTGGAGCGGTGGCTGAAAGAGCAGGAAGCGGCACTGGACGACGCTCTGGGGTCGCTGCTAACCGACCTGGAAGGCATGGCCGCGGCGGCGCACCTGGAAGAAGAAGAACGGGCCGTGCGACGGCGGAGGTTGGAGGAGCTGATTCCGAGGGTGAAGGGGATCGAGGAGAAATTTTCCGGGAAAGGGGGCCAGGGGCAGATGGCCCCTGCCCCCTTTCCCGGACCCCATCCCCCAACCCCTTAGGGGCGAACCTTGTGTTCGCCCCGGGGTGAATACGAGATTCGCCCCTACAGGGGGTTGGGAGGGGAGGTTGAGGGGAAGGCGGGGGACCATTACGAAAAATTGTCCCCCGGCCTTCCCCTCAAGACCACCTGACAACCTCAAAAAGGAGGCCGTTTGACCGAAAAACTCCCCTGGCTGGCCCTGCGGCGCATCCCCGGAGTGGGCCTGGTTTTGTTTCATCGCCTGGTGCAAGCTTTCGGCAGCCCTGCGGGGGTGTTCCAGGCCGCCCGGGAGGACCTGAGGTCTATCAAAGGGGTGAGCCCGGCCATGGCCCAGGCCATCGTTACTTTCCGTGATTGGGACCAGGTGGAGGCCCAGATTTCGCAGCTTAAGGCCCTGGGGGCGGAGATGCTCACCCATTCGGACCCGGGGTTCCCGGCGCGGCTGAAAGAAATTCCTTACGCGCCGCCCTTAATCTTTATAAGGGGAACATTAGAGGACGAGGACGCCCTGGCGGTGGCCTTGGTGGGCACCCGCACTCCCAGCTACTACGGCCTCAAGACTTGCCGGCGCCTGGCCGGGGCCTTGGCGGCCCGGGGGGTGACGGTGGTGAGCGGCCTGGCCCGGGGCATCGACACCGCGGCCCACCAAGGGGCATTGGAGAACAGCGGGCGCACTCTGGCGGTGCTGGGCTGCGGGTTGGACGTGGTCTATCCGCCGGAAAATAAGGAGCTGTACCGGAAAATTCCCGAGCAGGGGGCCTTGATCACGGAGTTTCCCCTGGGCACGCCCCCGGAGGCCCGGAATTTCCCGGTGCGCAACCGCCTCATCAGCGGCCTCAGCCTGGCGGTGGTGGTGGTGGAAGCGGGGCTTCGGAGCGGCACCTCCATTACCGTGTCTTATGCTCTGGAACAGGGGCGGGAGGTTATGGCGGTCCCGGGAGCCATTGACTCGCCCACCAGCGTGGGGCCCCACCGCCTCATCCAGGAAGGGGCCAAGCTGGTGGCCGCGGTGGAGGATATTTTGCAGGAATTGCCGGGGGTGAAAATGGTAAGGCCACCCGCCGCCGAACCCGCGGTTGGGCCTTTATTCTCCAGGGCAACGATTACGGCAGCCGCTCCGCCCTTACGCTTCCCGGCGGACGACCCATTGCTGCCCCTGTTAGGTTCGGAGCCGGTGCAACTGGAAGAACTGGTCCAGACCTCCCGCCTGCCCGCCGCGGAAGTCATGAGCCGCCTGACCATGCTGGAATTGCAGGGATTAATTAGGGAGTTACCGGGGAAGTGTTATGTGTTGGAGGGTTGAGGCGAGCCTGGTTTCTTAGCCAAGATGGCAATCCGGAGATGAATTATTATCGTTAGCAATAAAATGCCAGTTTATATTATAGAAAAACGTCATTTGCCGATAATAACAGTTAAAGCACAGGCGGGACGCCTGTGCCACCAGGCTTTTTTCAGGATTGCGGGTTTATCGTTTTAGGCGGCTTCATTAGCCATTACAACATCTTGAATAGGCTTGCATTGATAGATTTAACCACCACTGCTAAAAGAGAATTGGTGGCACAGGCGTCCCGCCTGTGGGAAAGTCAATTAGTCAAATAAAGGGTGTCCACAGGCCAGAGGCCTGTGCTACTAATCTTCAATTTCTTATTTTTTGACAAAGATTTTGCATGTATCCGGTTGATCTTATTAAGTAATCAGTTCATTTTTTGAGTTTGGTTGCGGCCTCAGGCCGCGATGTGCCACTAAGGGTTTTTTATGAAAATTATCTATGATAGTGAAGTGGATGCTCTGTATATTCGTTTCCAGGAAACAACTGCAACCACCCAGCATGTGGCTGAAGGGATCGCAGTGGATTATGACACAGAAGGACGGATTGCAGGCATAGAGATTCTTGATGCCCGGGAGCGATTGGGGGTTCCGGAGGTTTTTCGTCAGGTGGTACTGGAGGATATTGCCCTGGAACGACCAGCAGCTTTGAAATAACGCGACAGCCAAGGAAACCTTTTTGAATCACCAATCCATGCCCAAATCATTACTCATCGTTGAATCGCCCACCAAGGCCAAGACCCTCCAGAAGTACCTGGGGAAGGACTTTGTGGTGCGCTCCTCCATGGGGCACATCCGGGACCTGCCCAAAAACGAGCTGGGGGTGGACCTGGACCGCGACTTTCAGCCCCGGTACGTCACCATCCTGGGGAAGGCCAAGGTGATCAATGAATTGAAAAAAGCCGCGGAAGGCATTCCCGAAATCTTTCTAGCCCCGGACCCGGACCGGGAAGGGGAGGCCATCGCCTGGCACATCGCCCAGGCCCTGGGGGACAAGGGGCACCGGTTCCGGCGGGTGCTGCTCCAGGAGATCACCCCCAAAGGCATCAAAGAGGCCCTGGCCCAGCCGGTGGACCTGAACCGGCCCCGGTACGAGTCCCAGCAGGCCCGGCGCATCCTGGACCGCCTGGTGGGCTACCAGATCAGCCCGCTGTTGTGGGATAAAGTCAAGAGCGGTTTAAGCGCCGGGCGGGTGCAGTCCGTGGCCCTCCGCCTCATCTGCGACCGGGAGAAGGCCATCATGGCTTTCGTGCCCGAGGAATACTGGACCCTAACTGCATGTCTGGAGGCCAAGAAGCCCCCGGTCTTTGCCGCCAACCTGGTGAAATACCGGGACAAGGCCATCAAGCCCGGCAATATCGGCCAGGTGGAAGAAATCATCGAGGCAGTGGACGCCGCGGACTTCCGGGTGGCCCAGGTCACCAAGAAACCCCAGCGCCGCAGCCCCGCGCCCCCTTTCATCACCAGCAGCCTGCAGATGGAGGCCAACCGCAAGCTCCGGATGTCGCCGAAGCAGGCCATGCGCACCGCCCAGCGGCTTTATGAAGGCATCGAGTTGGGGGACGAAGGCCCGGTGGGGCTGATTACCTATATGCGCACCGACTCCACCCGGGTGTCCGCCGACGCCTTGAACGCAGTGCGGGATTACATCGGCCAGACTTACGGCGACGCTTACCTGCCCAAGACCCCCAACCGGTACAAAAGCCCCAAGGGCGCCCAGGAGGCCCATGAAGCCATCCGGCCCACGGAGGTGAGCCGCCGCCCCCAGGACCTGAAGAAATTCTTAAGCCGGGAGGAACTGGCCCTTTACGACCTTATCTGGCGGCGGTTCGTGGCCTCCCAAATGACCCCCGCGGTCTATCAGGTGACCACGGTGGACGTGGCCGCGGGGGATTACCTGTTCCGGGCCACGGCCACGGTCCTGGAATTTCCGGGATTCACGGTGCTGTACCAGGAGTTTTCGGAAGAAGAGGAAAAACCGGAGAAGCTGCCGCCGTTAAAAGCGGGAGACCCTTTAAAACTGCGGGACTTCGACCCCCAGCAGCACTTCACCAAGCCGCCGGCCCGGTTCACCGAGGCGTCCTTGATCAAAGAACTGGAGGTCCAGGGCATTGGCCGGCCCAGCACTTACGCCACTATTCTTACCAATTTGCAGGATCGCCTTTACGTGTTCAAGGAAAAAACCGTCCTCATTCCCACCCAATTGGGGATGGTGGTGAGCGATCTTTTGGTGGCGAACTTTCCGGACATCATGGACCCCAGGTTCACGGCCCGCATGGAAACCGACCTGGACCGCATCGCCGAAGGCCGGGTCCCCTGGCAGCAGCTCATGCGGGAATTTTACGGGCCTTTCGCCCAGGACCTGGATGCGGCCAAAGGTAAGATGGCCCGGGTGAAGGGCGCGCCCACCGGCCTTAAATGCCCCCGGTGCGGGGCGGAACTCTTGGGGCGGTGGGGCAAGACCGGAGAGTTTTTGGGCTGCTCGGCCTTTCCTAACTGCGATTTTACCACGGAACTGGCCCGGGACGCACAAGGGCGGATTGTCCTGCCCGAAACCGAGACGGTCCCGGTTACCGCGGGGGAAGCGGCCTCAGGCGCTCCTGGTCCCGGGAGACCCGCGCCCGCGGGTCTTACCTGCCCCAAGTGCGGCAAGGACCTGATGGTGCGCCGGGGCCGGGCCGGGGAATTTTTGGGGTGTTCGGGCTACCCCAAGTGCACCTTTACCCAGAACTTCAGGCGAGACCGACAAGGAAATATCATCCCCCAGCAGGCCGCCGCCGAAACCGAGTATTCCTGCCCCCGAAAGGGGTGTTCGGGACGCCTGGTGAAGCGGCCCTACCGGGGAAAATTCTTTTACGGCTGCAACGCCTATCCCAAATGCTCTTTCACCCTTAACCAGCCCCCTCTGGACCGGCCCTGCCCTAAATGCGCCTTCCCCTGGCTGATGAAAAAGGGAAAAAAGGTGCTTTGCCCCCGGGATGAGTGCGACTATCAGGAATAATGCCGGTTTTCGGTTTTCAGTTTTCGGTTTCCGGTGTTAGAGGATAGTTTTTCTGGCAGGCGGAACTTGGCGCCCCAGGTTGCCCCACCAGGAGGCAAGGTTTGGCGGGCACGGAGGCCCGCCCCACCAGTATAAGCTTAATTTGATGACCCCCGAAAACCGAAAACCGGAAACCGAAAACCTCCTCATCATCGGCGGGGGGCTGGCGGGGAGCGAGGCGGCCTGGCAGGCGGCCCGCCGGGGCGTCAAGGCGGTCCTTTATGAAATGAAGCCCTGGAAGTTCTCCCCGGCGCACCAGTCGCCCCTGCTGGGCGAATTGGTGTGTAGCAACTCCTTGAGGGCCGAGAGCATTGACAGCGCGGTGGGCTTGCTGAAAGAAGAGATGCGCCGCCTGGGATCGCTCATCATGGCCGCGGCCCTGGCCACCCGGGTGCCGGCGGGCAAGTCCCTGGCGGTGGACCGGGAAAGATTTGCCGGCTATATCACGGAGGCCCTGGAAAATGAGCCGCTTATTTCCATTGTCCGGGAGGAAGTCACCGCCCTGGACCGGGACCGCCCCACCATCGTAGCCACCGGCCCGCTGACCTCGGAGCCTCTGGCGGCAGCCCTGGCAACCATCACCGGCCAGGAGCACCTTCACTTTTACGACGCCATCGCGCCCATCGTCCATGCCGAGTCCATTGATATGGGCAAGATTTTCCGGGCCTCCCGGTACGGCGCGGGGGATGATTACCTCAACTGCCCTTTTACGGAAGAAGAATACGCCGCGTTCTACCAGGCCCTGATGGCGGCCGAGCACGTGCCGCTGCGGCCTTTTGAAGAACCCCGCTACTTTGAGGGATGCCTGCCCGTCGAAGTGATGGCGGCCCGGGGATACCTGACCCTGGCTTACGGCCCCATGAAACCGGTGGGCTTGACCGACCCCCGGACGGGGAAGCAGCCCTTCGCGGTGGCCCAACTCCGCCAGGAGAACCGGGAAGGGACCCTGTACAATCTGGTGGGGTTTCAGACCAAGCTCAAGTACCACGAACAGGAGTGGGTCTTCCGCCTCATTCCGGGGCTGGAGCAGGCCGAGTTCGCCCGCCTCGGGTCCATCCACCGCAACACCTTCATCCGCTCGCCGGGGTTGCTGTCGCCGTATCTCAATTTTTTCCAATATCCCAACATTTTCCTGGCCGGACAGATTTCCGGGGTGGAGGGCTACGTGGAGTCCACCGCCATGGGTCTGCTGGCAGGGATCAACGGGGCGCGCCTCATCCAGGGCCGGCCCCTGGCCACCCCGCCCCGGGCCACGGCCCTGGGGGCCCTCATCCACCACCTGACCAACACCGCCACCAAGGACTTCCAACCCATGAACGTCAATTTCGGCTTGTTTCCGCCCCTCGCCGGCCGGGTTCCCAAAAAGCAGCGGGGCGCGGCTTATTCCCAAAGGGCGTTAATAGAATTGGCAGAGTGGATGGCAGGGAAGGGTTAAAAGGGGAAAAGGGTTTTTTCTTTAAATTGATTAATGCTTTAATTCCGGCAGAGCCTCTTAAAAACGGCCCTGCTTAACAAAAATAATGGCATGTGTGGAACAGGCTTCCAGCCTGTGGAAAAGTCGCCTGGGAGAACAGACTGCCCCACAGGCCAGAGGCCTGTGCTACTAATCTTCAATTTCTTGTTTTTTGACAAAGATTTTGCATGTATCCAGTTGACCTTATTAAGTAATCAGTTAATTTTTTGAGTTTGGTTGCGGCCTCAGGCCGCGATGTGCTACTATTATTTTTCTGGTAGCGATCAGATTTTTTCTAAGATGCCATCTCTGGTTGCCTTTCCGGAGCAAAGAGAATAATCGATTATAATATTTGTCTGTATGGGAGCAACTGCGTGGACCCAGATGGACGCGGCTATTCATAACTTTGAACTTTGAACCTTGAACTGTTAACTGTCAACTGTCAACTGATCCCCGCAAATCCCGCACCGCTTGCACACCTCCGGCAAACACCGGGGCGATTCTTTCTCCTCCAGGGCCTTCTGGTATTCTTCCCACAAATATTCCTTCTTCAGGCCGTGGTTAATGAAATCCCAGGGGAAGAGTTCGTCGGGGCCGCGCTCTCGCAAGGTGAAAAAGTCGGGATTAACCGGGCTCTGGCGAAACGCCTGGGGCCAGGAAGTCTTATGGGCCAGGAGCATCATCTCCCCCACCCGCCGGTCCCCCCGGGCCAGGAGCGCCTGGGTGTAAGCCCACTTGGGCAGGTCAGTGTGCACCCGCACCTCTTTCATCCCTTTCAGTTCATGTTGGATTAGTTTGAGGCGGTTTTTCAGTTCCGCCACTTCCATAAACGAAGCCCACTGGAAGGGGGTGAAGGGTTTGGGGACGAAAGAGGACAGGCTCAGGGTGATGAGGCCCAGGCGGCGCTGGCCCTGGCTTTCTTTTACCACGCAGTGTTGCAAGTATTTCACCAGGCGGGGAATTTCCTCCACGTCTTCCAAGGTCTCCGTGGGCAGGCCCACCATGAAGTAGAGGCGGAGCTGGGGGATGCCGGACTGGCTCAGGGCCACCACGGCCCGGGCCAGATCCTCCTGGGTGAGGCCCTTGTTCAGGACCCGGCGGAGGCGCTCGCTCCCCGCGTCCGGGGCCAGGGCCACGGTGCGCACCCCGCCTTGGGCCAATAGCTGAAAAAGTTCCTCGTCCACCGAGTCAGCCCTCAGTGAACTGATGCCCAGCTCGCCCCCTGCCTCCAGGACTTTGCGGCACAGGTCCTTCACCGCGGGGTGGTCGGAAACCGCGGCCCCCACCAGCCCCACCTTGCGGCGCTCCATCAAACCTTTTTCCACCTGCACCCATAAGTCTTCCAGGCCCCGGTCCCGGGGCGGGCGGTAGATGAAGCCCGCGGCGCAGAAGCGGCAGCCCCGGGAGCAGCCCCGACCGGTCTCCACCAGGAACATCTCCCCCCATTGACTCTGGGGGGCCAGGATATGGCTGTGGGTGGGGAAGGGGGCCAACTCCGGCAGGTGGGGGGCCCTCACCCGGTCTGGAAACCCCGGTTCCGACTCAAAAGCAGCCAGGGTCCCATTAGGATGATAGCGGGGTTGATAGCCGGAGGGCACGTAGGCGCCGGGAACCGACCAGGCCAGCTTTTGCAGTAGGGACCGGCGTTCCCTGAGGCCCCCGCCTGCGGCCAGAAAATAGAAGAAATCCAAGGCCCCCGCTTCCCCTTCCCCCAGAAAGAGGGCGTCCACAAAGGGGGCCAGAGGTTCAGGGTTAAGAAAGGTAGCCACTCCCCCGGCCAGCACCAGGGGATCCTCCGGCCCCCGGTCCGCGGCCCGCAGCGGAATCCCCGCGCCTTCCAGAATTTGCAGCACGAAGGGGTAGTCGGCCTCAAAGGAGATGGAAAAGGCCACCGCCGCGAAGTCTTTTAGCGGCCGCTGGGACTCCAGGGTGAGAATAGGGGTGCGGGTGCGCCGGTGCTCTTCCCAGTCCTGGGCGGTGGGCAGGAAGGCCCGTTCGCACGCCATGCCGGGTTGGGTATTGAGGAGGTGATAGATAGTCTGAAACCCCAGGTTGCCCATGGCCACGGAATAAACCTGGGGATAGACCAGAGCGACGGGCCAGCGCGCCCCCCATTCCCGGACGTACGCCCCTTTTTCCTGGGAAAGCAGCTTTTTCAGGCGGGCCTTGATCTTGACAGACATGTCAAATGCTAACGTAAAAAGGGAGGGTTTCACAACCCTCCCCCTTTGCTGGCTTGGAAAAGCCGAATTCAGAATTCAGAAAAAATCGAAAATCGAAAACCGAAAACCGAAAACTGCCTCTAATCCGCTTTTCTTAAAAACGGCGGCACGTCCAATTCGCTCTCTTCATATTGCAGGTCCGGGTGGACGATGTTTTTGCGGGCCCCGGCCACTCCCATGGCGGAGGGCCGCTCGCCTCTGCGGGTGTCCGCTTCCTTCCTCAGGATGGTGGGAATATCCAGATCTTCCTCCATTGCCGCCGCGGCCGGCGCGGTCCAGACGGGGGCTTCCACCGCCGGGGCCCGTTTGCCGATGCCGGTGGCAATGACAGTGACCCGGATTTCTTCGCCCATACCGTCGTCGTACACCAGGCCCCACTTGATGATGGCGTCTTCGTGGGCCTCGGTCTGGACGATGCCGCAGATTTCTTTCAACTCTTCCATGGTGATATCCGGGGCCGCGGTGATGTTGATGAGGATGCCCCGGGCCCCCCGGATGGAGATATCTTCCAGCAGGGGGCTGGAAATGGCCTTGCTGGCCGCGTCCGCGGCCCGGTTGCCGCCGCTGGCGATGCCGGTGCCCATGAGGGCCATGCCCCGTTCCTTCATCACGGTGCGCACGTCGGCGAAGTCCACGTTGATGAACCCGGGCACCATGATGAGGTCGGAGACGCCGCGCACCGCGTAGCCCAGGACCTCGTTGGCCATGGCGAAGACGTCTTTGATGCGGGAGTTCTTGGAGCTGAGGGAAAAGAGGCGGTCATTGGGGATGGTGATGATGGTGTCCACCACTTTGCGCAGCTCTTCAATGCCGTTTTCGGCAATGCGTTTTTTTTGTTTGCCTTCGAACTCAAAGGGTTTGCTCACTACGGCTACAGTCAGGGCCCCCAATTCCCGGCTGAGTTCCGCCACCACGGGGGAGCCGCCGGTGCCGGTGCCGCCGCCCATGCCCGCGGCAATGAACACCATGTCCGCCCCCTGGAGCACCTGTTTGATACGGTCCGATTCCTCCTGGGTGGCTTCTTTGCCCACCTCCGGGTCGCCGCCGGCCCCCAGGCCCTTGGTGACGCCGGGGCCCAACTGGATTTTCACCGGGGCCATGCTCTTGTCCAGGGACTGTGCATCGGTGTTGGCCGCGACGAAATCCACGCCCACCATCTGGGAAGTGATCATGTCGTTGATGGCGTTGCCGCCCGCTCCGCCGATTCCCAGGACCTTGATCTTGGCCGACAGCTCATTGGGGACTAACTGAATCTTCATGCTAACAATCTCCTCGCATGATTAATACCACATTTCCTATCGCTATACCAGCTTCACTTCCAAATGCTATCGCCTTAGCTGATAACCTATTGACCACATTGATATTCTTAACCGAAACCTGCAACCTGCAACCTGTATTAAACCACTTCCTTGAACCACTTCTTCAGCTTGCCCCACAGGCCCCGCTGACCCCGGGGGCTCCAGCGGCCGGAACGGCCCTGCTGGGCCTTCTTCAGGGTCCGGTAGCCGTAAAGCACCAGGCCCACCCCGCAGGCGTAAGCCGGATCATGGATGACGTCAATGAGGCCGCTGACCCCCATGGGGTAGCCGATGCGGGTGTGCATGCCGAAAACTTCGCCGGCCAGTTCCGGGAGCCCTTCCACCAGGGCGGTGCCCCCGGTGAGCACCGCGCCGGAGTGGAGCGGATGGACAAACCTGGCCCGCTGGACCTCTTTGCTCAGCAGGTTGAGAATTTCCGCCACCCGGAGATGGACGATTTCTCCCAGGCGACCCCGGGGCACGCTGTAAGGTTGACGGCCGGCCAGACCCGGCACTTCCATGGGCTCGTCGGGGTCCGCCAGGGCATTGAGGCAGCAGCCTTGCCTCTTTTTCAATTCCTCGGCGTGCTGAAGCGAAGTGGGCAGGCCCACGGCAATGTCGTTGGTGAGGTTGTTGCCCCCCACAGGCAGGACGAAGTTGTGGCGCAGGGCGTTTTCCGCAAAGATGGCCAGCTCCGTGGTGCCGCCGCCAAAGTCCAGCAGGGCCACCCCCAGTTCTTTTTCTTCGTCGGTGAGGGCCGCTTCCCCCGCGGCCAGGCTTTGGAGCACGATGGAGTTCACTTCCAGGCCGGCCCTCTGGGCGCACCGCATGATGTTATTGATGGCCGGGCCCGCGGCGGTGACGATGTGGACCTTACACTCCAGGCGGACGCCATGGATGCCCACTGGGTCCTTGATGCCGTCCTGGCCGTCGATGAGAAAGTCCTGGACCAGGGTGTGGATGACCTCCCGTTCCGAGGGGATGGCTACGGTGCGGGCGGTGTCGATGACCCGCTCCATGTCCGCTTGGGTCACCTCCCGGTCCTTGATGGCGATGATGCCGTGGCTGTTGATGACGCTGGTCTGGCTGCCCCCCAGGCCGGCGTACACCGAGCGGATCTCGCAGCCCGCCATGGTTTCCGCTTCTTCCACGGCCTTGCGGATGGCCCGCACGGTGTTTTCAATGTTGACCACCACCCCTTTTTTCAGGGCGCCGTTGGTAGGGGCGCAGCCCAGGCCCACGATGTCCACCTGATTTTCCCGGGCTTCTCCCACTACGGCGCAGATTTTGGTGGTGCCGATATCCAGGCCGACGATGAGGTCTTGAGGCACTAGTCTATCCTATGGGCTTTCTTCCATCCCCTTCAGGGTGAGCAACACCCGTTGGGGATAGTCCAGGTTGATCCGCCCCACTTTGACCAGGTAGCCTTTTTGGGCCAGAACCGGCCAGATCTGGGCGAATTTTTGCAATTTCTCCGGATAATCCGTCAGACCCAGGTCCACCGCCGCTCCCAGGCCATTGGCGAACAGGGTGTAGCCCCGCTCCTTGTCCACGTGGACTTCGGAGACGTTTGCCAGGTTGAGGGGCGGTGGCGCCTCCTTGAGAATGTCCAATAATTTGAATACCCGGGCCATTGCTTCGGGCACGATCTCTTCCGCGTGGATAAAATCCTCCTGGCTGAGGCCGGTGAGCACCGGAAAATCGTGTGGGTCTCCCGGAGACGGCTTGAACAGCCGGCCTTGGCGATCCACGTAATAAAGCTCGCCAATCTGCACCAGGGCCACAGGGTCCCGTTCCTTAATCCGCAGCACTACCCGGTCCGGCCATTTCCGGGTCACTTCAGCCCGGGCGATCCAAGGATGGGCCAGGAGGTTCCGCTCCACCTGAGCGGCCTTCACGGCCAGGAGGTTGGCCCCCGGCCCCAGGCCGGCTTGCTGGAGGATCAATTCCGGGGTAAGCCGCCGCGCCCCCTGGATTTCTATACTGCTATTTTCTTTAATGCAAAAATAAGGTGAGGTCAAGAGATGATAGTACAAGACCACCAGGCCCAGGCTGAGGCCCGCCAGGGTTCCGGCTCCCAGGAAAACGAGAATGGCCCGGCCCCAGAAATTGCTGGGCTCCCGGCGGCCCCGGCGATAGACATTATTCCTCCGGCCCCGCTTCCAGAAGGGGACCTTCTTCTGGTAGCGGGGGGGCTGCACCCGCCGGTTACGCGCTTTGCTTTTTTTGGTGAACATGGTGTTATTAAATGGCGGGCACGGCCCGCCCCATTGGGTGCGCGTTGCGCACCCTGCATTAAAACAGCCAAGGCGGCTGTTATGCATCTCTAGGTGATTCTCTTTTCCCTGGCCCCTGACCCCTGAAACCTGCCACCTGAAACCTGAAACCTACCTCAGCCGCGCCACCACTTCGTCCCCGGTCTTCCAAATATCCCCGGCCCCCAGGGTCAAGACAATATCCCCGGTCTGCAGGTTATCTATGATTATATCGGCCAGGGCTTCCAGCTCCTCTACAAAATGGACGGCTCCATGGCCGCAGCCCTGAATGCCCGCAGCGATGGCCCGGCCGGAGAGGCCGTCCACCGGCGGTTCCCCGGCGCTGTAAATCTCGGTGACGAACACCAGTCCGGAATCCTGAAACACCGGAAAAAACTCCGGCAGCAGGGCCTGGGTGCGGCTGTAACGGTGGGGCTGGAAGGCCACCACCAGACGCCGGCCCGGAAAAGCCCGGGCCAGGCCCGAGAGGGTGGTGGCGATTTCCGCGGGGTGATGGCCGTAGTCATCCAGCACCAGCACCCCCCGGGGCTTTCCTTTCACCTGCAAGCGGCGGTGAATCTGCCCCAAATCCATCAGTCCCTTCTGCCAGGCGGGAAAGGGGAGCTTCAGGCTGTGGGCCACGGCGCAGGCGGCCATGGCGTTGAGCACGTAGTGCTCCCCGGCCAGGGGCAGGTTCAAGGCCCCCAGATACCGCCCCCGCCGGAACAGGCGAAAACGCGCCCCCAGGCCCCGGGTCTCCAGGCCCGCGACCCAGAAATCGCCTTTCCCCGGCTCCAGGCTGTAGAACACTTTGTTGGGAAAGTCCCGGAGCAGGGGAGTCAGGTGGGGGTCGTCGGCCCAGGCCACCACCAGGGATTCGGGCGGCAGCTTATCTAAATAATCGGCAAAGGTCTCCCGGATGTGGTCCAGGTCCCGGTAATAGTCCAGGTGCTCGTTATCTATGTTAGTGATTACGGTGACTTGGGGAGTGAGCAGCGCAAAGGAGGCGTCGCTTTCGTCGGATTCCGCCACGAAGTATTCGCCCCGTCCCAGGACCGCGTTGGAACCCAGGCCGTCCCACACCGCGCCCACCATCACCGTGGGGTCCAGGCCCCCGGCCCTCAGGATCGCCGCGGTCATGGCGGTGGTGGAGGTTTTGCCGTGGGCCCCGGTGATGGAGATTTGATGGTGGCCGTCCATGAGGCGGGCCAGCATTTCCCCCCGGCGGAACATTGCCAGGCCCCGTTTCTTGGCCGCGGCGAACTCCGGGTTGTCCGGCTTCACCGCGCTGGAATAGACCACCACCTGGGCGTCGCCCAGGTGGGACGGGTGGTGGCCTTGGGAAAATTTCACCCCCAGGTCCTGCAGGCGGCGGGTCTGGGCATTGGCCGCCAAATCCGAGCCGCTGACTTTGTGCCCCTGGCGCACCAGCAGCTCCGCCAAGCCGCTCATGCCAATGCCGCCGATGCCAATGAAGTGGTAAGTTGAAGTGTTCATCAGGTTTTTAACTATTTGAAATTTGGGAAATAGGGCGCATTTGCCATACAGGTTTTTCTTTCAGAAAAATATTATTCACTTGCAACCAGTTTATGGGATCGAATTCAGGTGAACTGGCAAAAGGCCGACTCAAACCCACACTGATAATTATTTCTTCGCTTATCTTCATACAAGCATTGAATTTTTTAATTAACTCTTCATTGGGTGAATAATCTGGAATTCTATATAAACGGATATCAGTGACTCCAGCATTTACCTGCAATTCACCATCATTGAACCATAAACGTATTTGAGACTTCCCGTTTTCTCTCTTTTTCAAATATATGGAAGGCTTTTCCTGCAATTTTAGGCATCCCAAAGAAACTTTGCCTGAATTGAGGTCTGTACCGTAATTTACTGGTCCCACAGGTATTAGTTCTTGTCCGAAGATATCTTTAAGATTACTCCTGCTTACTTTATTCAGAATAGTCCAAAAATCGCCTTCTTTAACTACGCCTATAACTGATACTTGTGATGGGTTGAATACATAGTCCTCCGTGTGAGGGGAAGCAGGCTGATGCGTTGCTTTTCCCAAATCTACAATAACCCCTATGTCAAAAGGCCCCCCATATAGTGATAAAAGTTCAATGGCTAAACTTCCTCTTCGTAATACTGGTCGTATGTGCTGTTCACCGGACAGTCCCGCTACACAAATGAAACCCTTGGTCATCCTGGTCAGGTGGTTAACAATGATTATCCTTCTGCGATTACTATAAATGAATGATCGAAACATTATTCCAAAACCGGCTAAAAAATTCAGCCACCAACCGTCTATGGCAATGGTCTGGCTCAGGCTCGCTGCACAACAACACGGAGGGTACGCTAAAAAACTTTTTCTTCAAAATTTTATCAATTTTCCGTTCCTTAAGAAGGTTGATGAAGCGGCTCTCATACTCATCCCATGTTATTTTTTTTTGGCGGTATTCGCCTATGATTTCTTGAGTGGGCGCCAGCCGCAAATCGTGAACATACTCAATTCCGCCTAATTCTTTAAGAAAATAATTTAGGTCATCTTGTTTTGTAAACCCGGCAAGTTGGGATTGATTGTTTAAACGAATATCAATAAGGCGCTTAATACCAGCCCTTTTTAAGGTTTCAAAGAATTCCGCCGCGCTTTTTTTGGTGAAACCGATGGTATAGATTTCCACTCTTCCGTCTCCTGAACTGCGAAGAGGCTCATTTGCCCCTTGTGCTTCTGATAATCCTCCTCGGTGGTCAGTTCCTCTTCGCTCTGCAAGCGGCCGTCTCCCCGGATATGCATCACCTCAACCCCATATTTACTCAAAACTCTTCCAATCAATAATCTCCGGTGGCATAGCGCAGGGTCCTCTTCTCCACAGAGCACGGCAAGTTTATAGGTTTTCAAGCCTGTAAGAAGCCGGTTGATACCTTCCTTAAAAGAGGAGGATTTTTCAATCTGGTCGTAATAAACATGCCCCTTATCGTCATAAAAAACCTCACCTTCGGGGCGACCGCCTAACATATTGCCTAAGAAAACATATTTAATGCCGACCCGGCGAAGGGAGTCTTCAAGCACGTTCTTATTAAAATGCGGCGAATATCGAGAATAAGGGCTGGAACGAATATCAACCACTACTTCGATCCGACCTGCTCCAAGCAGCTCTAAGAACCTTTCCCACGTGTGGTTGGAATGGCCAATGGTACATATCTGATGATTGTTATGAGGTTTCATATAAAAAATTCAAAAAGATGATTTAATTAAATTCAAACACCCCGCCACGATCTCCTTCGCGGCGTCGGGTTTGGCCAACCGCCGGGCCGCGGCTTCCATGGCCTCCCGCTTCTGGGGCCGGCTCATCAGTTCCCGTATTTTACCAGCCAGGAGCGCTCCGGTAAAATCTTTATTTAAAATAATCTCCCCGGCCCCGGCCTCGGCCAGGAACCGGGCGTTAAATTCCTGGTGGTTGTTGGCCGCGAAAGGGTAGGGGACCAGGATGGCGGCCCGGCCCACCGCGGCCAACTCCGCCAACGTGGAAGCCCCGGCCCGGGACACCACCAGGTGCGCCCGGCCCATAAGCTCCGGCATCTCCCGGCTGAACGCGGCCACTTCCGCGGCCCACCCCCGCTCCCGGTACCCCGCCTCCACTTCCGGAAAATCCGCGTCCCCGGTAAGATGGAGAAAATGCAGCTGCTCCTTGATATCCTCCAGTAGCGGCAGCGCCCGTAAAGTCTCCATATTCAGGTGGTGCGCCCCTTGGCTGCCGCCGGTGACCAGCACCGTAAAGGGCCGCTCCGGCCTTTCGGCATTTTTTTGAAAGAATTCTTCCCGGATGGGATTGCCGGTCCACACCACCTTATCTGTCGGCAGATAACTGCGGGTAACGGGGAAAGATACAAAGATCCGCCTAGCCACCTTGGCCAGCCAGGCGTTGGTGGTCCCCGGAATGGCGTTCTGCTCATGGAGGGCCAGGGGAATCCCCAGGCGCCAGGCCGCCACTCCCACCGGCCCCGAGGCGTAGCCTCCCATGCCCAGGACCAGGCGGGGTTTCAGCTGCAGGAGCCGAGTCCGGGCCTGGCGAATGCTCCCCGGAATTTTCAGCAAGGACCGCAAGCGGCCCAGTAACCCCTGCCCTTTCAGGGCTTCCGCGGAGACGGCCTCCCAGGCGAAGCCGTATCGTTCCAAGATCTGGGCGGTAACGGACTTGGGCGCGGTGAGAAAGGTCACTTCCGCCCCCTGGCGGGCCTGGAACTCCCGGGCCACCGCAATGCCTGGAAACAGGTGCCCCCCGGTGCCCCCCGCGGCGATAACGATTCGCATGTTCTTAGCGAAAAGACTCTCTTTATTGGCCCCGACCGTCATTAAATAAAGCAGCCTTAGGGTTAAAAGGTTAAGAGGTTAAAAGAGTTGGAAATTTCTTTTTCCCTCTTCCCCTTTTCCCCTTTTAACCTTTTCACCTTTTCCCCCCTTCCAGTTATGCGTTCCGCAATCCTTTATCAACTCTTTTTATCTGACTGCTTATGTTTAATAAAATCCCCACTGCCAGCATGTTGGCCAGCAGACACGAGCCGCCGTAGCTGAAAAAGGGAAGAGACAGCCCCTTGGTGGGCAGCAACCCGGTCACCACCCCCATGTTGATGGCCGCGGGCAGGCCGATGACCAGGGTCAGTCCCAGGGCCAGGTACGAACCGAAACTATCCGGCGCCCGCAGGCTGATCCAGAAGCCCCGGGACACCAGGATGGCAAACATGGCGATAACCAGCAAAAATCCCAGAAATCCCACTTCTTCGGTACAAATGGAGAGGATGAAGTCAGTGTGAGCGTCGGGCAGGTAAAAGAGCTTGGCCCGGCTCTGTCCCGGCCCCAGTCCCGTCAGACCTCCGGAGCCGATGGCCAGCAGGGATTGCTTCAGTTGATAACCCACGTCCTGGCCGTGCTTCCAGGGGTCCATGAAAGAAAGGAACCGGGCCCATTTTTTGGGGTCCTTCAAGACCATCAGAGTGGCCAAAGCCCCGCCCCCGGCCACGGCCAGGAGGATATGGGTGACCCGGGTCCCCCCTACGAAAAGCATGGTGATGACAATGGCCCCCAGGGTAATGGCAGTGCCGAAGTCCGGCTCCTTGCCGATAAGCCCGATGAACAAGCCGGCCACCACCATGTGGGGCAGGAACCCGATGGCGAAGTATTTCATCTTTTCCTGCTTCCGGGCCAAAGAATAGGCCAGGAACAGGACCATCCCCAGTTTGGCGAACTCCGAGGGCTGCACCGTCAGCGGCCCCAACCGCACCCAGCGGGAGGCGCTGCGGACCTTGGCCCCGATGCCGGGGATGAACACCAGCACCAGGCCGATGAGACAGATAACGAGGATGTGATAAGCGTAGCGTTTGTAACGGTGGTAATCGATGCGGCGGCCCAGCCACAGCGCCCCCAGGGCCAGGAGGCCGTAAATGAGCTGGCGTTTGACGAAGTAATACGCGTCGCCGTACTGGCTCTGGGCCATGACGTTGGAGGCGCTGAACACCACCACCAGCCCCAGGCCCGCCAGGGTGAAAGCGGTGGTTTGAAGGATCTGGTCGTAATGAACCGGTCCCGCCGCGGATTCAACTGGCGCGTGCATTTTTCAACTCCCCCACGATTCTTTGAAACGCGTCGCCCCGGTGGGCATAATCGCGGAACATATCAAAGCTGGCGCAGGCCGGGCTCAAAAGCACCACTTCCCCCGGGTCCGCCAACTGGTAAGCCTGAGTGACAGCTTCGTCCATGTCTTTAGCCATAAAAGCCGGGGCCAGGCCTTCCCACACGGAATAAAGCCGGTCCCGGGTTTCGCCCAACAGCACCAGGGCTTTGACGCGGTCCCGGATGAGAGAAGACAACAGGCTGAAGTCGCTGTCCTTATCCCGTCCCCCGGCGATAAGGACCACGGGCTGGTTAAAAAATGTTAGGGACTGGGCCACCGCACCCACGTTGGTGCCTTTGGAATCGTCATAAAAGTCCACCCCACCCACGTTGCCCACCCACTCCAGGCGGTGGGGCAGGCCCTGGAAAGAGGCCAGGACCTCCCGGCAAGGCGCGGCCTCCCCGCCGGCGTCCAGGGCCACTAGCAGGGCGGCCATGACATTTTCCAGGTTGTGGCGCCCCGGCAGGCGGATGTCGGTTAAGGGAAAAACCTCTTCCCGCCCCGAAGCCAGCCGCACCTTGAGAGCGCCCTGCTCCACCCAGGCCCCCTGGGATAAAGGCCGTTCGGTGGAGAAATAATAAGTTCGCCCCGGCCGGCTCCCCAGGGCTGCCACCCAGGGGTCGTCGGCGTTGAGGACCTTGAGGTCCTCGGGGCCGAAGTTCCGGAACAGGCCGGCCTTGGATGCAACATAACCGGCAAAATCGGGGTAGCGGTCCAGATGATCCGGGGTGATATTGAGGAGAATCCCGGCCTGGGGATGGAAGCTGGGCGCGGTGTCCAACTGGAAGCTGCTCACTTCGATGACCAGACAATCCGCCTCCTCCTGCCGGGGAAGCAGGGAAATTAAGGGGGTGCCGATGTTTCCCCCCACCAGGGGCTTGCACCCCGAAGCTTGCAGCAGCTCCCCTAACAGCGTGGTGGTGGTGGTCTTGCCGTTGGTGCCGCTCACCGCGTAAATGGGGCGGGTAATGAAATGGCTGGCCAACTCCAACTCGCCCCATACCGGGATGCCGGCAGCCCGGGCCGCTTCCAGCCAGGGCGTTTCCGGGGGCACCCCGGGGCTGGGGAGAATGAGGTCATAGCCCTGCCATTGGGGTTGGGGGACTCCCAGTTCTTCTCTAACCCCCAGCCCCGCGATTTCCTCGCGGAAAGCTTCCAGGTCCGCGGCCAGGGCCTGATCGGTGACCGTCACTCGGGCGCCTTTCTCCGCCAGAAAGCGGCACAGGGCCGCGCCGGTGCGGGCCAGGCCCACTACCAGGATATTTTTGCCATTCAGGTCCATGATTTTTTTCACCACAGAGACTCAGAGAACACAGAGGATTAATTTTTATGACTTTGGCGTTGCTGGCGCCAAAGTCATAAATTTTCTCTGTGATTCTCTGTGCCCTCCGCGTCTCCGTGGTTAATCATTTTCACCGTATCCATAAAATGTATTTAGCTACGGAGACGCCCAAGGTGCAAAGCAAGACATAGAAAACGGTGCGCAATTCGGTGTTCTCGGTATCCCGGTCAATCATAGCCACCTCGCCGCAATCTTATCGCGGTGTGTGCCGCGCTCCGAAAAATAACTCCATTGTGGCAACCATCCCGCCTTTAACGCAATTCGATTATTGGCTGCGGTTTTTGAAATAAGTCCCTAATGTTATGTCCCACGACTACCTGGACAATGTTTTGGCCTTAAAACTCCCCCTCCCTTGAGGGGAGGGGGTTGGGGGGAGGGTGATATCACCAAGGAATGACAGTAAAAATATCACCCCCACCCTGACCCTCCCCCCTCAAGGGGGAGGGGAAAAAGCCAATTCCTTAATGCAAGATATTTCTGGGACACGACACTAAGTCCATATTTCTCTCAAACGGAGTTAGACCAAGGCCTACTGAGAAAGCCCCCTCCCTTGAGGGGAGGGGGTTTGGGGGAGGGTGGCGAAAATATGCAACCACCACACTGAAATAATTTCGCCACCCCCACCCCAGCCCTCCCCCCTCCAGGGGGAGGGAGAGTTTGTTCACCTTTGAGCAACAATAAATCTACGCTTTGGTTCTTTTCCAGAGCAAATGCAACAATCGATTAACGCAATTTTAAGGCGCTCAAAGACAACAACCCCAACACAATGGAAATAATCCAAAACCGGACGATAACTTTGGGCTCGGGCCAGCCTTTCAGTTCAAAGTGATGGTGCAAGGGCGCCATGCGGAAGATGCGCTTGCCGTTGGAGACCTTAAAGAAGCCCACCTGCAAGATAACCGACAGGGCCTCCACCACGAACAGGCCCCCCACCAGGGCCAGCAGGATTTCCTGCTTGGCGGCCAGGGCCGCGGTGCCCAGGATGGCGCCCAGGGCCAGGGCCCCCACGTCCCCCATGAAGACCTGGGCCGGATAGGAGTTGAACCACAGGAACCCGATCCCCGCGCCCACCACGGCCCCCAGGAAGATGGAGATTTCGCCCACGTTGCTGATATAGGGGATGGCCAGGTAGGCCGCGATGTTCTTGTGCCCTGCCAGGTAGCAGAACACCATGTAAAACCCCGCGGCGATGGTCACCGGGCCGATGGCCAGGCCGTCCAGCCCGTCGGTGAGGTTCACCGCGTTGGCCGCGCCCACGATGATGAACACCGCCACCGGGATAAAGAACACCCCCAGGTTCGGCTGCACCGCTTTAAAAAAGGGCACCGTCAGGGTGGTGCCGAAGCCGGGCATCAGGTAGAGCCACACCGCGGGGATCAGGGCCACCAGGGTCTGGCCCAGGAGCTTTTGGCGGCCGGTGAGCCCCCGGTTCTGCTTCTTGATGACCTTGAGGTAGTCGTCCATGAACCCGATGAACCCGAATCCTAAGGCCACCAGGGCCAGGAGCCAGATATAGGAATTTTGCAGGTCAGCCCATAGCAACGTGGCGGCCAGGGTGGCGAAGAGGATCATCAGGCCCCCCATGGTGGGGGTGCCTTTTTTGTTGAAATGGGACTGGGGGCCGTCTTCCCGGATGTACTGGCCGATCTGGAGCGCCCGGAGCTTGCGGATAAACCAGGCGCCGATGACCAACGAGATAATCAGGGCCGTGAGAATGGCGAAAATGGTCCGGAACGTGATGTACCGGAAGACGTTGAAGCCCCCGAAGACCGATTTCAGCGGATATAAAAGATGATAGAGCAAGATTATCCTCTTTATTAATCAAGGTAACTTGATAACTTTTTAGTTTCTTTAAATGCTTCATTCCAGATTACTGATAGAAAATCATTAAGTGTTATCTCTTTTCCAAATCCATTGCGATAATTACTAAGTTTATCGTACGCCTTGGGGTATTTAGTAAAGAGTTTGCTGTATATTTCATAGCCATATGGATATCCTCCGCGAGGTAATGGCTTATCATATGGACTAAAGAAAGAAACCCTTCCAGGATGGTCAATAATAACCGACCATAATTTGGCAGCATCTTTATAGTTATCCATTATTTTATTAATAGATGTAACAATATCAGGATATTTTTTGGATGATTTGCTTTCTAAAAATAATTTTACTTCTGCATTTGTCTCTCCTAATACCTCAACATATTTTTGATAGTTAACCCCCATTTCAATTTTCGCTTCAAGTTTCTTTAATGCCTTTATAGCTTCTTTATGTGATTCAGCATGAGAATATATTGATAAAGATAGAAATAATATTATTATAATTATTATTGACCAATACTTTTTCATGTTTAGTCTCCTTAATAATTTATTTCTGAAAAATCAATTGATTCAATTTTTAATAAGTTCAATCAGCCCTTCCATGTGCATGGAGCGGGAGCCTTTGACCAGGAGCCAATCTCCCGGCTGCAGGAATTCCTTCAGAACCATGGCCCCTTCCTCCCGGGTGGCTACGGGCACCACCCGGGAGGAAGGCAGGCCCGCCTCCTGCGCCCCGGCGGCCACATCCTCCTTGAAATTCCCGTAAATCACCAGTATATCCAGACCGATCCCCGCCGCCAGCCGTCCCAGGTCCCGGTGGGCCGCAGCGGATTGGTCCCCCAACTCCAACATGTCCCCCAGGGCCGCGGCCAGGCGCCCGTGATCCCGCAGTTCCGCCAGGGTCTTCAAAGCCACGGCCATGGAGCCGGGATTGGCGTTGTAGCAGTCGTTTAAAAGATTAACCCCGGAAGTTAGGGTCTCCACCTGGGAGCGCCGGGCCACGGGTTTAAAACCGGCCAAGGCCCCGGCAGTTTCTTCCGGGGCCAGCCCCAGGCATAGCCCCGCCGCGGTGGCCGCCAGGGCGTTCATCAGCATGTGCTCCCCGGCCACCGGCAAGTTTAGCGGCCAGCTTTGGCCCCGGAAGGATAAGGTGGCGCTTTGGCCCTGCACCCCATACGACCGGCGGTCTCGGGCCTGAAGATTCGCGGTTGGCCCCAAGCCGAAGCCCAGGGTGCGGCCGGAAAATTCCCGGGCCCGGGGGGCCAGGCGCGGGTCATCGTCGTTGAAAACCAGGGTGGCCGACGGCTGAAGCGCCCCCACCAATTCGGCCTTGGCCCGGGCCACGCCCTCAATGTCCCCCACCCCCTCGGTGTGGGCCGGGTGGGCGTTGAGAAGCAGGCCCACGGTGGGCGCGGCGATGCGGGTGAGGCGGTGAATTTCCCCGAACCGGTTCATGCCCATTTCCACCACCGCGGCCTCATGGCTTGAGTCCAACTCCAGCAGGGTCTGGGGCATGCCGATGAGATTGTTGAGGTTCATGGTGTTCTTCAACACCCGGTAAGCCCGGGACAGCACTGCCGCAATCATCTCCTTGGTGGTGGTCTTGCCGCAGGAGCCGGTCAAAGCCACCACCGGAATGGCGAAGCGGCGGCGCCAGGCGTGGGCCAGGTCCCCCAGGGCCGTGAGGGTGTCGGGGACCGCGATGACGGTGATTTCTATAGGTATATTGAGGGGAGGGCCGGGGGAAATCGATTCCCCCGCCCTCCCCTCAAACTCCCCTCCCAACCCCCTGTAAGGGGTTGGGGGAGAGGGCTTGGGAGAGGGGGCAGGGGCCGTCTGCCCCTGGCCCCCTCTCCCAATAAATCTTTCTTCCACCAACAACCCCCAGGCCCCTCGCTGCAAGGCCCCGGGAATGAACCGGTGCCCGTCGAAGTGCTCACCCTTCAAGGGAATGAACATCTCCCCGGCTTGACAGGTGCGGGAATCGGTGGTCACCCCGCCGAACGCGGCAAAGGCCCCCGGCTGCACCAGGACCCCGTTGGTGGCCTCCAAAATTTCCGGGAGGGTGAAATAAGCCATATGCTTGTTCCGAAAAGTTTTTAATTGCACAGGCTGGAAAGCCTGTGCCACCAATTTATTTTATGTTCTGGTTCCCGAGTTCAGTTTGGTAACCAGAACGTTGGCTGTTACCGAAAACTGAAAACTGTCTTTCAAAGCCGCGGCCACTTCCTCCCGGTCGTCGAAGTGGATGCGCTCCGTGCCCCAAATCTGGTAGTTCTCATGACCCTTGCCCGCCACCAGGACCGCGTCCGGCGGCTGGGCCAGGCTCACGGCCACCTGGATGGCCTCCCGCCGGTCCGGAATCACCAGGTAGCCGCGCTCCCCCCGCCGGGCCGCGGCCTCGGTTAGCCGGGACAAGCCTTCGGCCTGGAGGCCAGGCTCAATCTCCCGGATAATGGCCAGGGGGTCTTCGGTGCGGGGATTGTCGCTGGTCACCACCGCCAGGTCCGAGGTCCGGGCCGCGGCCCGCCCCATGAGAGGGCGTTTCTTGCGGTCCCGATCCCCGCCGCAGCCGAACACGGTAATGAGGCGGGAGAAGTCAAGTTCTTTCAGGGCTGCCAGGGCCTGGGCCAGGGCGTCGGGGGTGTGGGCGTAATCCACGAACACCGCGGGGCCTTCCCGCGGTCCGAAGCGCTCCAGCCTCCCCGGCACCCCTTCCAGGGCCGCAATCCCCCGGGCGACGGTCTTGGCGTCCAGCCCCAACCCCAAAGCCGTGGCCGCCGCGGCCAGGATGTTGGACAGGTTGAAGTGGCCCACCAGCCGGGAGTTAATCTCCAGGTCCCCCACGGGAGTGGCCAGGCTAGCTTCCAGACCGGTGCGCCGGTAGCGGTGCCGCTGGGGCCGCACCTGGCTCCGGGGGTGGCGGCCGTAAGTAACGGCCTTCACCTGGATTTGGTCCGCCAGATCATGGCCCCGGGGATCGTCCAGGTTGAGGACCGCCAGGGTTTCGTCCCGGCGGCCGTTAGCCAGCAGTTCCACAAAAAGACGGGACTTGGCGGCGAAGTAGTCCTCCAGGTCCCGGTGGTAGTCCAGGTGGTCCTGGGAAAGATTGGTGAACACCCCCGCCGCGAACCGGGTCCGGTCCACCCGGCGCAGCTCCAGGGCATGGGAGGAGACTTCCATGAACACGTGAGTCACGCCCCGGCGGCGCATCTTCCGGAGCAGGCGCTGCAGGTCCAGAGATTCGGGGGTGGTCACCGGCGCCGGCCAGACCTCTCCGGCTACCCGGTAATTCACGGTGCCCACCACCCCCACCCGGTGCCCGGCTTCAGCATGAATGGCTTCCAAAAGATACGTGGTGCTGGTCTTACCGTTGGTGCCGGTAATTCCCACCAGGGTCAGTTCCCGGCTGGGGTGGTCATAGAACGCGGCGCTAATATGGGCCAAAGCCAGGCGGGCCTGGGGCGCCCGAACCACCGTCACGCCGGGAGCCGGTTCCAGGTCCTCTTCGGTAACGATGACTTTGGCGCCTAGACTGATACTCTGGGAAATGAAGCGGTGGCCGTCGGTGCGGTGGCCTTTCAGGGCTACAAAGATGCCCCCGGGAACCACGTCCCGGGAATGGTAAGCCACTCCGGGGATGGCCAGGTCCTGGTCTCCCTGGATCTTACAGCCTTCCAATCCGGCCAGAAGGCCTCTTAAGGTCTTGGGGGACTCCTGTTCGTTCTGCACCGGCCCTCTCCGGCTTCCGGGGGGAGAAGCAGCCCAGGGCCTCCAACCCCCTCCCTGAGGCCCCAAAAATGGGTCAGGGATTCAAGTATTGTGGTGAATGATAATTTTATCCTATAAAAATATCCTTTGCTTGGCAAGCCGGTCTAAAGGGGAAAAGGTTAAAAGGGGTAATAATTTGATTTTTTAAGCCTTTTAAACTTTTCCCTTTCCTTCTGAATTACGACCAGGTCTGCTTAAAAATTATGGCTAAGAGCTACCCTGGAACCGTACCACACAGCTTTCTCCCGGATTGATGGCCGCGCCCGGCGGGGGGTCATGACCCACGGCCAGGCCGCTCCCTTCAAAACGGCAGTGCAGCCCGGAGCGGTTAAGCACGTCCAGCACCTGGCGGATGGTGTACCCCCGGAGGTCCGGCATCACGGTCACCGGCCCCGGAGGCACCTGAAGCTTGGGCGGAGTGAACTTCACTTCCTGGGCGTTGGCCGCGGCTACGGAGAAAGGAATAATGCCGCCCAGCACGAGGGCGCTCTCGTTATTTTCTTTATCCTTCCCGTTCTTGGCCGCTACGGCCGGCTTCTCATTTTTCTGCTCTTTCTTACCCTTCTGGTTTTTGGCCAGGACCGCTTCGTTTTCCTTCTTCAGCTCTTTCTCGGGGTAATATCCCAGGACTCTTAAAGACTGGGCCGCAATCTCCTTGAAGATGGGGGCGGACACCACCCCGCCGTAAATGGCCCCCCGAGGTTCGTCAATGATGACGCTGATGGCCAAAACCGGCTTGTCCGCGGGCACCAGGCCGATGAACAGGGCGTTAAATTTGCTGTGGGAATAGGCCCGGCCCACCAGCTTCTGGGCGGTGCCGGTCTTGCCGGCCACGGTGAAGCCCTCCACCGCGGCCTGGGTTGCGGTCCCGCCCTGCTGGGTCACGGTCTCCATGATGGCCAGCATCGTCCGGGCGGTCTGAGGCGACAACACCCTTCTCAAGGGCCGGGGCTGAAGCTCCTTGATCTTTTGACCCTGGGGACTGACGATCTCCTTGACCAAAAGGGGTTCCATCACCTCCCCGTCGTTGCCCATGGCGGACAGGCCCATGAGGAGCTGCAAGGGGCTCACGGCAATGCCCTGCCCGAAGGCCACGGTGGCCCGGTCAATGGCGGACCGGGCATGGCGCAGGGCCCGCATCACCCCGGAACTTTCCCCGGGGAAGATGATGCCGGAACGCAGGCCGAACCCGAAGTTTTTGAGATATTCGTCCAGCACCGCAGGCCGCATTTTGGTGGAAATTTTGTAGGCCCCGATATTGCTGGATTTCTGAATGATCTGCTGCACGGTCAAAGTGCCGTAGGGATGGCAGTCGTGAATTACCTCTTTGGAGCTTACGGCGTATTTGCCGTTTTCACAGTGGAACTTGTCCGCGGGTTTTACCATCTGGGCGTCCAACGCCGCCGCCGCGATGAAAATCTTATAAGTGGAGCCTGGCTCCAGGGCATGGGTGACATTGCGGTTGCGCCGATCGTCCTCTGGATATTTGAAATAAAAGTTGGGGTCCATAGCCGGAGTTTGGGCCATGGCCAGGATTTCCCCGGTCTGGGGCTGCATCACCAGGGCCAGGCCCCCGGCGGCGTGCCACTTTTCCACGCCCTTGGCCAGCTCCTTTTCCGCGATATGCTGAATCGTCCGGTCAATGGTCAGAACCAGGTTGTTCCCCATGACCTCCGGGTCCCAGGCCTTTTCCCCGGTGGACACAATATGGCCCCGGGCGTCGATCATCTTCCAATACTGTTTGGGTTGGCCGTAGAGGGTTTCGTCGAACTGGGACTCCAGGCCTTCCAGCCCCTTGCCGTCAATGTCGCAGAAACCGAGGATGGGGCCGGCCAAGGCCCGTTGGGGGTAAATGCGCTTGGCCTCGGGAATGAGATAAACCGCGTCGATGTCCCGGCGGGGATCGGTGCCCTTTGGGGCCTTGTACCTTTTCTCCGCTTCGGCCTTCCAGGCCAGGAATGCCTCTTCCCGCTCCGGGGTGAGATGGCGTTTTACCCACACAAAGGGGCGGGGCCGGGTGATGATCTCTTGCAGCTCCAGAGACTTCATGCCCAGCACCGGGGCCAGTTCCCGGCTTAAGCGGCCGGCGTTTTTAATCTGCTTCGGATGAGCCACCAAGGAGGAGACCCGGGCGCTGACGGCCAGTTCCGTGCCCCGGCGATCCAGGATCAGACCCCTAACGGGCAGTATGGGGCAGAATTTCTTATACTCCCCGGTGGCCTCTTCATAGAGGTCCCGGCCCTCCAGGATCTGGAGTTGGAAGAACCGTCCGGTGATCCACAAGGATACCAGCAAAAGGCCCACGGCCACCATAACGATGCGCAGGCGCACCCATTTACCGATGGTGGGAGTCACGGCAGCTTCACCACCTGGTGGGGCTGGGGCGCGCCCATGCCGTATTCCGCGGCCAGCTTTTCCAGGCGGGAGATGCCTTTCAGGTTGGCCAGCTCAATGCGAAGCTTGTTATTCATGTCCAGAAGCTGCTTCTGGGTCTCCTGGGCCTGGGAAATTTGATAACTGAGCGTGATGTTCTGGAGGTCGGCGTAGGCCCAGAAAACCGAGGTAAGAATGATCCCCGCGGCGGCCATGACCAGGGTCATTACCACGGCCCGGCCCCAGCGCCAGGGCTGGCTCAGGCGGCGGTTGCGGGACACAATGATCTGTCCGACGGCAGTTAACCGGAGAGTGAGGTTGTTGGGCATCCTTTCCTCCTGAACGAACTAAGAAATTTTTTCGGCGGTGCGCAGTTTGGCGCTGCGGGCCCGGGGATTGCGGGCTACTTCGGCAGCCGTAGGGGTGAGAGGCTTCCGGGTGAGGCGGCGCATCACCCCCGCCTTCTCCCAGGCCGCCAGGCGTTGTTTCACCTGGCGGTCTTCCAGGGAGTGGTAGGAAATGATCACCAGCCGCCCGCCGGGCAGCAGCCAGGCCGGGGCCTGGCTTAAGAAGGCGTCGAGTTGTTCTAATTCCCGATTAACTGCGATGCGCAAGGCCTGGAAGACCCGGGTGGCGGGATGCAGCCTCCCCCGGCTTCGCCGCCCGGGTCCCAGGGCCTGGTTAATGACTCGGACCAACTGCTGAGTGGTGCTAAAAGGAGTGCGGCGCCGGATTTGGGCCACCAGGTGGGCCAACTTCCTGGCCCGCGGTTCCTCGCCGTACTCCCAAAAAATCCTCTCCAGCGCCGCCACCGGCCAGGTGTTGAGGAGGTGGGCCGCGGTCTCCCCCTCCTGGGGGTTGAACCGCATATCCAGGGGCTCGTCTCCCATGAAGGAAAACCCCCGGCGGGACTGCTGCAGCTGTTGGGAAGAGAGGCCCAGATCCAGGAGGATGCCGTCCAATCCCGGCTGGCCTTCCTCTTCCAAAATGTTGCCAATTTGTGTATAAGAGAAATTATAAAGGCGAAACCTGGAGGTATGGTGGGCCAACCGGGCTGTTGCCGTCTGCAGGACCGCAAGATCTTGATCCAACCCCCAGAGCTCCCCATCCGGGGCGGTGCGATCCAGGATGGCCGCGGCATGCCCCCCCTCACCCACGGTGCCATCCACGTACAGGTGGCCAGGCCGGCAATTTAGGCCCACCAGAACCTCCTTTACCATAACCGGCTCATGAACCGGATACGGGACTTCAGTTAGACCATTAATTCGTGCAGCACCTCTTCGAAGTCCTGGGCTTCCAGATCTTGCCAATGAGTCTCAAAGGCTTGACGGTCCCAGATTTCAAAACAGCGCACCGCCCCCGCCAGGGTCACTTCCCGGGTGAGCCTGGCATATTCCCGCAGGGTGGGCGGGATAAGGATGCGGCCCTGGCGGTCCAGGGGGCACTCTTCCACTCCGGAAATCAAAAACCGCTGGAATTTGCGAAATTCCTTGCGGAAAATGGC
The DNA here is from genome assembly GCA_016874915.1 of Deltaproteobacteria bacterium. Lineage (GTDB taxonomy): Bacteria > Desulfobacterota > Desulfobaccia > Desulfobaccales > 0-14-0-80-60-11 > VGSO01. Next base: position 33,054 of record VGSW01000010.1, read on the forward strand.
CTGCTCCGCCAGCTTGCCTTCCACCTTCACCCACTCGGACTGGGGGAAGGCCAGGATGTATTTGTCATAATTGGTGAGGACGAGGAGGCGGTCTTGGCGTTCCTGCAAGACCTCGCGGTAGCGGGAAGGGATGCTGATGCGCCCCTTATTGTCCATTAAAAGGACATGTCTGCCCTTGAACATCTACCCCTTCTCCCCACTTCATTCCACATTTCCCCACCCAGGATCAAAATATGGGGTTTTCTAGGAATTTGTCAAGAAAAAAATTGCACCTTTGTGAGGAATTATCGGAAGACGCCTCCCCGGGAGCGGGGCAAAATGGGGCAGGCCCCCACCTGGAGGCATGATGAACGGGAGAAGGGGCTGCCTTCTTCCCGCAAATGGAGGTTCAATCACTCAGAGGAGGGAAAATTAGGGTGTAGAACCTACTTGAAGAAAGTTGCCAGGGGTCCGTGATCAGTGGTCAGTAACCAGTGACCAGTGACCAGTTTAGAGCTTTCAGCCTTCAGGTTTTTTGAAAATTTATCAAATTCAAAACTGACCACTGACCACTGATTACTGGTTACTGATCACTGCCGCTGGCTGTCCAGATAGCCTTGCAAAATCAACGCCGCGGCCACCTGGTCCACCACCTGGCGCCGGCGCCGGCGGCTCAGGTCCGCCTGGAGGAGGACCCGCTCCGCCTCCCGGGTGGTGAGGCGCTCGTCCCAGGCCACTACTTCCGCGGCCAAAGCTTTCCCCAGGGCCTGGGCCAGGTCCAGGATTTCCGGGGCCTGCTTCCCCGGGCGGCCGTCCATGTGCCGGGGCACGCCCACCACGATTTTGACCACCCGGTAGTCCCGGATCATCTCCTGAAGCCGGGCCAGGTCCGATTCCCGGTTTTTCCGGGAGAGGACTCCCAACCCCTGGGCGGTCACCCCCAAGGGATCGCTCACCGCCACTCCGATGCGCTTCTCCCCCACGTCCAGGCCCAGGATGCGCTTTTCAGTAAGGTTTGTCATAGGAAAAATATAATCACCCAGAGTGATCAGTAATCGGTGATCAGTAAAGAACTATAGCATAGTTGCCTTCGGACATTGAGATATGGCACATATTTCGGCTGTAGTTTATGTTAGCTCACTAGGTCAGGCAACGTGTAGGGGCACAGAGGCCCGCCTCACCAAGGTCAAAGGGGCGCTGAAGCCTGGCTTCATTCTCGGACAGAATTCTTGAAACAGAAAACAAACCACCATCCACTGATTACTGATTACTGGTCACTGATCACTGGTCATTTCGACAGCAGCCACACCGCCACCACCGCCAGGACCACTCCTGCGGCCCGGCGCAGGGTGAAACTTTCCTGGAGCAGGGCCAGGCTCAGGATCACGGTAACCACGGGATAAAGCGCGGTGACCGGCACCACCACCGCGGCCTCCCCCCGGGCCAGGGCGAAAAAGAAAGTGAGCAACCCGAAGGCCATGCACAGGCCGGCGCTCAGGGCCGCGGCCACCCCCACCGGGTGCCAGGTGATGGGGAAACCCTGGCTCAGCACGTAAGTCATCACCACCAAATGGCCGGTGATGGTGAGCAAATAGACCCCCTGGGGCGGCAGGTGCCGGGTGGCGACTTTGCTCAATACTCCCCACAGGCCCCACAGCGCCATCGCCATCAAGGAAAACTTAAGCCACACTTCCCCCTCCTTGCGACTTGCCATGAATGGTGCTTTTCCTCTAATATATTACATGAGTTCTGCAAAGAAAGATTAAACCGCAGATGATCGCCGATTAACGCAAATTAATCTGGGTTTATCTGTGTTCATCGGCGGTTTAAATAATGAGATGGCAATTGGCTGAGAACTTGCCCATTAAAATAATCGGCCACCGGGGTAGCCCCTTGGAAGAGCCGGAAAATACCTTGCGCTCATTTACCCGGGCCTTGGACCTGGGAGCCTGGGGCGTGGAACTGGACCTCCATCTCAGCCGGGACGGCCGCTTGGTGGTGATCCACGATAAAGCGGTGGAGCGCACTACCAACGGCCGGGGTTTGGTTAAGGATCTGACTTTCGCCCAACTGCGGAACCTGGACGCGGGAAAGGGGGAACCCATCCCCGCCCTGGATGAAGTGGTGGACCTGGCCAAAGGCAGGGGCCGCCTGCTGGTGGAATTGAAGGCTCCCGAAGCGGCAAAGCCGCTGCTGCGCCTGTTTCAGGAGCGCCGCCTGTTCGACGACGCTTACCTGATATCCTTCTGGCACCCCGTGGTCCGAGCCCTCAAAGAAGAGGAGCCGCGTCTTCAGGCCGGGGTCCTCATGGTGGGCTGCCCTGCGGACCCGGGAGCCGTGGCCCGGAGCGCCGGGGTTGATCTTTTGGTCCTGAATTACGTTTATGTCAACCGGGAACTGGCGGACGCGGCCCGCCGGCAGGGGCTGAGGCTCATCGTCTGGAATATTGACGACCCCCGGGAACTGGGGCCATACCTGGAAATGAACCTGTTCGCCATCTGCAGCAACCGCCCCGGGGCAATTATCCAACATCTAAAAGAATTAACCGCCGATGAACGCGGATAAACGCAGATAAGAGCATAAAATTATTAATATTTGCGTTCATCGGCGTTAATCGGCGGTTCCAAACTTCAAGTCTCAGAGCAACCTTAACATATGAGTAATGCCAGAGAAACCTTGACCGGCCAATTGGCCGAGGTCGCCCGGGAAATCCCCCAGCAAGTGGCCATCCTCTTCCGGGAAGGGGACGAGGTCCGGGAGTGCAGCTACGGCCAACTTTACCGATCCAGCCGGGCCATAGCCCGGTGGCTCCGGGCCCAGGGTCTGGAAAAAGGCGATAAGGTCGCCATCCTCCTGGAGAACCGGCCTGGATGGCCCATGAGCTATTTCGGAGCGCTCTACGCCGGCGCGGTGGCCGTGCCCCTGGACCCGGTCTCCCGCTGGGATCATGTGCAATACGCCCTGGAGCAGACCCAGGCCAAAGTCATCTTCACTTTCCCCAAGGCCCCCCTGGCCCAGTTAGAGCAGCTCCCGTTCCTGGAAAAAATCGTGGTCATCGGAGAGACCGGCGAAGCGGGCGATAAAATTATAAATTTTGCCCAGGTTCTGGAATTTCCCGGGACGGATGAGCCTCTCCCGGAAGCCGCGCCCGAAGACCTGGCTTCCATCATTTTCACCTCCGGCACCACCGGCATTCCCAAAGGGGTGATGCTCACCCACAAGAATTTTTACGCCAATTTTCTGGGAGTTGCCGCGCTCCAGGCCACCCGGCCGGATGATAACGTGTTATCCATCTTGCCGTTGCAGCATTCCTTTCCCTTCACCGCGACCCTCATCGTGCCGCTGTTTTCCCGGATAAAAATCACTTACCTGGACACCCTCCGGGCCGATGCCATCCTCAGATGCATCAAGGAGCAGAACGTCACCATTTTGGCGCTCACGCCTCATGTTCTCCAACACTTTTACCACGGCATCCAGCGCCAACTGGAGAAAATTCCCTGGCCGCTGAGGCCCCTGCTCTTGGCCTATCTCGGTTTTTCTCTGCGGGTGTCCCAATATTTAGGGGTCAACCCCGCCCGGCCGCTCATCAATAAATTCCGGAGCGCCCTGGGGGAGCAGTTCCGGTTCTTTGTCAGCGGCGGGGCCAAACTCCCTGAGACCTTGATGAAGGATTTCGCCCGGATCGGATTCACGATTCTGGAAGGCTACGGCCTTACGGAAACCGCGCCGGTGGTCACCATGAATCCGCCGGAAGCCCCCCGGCCGGGGTCCGCGGGCAAGCCGCTTAAGGGAGTGGAAGTCAGAATCCTCAATCCCGGCGCGGATGGCGTGGGCGAAGTGCTCATCCGGGGCGACAACGTCATGGCCGGGTATTACCGGAACGAGGCCGCCACCCAAGAAGCCATCAAAGACGGCTGGTTTCACAGCGGTGACCTGGGGTATCTGGACCGGGACGGCTACCTGTACGTCCAGGGGCGCATCAAAGACATCATCGTTCTCAGTTCGGGAAAAAACGTTTCCGCGGAGGAAGTGACGCAGCACTACCTTCAAGCGCCCTCCATCAAAGAGATTTTCGTGACCACCGACTTGAAGGAAGAAAAGCTGACTGCAGTGGTGGTGCCGGACCTGGATTATTTCCGGAAATCCGGGGAAGCGGACATTTACGGCAAGGTGAAGTGGGACCTGGAAATGCTCTCCCAGAGCCTGGAACCTTACAAGCGGGCGAAGGATTTCGTCCTCATTCACGAGGAGCTGCCCAAAACCCGGCTGGGTAAGGTTAAGATGCACGAAGCCCAGCAGATTTACCGGGAGCGGGCCGGCAAAAAGTACGAAAAGAAGAAACTGGCGGTGGAGGAAGGCTTATCGCCCGTGGGCGAGATGGTGGTGGAAATCTTGGCCCGGCAAATCCAGGACCCGCACATCTGCCTGGATGACCACCTGGAGCTGGATCTCGGTCTGGACTCCCTGGGTCTGGTGGAGTTGCTGGCGGCCCTGGAAAACCGGTTTAACCTCAAAATCCCGGACGAAGAATTCACCGGAATTTTCACCGTAAGCGAACTTATCCGCTTTATCGAGGAAAAGAATCCCGCAGAAGCAAGGGAGATACCAGAGGAAGAAATGGCGGCGTGGGGCAACATTTTGATGACCGATCCCCCCCCGGCCTTGCTCCAGCGTCTGGGCATGGAAGGGGGGCTGGCGGCCCGCATGGTGACCCAGGGGCTGGCGGCGGTGTTGGGCTTATTCTTTAAATGGCTGTTTAACCTGAAGGTGTACGGCCGGGAGAGGCTGAAAGGCCAGGGGTATATCCTCTGCCCCAACCACGTCAGCTTCCTGGACGGCTTTGTCTTCGCTTATGCGGTGCCCGGGCCGCTCCGCTTCCGCCTGTTTTCCCTGGGATACAGCCGCTACTTCGACGTCCCGGTGGTCCGGGGCCTCCTCAAGCTCATCCGGGTCATCCCGGTGGATTCGGCCCGGAACCTGGTGATGGCCATGCAGGTGGCCTCTTATATCCTCCGAAACGGCCAGATCCTCACCGTCTTCCCCGAAGGCTCCCGCAGCCCCACCGGCGAAGTGGGCCAGTTCAAGAAGGGCGTGGCCATCCTGGCCAAAGAACTGGATGTGAAGCTGGTTCCGGTTTATATTAACGGCACTTATGAAGCCTGGCCGCCAGGCGCGACCCTGCCCCGCCCCCATCCCATCCAGATCGTCTTCGGCCGGGAATATTCCTGGGAGGAGCTGAAAGAACAGGGGCTGGAGATTGACCCCGGCGCCCCGGACTTCAGCGCCGTCAGCCTGGGCCTCCGGGAAGAGGTCCTGAGGCTGAAGAAAGAGTTGACCGGGAGATAGGTTCCATATCTAAAAACCTGGTGTAAAATTATTGGGGAGGATGTGTCAGGTTTCAGGTGTCAGTTGTCAGTTGTCAGTTGTCAGGAAAACCTACCTTCTTCCACCTAAGAACTTTAAACATGAAACTTATTACCCAGAGCAGTTGAACATGAGCCTGCGGCTCACCCATAAACCATGAAAAGTATTGGTGGCACATCGCGGCCTAAGGCCGCAACCAAACTCAAAAATTGAACTGATTACTTAATCAGATCAACGGGATACATGCAAAATCTTTGTCAAAAAACAAGAAATTGAAGATTAGTAGCACAGGCTTTCTAGCCTGTGCAGCCTGGACTTTTCAGGACAGCAAAACAATTCCTTCCTTTGATCCCCTCCCCCTTGAGGGGGGAGGGCCGGGGTGGGGGTGAATGGAACTCTTTTCCGCGAGTAATAAAACTCCAAATGAATACCCGGCCACATATAAACCAAGGATGAATAATGGCTAAAACCATCGTGGAGCAAATCATGGCGGCCCATCTGGTGTCCGGGGAGTTGGTCCCCGGCGCGGAAGTGGCCCTGAATATCGACCATACCCTGACCCAGGACGCCACCGGCACCCTGGCCTACCTGGAATTCGAGGCCATGGGGGTGGAGCGGGCTAAACCCGAAGTGGCGGTGAGCTACGTGGATCACAACCTCCTCCAGACTGACTTCCGCAACGCCGACGACCATCGTTTCTTAAGGACTGTCGCGGCCCGCTACGGCCTTCATTTTTCGCCGCCGGGAAACGGCATTTCCCACCAGGTGCACCTGGAGCGCTTCAGCGCCCCGGGGAAGACCCTCATCGGCTCGGACAGCCACACCCCCACCGCGGGGGGCGCGGCCATGCTGGCCTTCGGGGCCGGGGGCCTGGACGTGGCCCTGGCTCTGGCGGGGCAGCCCTTTTATCTCACCATGCCGGAGATTCTGGGGGTGCGCCTGGAAGGGAGACTCCCGGCGTGGGTGTCGGCCAAGGACGTCATCCTGGAGCTGCTGCGCCGTCTCACGGTGAAGGGCGGCCGGGGGAAGATCCTGGAATTTTTTGGTCCGGCCCTGCGTAACTTGAGCGTCCCCGAGCGGGCTTCCATCACCAACATGGGCGCGGAGCTAGGGGCCACCACCTCCATCTTCCCTTCGGACGAACAGACCCGGCGGTTTTTGGCCATGCAGGGGCGGCTGGAGGATTACCGGCCCCTGAAGGCTCAGGGCCGGCCCCCTTATCATGGGCAGGAGGAAGTGAACCTGGATCGGTTGGAGCCTCTCATCGCCTGCCCCAGTTCCCCGGACAATGTAGTGCCGGTGAAAGACGCGGCGGGCGCCCCCGTGGACCAGGTGCTCATCGGCTCTTGCGGCAACTCCTCCTTCCGGGACCTCATGGTGGCCGCCCAGGCCCTGAAAGGCCGCCGGCTGCACCCTCGGGTGAGCCTGGAAATCAATCCCGGGTCCCTCCAGGTGCTGGAAAACCTCACCCTGGCCGGGGGGCTGCTTCCTCTGCTGGAAGCCGGGGCCCGGGTCATGCCCCCGGGTTGCTGGGGCTGCATCGGCATGGGCCAGGCCCCGGGCACCGGCGCCGTCTCCGTGCGCACCTTTCCCCGGAACTTCCCGGGCCGCAGCGGCACCAAAGACGATAAGGTCTATCTGGCCAGCCCGGAAACCGCGGTGGCCGCGGCCATTTTCGGCGAAATCGTGGATCCCCGCCGCCTGGGAGACTATCCCAAGGTGGCCCCGCCCCGGTACTTCCTGGTGAACGGCCGCACCCTCGTGGCCCCGCCCCCGCCGGACGAGAAGGTGGAAGTCCTCCGTGGCCCCAACATCGTGCCTTTTCCCCGGCTGTCGCCGCTCCCCGAGACCTGGTGCGGCGAAGTCTGGCTTAAGGCCGGGGACAACGTCACCACCGACGACATTCTCCCCGCGGGCAGCCAGATTCTCCCCTTGCGCAGCAATCTCCCGGCCATCAGCCGCTACGCCTTCACCCGCCTGGACCCGGATTTTCCCGAGCGGGTCCAAGGCCGGGGCGAAGGAGTCATTGTGGGCGGGGAAAATTACGGCCAGGGGTCGTCCCGAGAACACGCGGCCCTGGCGCCCCGCTACCTGGGCGTGCGGGTTAAGCTGGTGAAAAGCTTTGCCCGCATCCACCTGGCCAACCTCATCAACTTCGGCATCCTGCCCCTGACCTTCGAGAACCCCCAGGACTACGCCCTTTTTGACTTGGGACGGCCGGTGGCCCTGCCCGGGGTGCGGAAATTGCTGCTTTCCGGGGCCGAACGTCTTCCTCTCCAAATCGGCGATCAGGAAATCTGGGTCCGGGTGGACCTCACCTCCCGCCAGCGCCGGATGCTGGCCGCCGGCGGCGCGCTAAATATGGCCAGGGAAAGATGAAAATTTGAGGGAGGGGGCAGGGGCTTTCTGCCCCTGCCCCCTCCCTCAAACTCCCTCCCCCAACCCCTTAAGTTTTTTTCTGGTGGGGCGGGCATGGAGGCCCGCCCCACCAAACCTGCCATGGCGGCCTTCTTCTCGTTCCCAAGCTCCCGCTTGGGAACGCCATTTTTTGGCCAAGCTCCGCTTGGCTACCGCTATACCCTCCCCTGCGCCGAAATAGCCGGGGGCGGCTGTTCTACATTTTAAGCCATCCGAATAATCAAATACCTGACTCCCTTGCCAGAACCTCACGCCTGTGTTAAAAATAATTACATGGTGGGCGTAGCTCAGCTGGTTAGAGCACCGGGTTGTGGCCCCGGAGGCCGCGGGTTCAAGTCCCGTCGCTCACCCCAGAGACTTGACCGATCATTTTAAGGGGGTTATCAGCAGATAACCCCCCTGGTCTTTTACGGGGCCTGACCATGCCCTTCACCTCCTTCAGCTTCATCCACTGCGCCGACCTGCACCTGGACAGTCCCTTTGAGGGCCTCCACGCTGTGGCCCCTTTTCTCGGCCGCCTGCTCCGGGACGCCACCTTCCGGGCCTTCGATAATGTCATCGACCTGGCCCTTGATGAAAAGGTGGACTTTATCATCGTGGCCGGGGACGTCTATGACGCGGCAGACCGCAGCCTCCGGGCCCAGACCCGCTTCCGGGACGCCCTGGGGCGGGCCGCGGCCGCGGGCATCTCCTGTTTCGTGGCCCACGGCAACCATGACCCCTTGTCAGGCTGGGAAGCGGGCCTGGAGATGGCCGCCGGGGTGCACCGCTTCGGCGGCGACGCGGTGGAAAGGTTCGTAGTGGAGCGCCGGGGGGAGCCTCTGGCGGCCATTTACGGCATCAGCTATCCCGTGGGGGAGGTGCGGGAGAACCTGGTTCCCCACTTTCCTCAGACCAAAGAAAGCCTCTTCGCCATCGGCGTCCTCCACGCCAATCTAGGGGGTGACGCCACCGGCCACGACAATTACGCCCCTTGCACCCTGGAAGACCTGCTTTACGCCCCCCTGGACTACTGGGCTTTAGGGCATGTCCACACCCGCCAAATTCTCCGGCCTGGACGTCCTTGCGTGGTTTACCCGGGCAACACCCAGGGCCGCAGCATCCGGGAGCCGGAAGCGCGGGGCTGCTACCTGGTGCGGGTGGCCGACGACGGCCATATTACCCCGGAGTTTATGGCCACCGACGTGGTACGCTGGCACTTTCAGGAACTGGACATCTCCGGCCTTAGCAGCCTGGACGAACTCCTGGCCGGACTGCACCGGGCCCGGGATGAGGCCCGCGCCGCCAGCGATGGCCGGGGCGCGGTGGTGCGCCTCCATCTCACCGGCCGAGGCGACCTGCACCATGACCTGCGCCGGGTGGACCCGGAGCGGGACCTGGCTGCGGTCCTGAGGGAAGGTGAGGGGGACCGTCCGGATTTTGTCTTTTATGAATCCATCGTCAACCGCACCCGGCCCGCCCTGGACCTGGCCCAGCGGCGCCTGGTGCAGGATTTCGTGGGCGACTTCTTAAGCGCGGCGGAAGCCATCCGCCAGGGGGATAATCCCCAGGAGACCCTGCGGGAGGTCTTGATGGGGCGGCCGGAAAGTCGGGCCATGCTGCACCAGTTGGAGCAGCTTAATGAGGCCGGCTTGTTGGAAATCCTGGAAAACGCGGAAACCCTGGGATTAGACCTGCTGCTCCCCGAAGAAGAATAACTATGCGCATCACCGGCTTCCATCTGGACGGCTTTGGTATCTACCACAACCAGGGGGTTCAAGAGATCCCCCCGGGTCTGACGTTGTTCCTGGGGGAAAACGAGGCCGGTAAAACCACTCTGATGGAGTTCATCCGCGCCGTTCTGTTCGGCTTTGTCAAGCAGAGAAAAGGCGGGAAACCCATCAACGAATATCCTCCCTGGCGGGGGGGCCAACACGGCGGCCGCCTCCAGGTGGTCACGGCCGACAGCCGCCGCCTTACTATTTCCCGGGCGGGCCGGGACGCCACCTTGACGGAAGCGGGTAACCCCCCGGAAACTTTTAAAGAGCCCGGAAAGTTGTTGGGCGGCATCGACCGCAACACTTTTGTGCGCATTTTTGCCATCGGCCTGGAGGATATGCAAAGCCTGGACGTCCTCTCCCCGGAAGGGGTGGGGAGCCGCCTGTTCGCCGCCGGAGCCGGGTTGAGGGGCGCGTCGGTGCCCGGGGCAATAAAATATCTGGATGATGAGTTAGGCAAGCTGGTAACTTCCACCGGCGTCGGGAAAACCAGGCTCATCGGTCAATTGTCGGGCCGATTGAAGGAGGTGGAAGCGGAACTCCGGGACATCCGAGGCCAGGCCGGAGAATATGCCCGGGGCCATAAGCGCCTGGCGGAATTAGAGGCCAGGATCAAAGCAAGCCGCCAAGAGGCCGAGGCCATCTCCCGCCGCCGGCGGCGTCTGGAACAATTGGAGCAGGCCCGGGAAGCCTGGGTGAAACGGGGCGCGGCCCGGGACAAGGCTGGAAGCCTGGAATATGCCCGGAATTTTCCGCCGGAAGGGCTAAACCGGTTCCACAGCATCAATGAGGCCCTGGAAGACCTTCGCGCTCGCCAACAGCAAAGGCGGCAGGAGATTGCGGCGTGGGAGCAACAGCTCAGCCTCCTCTCGGTGGACCAGGCCGTCCTGGACCAACGGCAGGCCATCGAGGTCTTGCTGGAGGATCGGAAAATGCTGTCCTCCGCCTTAAAGGATCTGCCACTGGCCGAAAACCGGGTGAAGCAGGCTGAAGAGGAGTTCCGCCGTCGCCTTCAGGACCTGGGCCTCCATTGGACCGAGGAGATGCTGGAGCGGGTGGACACCTCAGTGCCCGTTCGCCATCAGGCCAGCGAGTTCGGGAGGCAACTGGATGCGGCCGCCAGGCATGAAGAACAGGCCCTGGCCTGGCAACAGACGCGGCAGGAAGCCGCAGCGGAGGCGCAGGAGGCGGCAGTTGAGGCCCAACGCCGACTACAGCAACTTGCCCCACCGCCCCTAGTTGATTGGGAAGAACTGCAGGCCAGGCAGGACGCGGTCCGCGTCATTCGATCGTTGCTGCATCAGCGGGACCTGGTAGCCGGCCGGCTGGAGGCCGGGGGTAAGTCCCTGGAGGAAAATCAAAAGCGGATGGAATCTCTGCAACGTCAGGCCGAGGCCGGGACCAAACCCCTGCCCGGCTGGCTGGGGTTGGCCACGGCCGCCTTGGTAGCGATCCTGGCCGGGTGGTTCCTCTCTCAACATTCTTACCTGCCTGCCGCCTTGAGCCTGGCCGGGGCCGCCGGTCTGGTCATTCTCCTGGAGAGCATGCGGCGCCGGCAAAAGACTGATCAGAGCCGGCGGATTTCCCAGATTCAGCAGGAAATCCAAGAGGTAGAGAAGTTTTTGCAAGCCCGGCGCCAGGAGATAAGCCGTCTGGAGGAAGACCTGGAGGCCGTTTCCCGTGAAATGGCGCGGATATCTGAAGATGCCGGGCTCCCGCCGCCGAAAGATTTGATGCAGTGGGAACAGGTGGCGGAAGACCTGGAGCAGGTGGCGGAACAATGGCGCGCCCGGCAAATCCAAGAACAGGAGGCTGCTAAGGCCGCGGCTCACGCCGAGAAATGCCTCAAGAAACTCGAAGAAGCCCGGGCCGCCGCGGGGGAGGCCCTCGTAAAACATCAGGCTTTGGCGGCGAAGTGGGAAGCATGGCTGGCCGCGGAAAATTTTTCCCCCACCCTGCGCCCGGAAGGATTTGCCACGGTACTCCAGGCGGTGGAAAGCGCCCGGAGTACCCGGCGCCATATGGAGGAGCCCCGGTTGCGGCTGGCGCAGATGACCGATTACCTGGCGCAAACTCGGGCCAGGATTCGCCGGGTGCTGGACGCCTGCGGCAAGGCCCCGTTATCCGGGGAGGCGGGATTGGAGGACCTGGACGCCCTGCGCCGGGACCTCGAAGCCAACCTGAAGACCCTCAAAAAAAAGATGGACCTGGAGGCAAAGCTGGAGGCCGCCGCCGACGCGCTCGCCTCGCTTCAATCCCAGGAACAGGAACAGGAAAAGCAACGCCTTGATTTATTGGAAAAGGCTGGGGCCGCAGATGATGAAGAATTTCTTCGCCTCTCAGAGGCTTACCGCGAATGGCGCGAGTTGATTAAGACAATTGACGGCGAAGAAATCAAGCTCCTGACCATTGCCGGTAACCCTGAAATTCTGGCCGCGTTGGAAAAGGAGCTTCAAGAAACCGATCCCTTACAACTGCAAGAAGAAGAGGAACAGCTGGAAACTCGCTTACAGTGGATTAACGACTCCATAGATGCCGATCAAGATGAACGGGGCGGCCTCAAAAATCGATTGGCCGAACTGGCCCAGAGTGAAAAACTGGGAGAACTTCTGTTGCGGCAGCGGTCTCTCCAGGAAGAGGTGACCCAGGCCACCCGGCGCTGGGCCGCCCTAGCGGTGTGCCGCCACCTCCTGGAGCAGGCCCGGCTGGTGTATGAGCGGGAGCGCCAGCCCCAGGTGATCACCGAAGCCCGCCGGTTTCTCCGCATCATGACCAGGATGCCCTATCGCCTGGTTTCTTCGGTGGGAGAGGAGGCTATTCATCTGGAGGATCCCACTCTCCGGCGCAAAGAAGAAATCGCCTGGAGCGCCGGGTTGGCGGACCAGGTTTATCTATCCATCCGTCTGGGCTTGGCCCGGGAATTCAGCCGCCACGCGGAGCCGCTGCCCCTCATCATGGATGACGTGCTGCTGAAGTTTGACCCCGGCCGCCGCCTGGGCGCCGCCCGGGTCATCCTGGAAGCCGCCCGGGACCAGCAGGTGCTGTTTTTCTCCTGCCACCCGGAATTCGGCGACATCTTTGCCCAGGTCTCTCAGGAACCGGAGCACCAGGGCGCACAGGTGATGGTGTATCATATTGACGATGGCGTTATTGGTTTGAGGGGAGGGCCGGGGGACAGCAAGTCCCCCGCCCTCCCCTCAAACTCCCCTCCCAACCCC
>VGSW01000011.1 GCA_016874915.1 Deltaproteobacteria bacterium
CAGCCAAGCTAAGCTTGGCGCCATTGCCTTTCCCAAGTACAACTTGGGAACGAGAAAAGATAGCTTAACCAACCGAACCGCCGGATACGGACCCGTACGAAGCCCGAGAGGGCCTACCTATGTTAATTGTGCCGGCCACGGCCAGCGACCTGGAGGCAGTTTCGATATTTTCGGGTTCCTCAAAATCACTTTTTATGGTTTTTAAGTTCAAGCTGGTTTACCACCCACGGGGGTTATGGAAAGTTTGAGCCGGAATACGGCGCCCGGTCCGCCACTAGCATGAGAATGATTATAGGCCCCTGAAATATTTAGGCTTTTGCTTTTTTCTTGACAAGTGATTGTTTCACCATTCTAATGAATAGAATGTTTCAAGTAAGGGGGGAGATAACATGGGGAGGAGGACTTATAAACTTCTGACGTGGTTGGGCCTGGCGCTGACCTTGGTATTGCTGGCGGGACCGGTCCAGGCCCGGCTGTGGGTGGGGGCCCAAGTGGGGGCAAATTTCCCCGCCTCCACGGACGTGGGTCTTAATGAACCGGGGATTTTCACCACTTTCCAGGGGGTGAAGGTGGAGCCGGCAGTCATTGCCGGCCTGACCATCGGCTACGATTTCGTCCGGGAAGGTTTCCTGGGGTACAACTGGCCCGATTGGATGAAATACTTCAGTTTTGCCACGGATTTCACTTTCAACCGCTTCGACATGCGGGAGCAGTTTGTCAACACCGTCTTCCAAGGCTTTAACGTGGGTCCCTCCATCTTCCCGCCTAACGCTTTCGGGCCTCTGAGCAATATCGGCACCGGGGCCCGGGTGGAAGGCACTATGGCCGTGTGGTCCTTCCTGTTTATAGGGAAGTATGGCTTTTTCCCCGATGCGGAAGTGCCTTTTGGCCGCTTTCAACCATATATCGGGGTGGGCCCGGGCATCATGTTCAGCAGTATTGATGGAGCCACGGAATTCTTCGGCTTTCCCTTGGGAAGCCAGAGTTCGGTGGACATCGCCCTGGTCACCGAGGCCGGGGTGCGGTACATGGCATTGAAGAATGTCTCTCTGGACGTCGGCTTCCGCTACCGGTACGGCTCCCCGACTTATTCCTTTACCAGTCCCATCACCGGGCAAACGGTGGACTTGACATTTGACGCCCATCAATTCAGCGCCATGTTCCGGGCGTCGTATCATTTCTAACATCGGCTGGGCGAGAAAAAACCGGGGGTCACGAAGGTCATTTTGAGATTGACATCTCAATTACTTATAATGAGGCTGTTGCAAAAGGTCGCCAAGTGGGAATAGTAGGTTATTTGTTGTCATTCTGAGCCACCATAGGTGGCGAAGAATCTAAACCCTTCGCTTCGCTCAGGGTGACAATTTGGGATTATTCGGGTAATTGCAGCAGTCTCATTTGCAACTACAGGGTCGGGGTAGGCCTTAGATCTCGGATTACGATTAAGGGGGGATAAACTTATGACAAGGTCAAGGATTCCCAAGTCGGTTGGATTGGCCCTTTTATGCATTCTGGCGCTCCTGCCGGGTTCGTCCGATGCCCGGCTTTGGATAGGAGCCCAGATCGGGGCAAATTTTGCCGCCAATACCGATGTTGACGTCAACGAGGGGGGTACCCTTACCACTTTTCAAAGCGTTAAAGTGGAGCCTTCGGTAATCGGAGGGCTGACTCTCGGATATGACTTCGTCCGGGAAGGCTTCCTGGGCTACAACTGGCCGGACTGGATGAAATATTTCAGCTTTGCCACCGACTTTACTTTCAACCGCTTTGACATGCGGGAGCAATTTGTTACTACTGTCCGGGAGGGAGAGGTGGAGATGAGGTTTTTCCCCACCCGAAACTCGGGGGATGAACCCACCGGAACCCGGGTGGAAGGAACCATGGCCGTGTGGTCTTTACTGTTCATCGGGAAATACGGCTTCTTCCCCGATTCCGACGTGCCTTTCGGACGTTTGCAGCCTTATGTGGCAGTAGGCCCGGGCATTATGTTCAGCTCTTTGCAAGGGAAATTTATGGGAGAAAACCTGGGCAGCGACAGCTCGGTGGACATTGCCCTGATCACCGAGGCAGGGGTGCGCTACATGGCCCTGAAGAATGTTTCCCTGGATGTGGCTTTCCGTTATCGCTTCGGTTCGCCTAAATATTCCTACCAAGTAGAGGGGGAACCCTTAACGGTAAAGCTGGACGCCAACCAGTTCACCGCCCTATTCCGGGCGGCGTATCATTTTTAACCTTTGGAACTGACTATGGCAAAAGGCGGCCCCAGGCCGCCTTTTTTGTGGATTGGTTGCTTATACCAATTTTACTTTCAAATGAAACAAATTCGCTAACTTAACACAAAGAGATTATTTATCTTTATTAACAGAAAACTGAAAACCGAAAACCGAAAACAGTATTAGTGTCTATTGCACCAGGGTCTCGGCTCCGGCCTCCACCTGGAACTTCAGGGCCGGGGGGCGGCCTGTGCCGTCAATGAAGCGATTCCAGATGTCCCGCAGGTCCTGGATGGCCTGTTTGGGTTCCAGTTCCACGCCTCGGGCCCGGAGTTGACCCAGGCAGAAGTAAAGCTCGTTGAGCAGCCGGATTTGGGTGATGCCCACCACCTGGTCGAAATCTTCCGGGGCCAGGGTGCTGAGGTCCAGCTTTTCCAGTTCCGCCAGTTCTCCCAGGATTTCCTGGGCGATTCCAGTGAGCATGTCCTGGTAGTAATGGGGGCCTCGCAAATCGATGCGGCGCCCCCGGCTCATGACGATAAATGGCGGGATCTCTTCCATCAGCAGGCCAGGGCCTTCTCCAGGTAGCGGCTGATGGCGCCGTCATACTCGTGGGTCACCTGGAAGACTTTCCGGGCCAGTTGAAATCTCAGACCCACGGTGGTCATTCCTTTGTGGTGCTTCATCTCCTCCATCACCCGGTGATAATCCTGGGGGTCCACCACCACCGTCACCGCTTTATAGTTCTTGGCCGCGGCTCGAAGGAGGGTAGGGCCGCCGATGTCGATGTTTTCGATGGCGTCATCCAGGGTGCAGCCGGGTTGGGCCACGGCCTTTTCAAATTGATAGAGATTTACCACCACCAAATCGATGGGCCCGATGCCGTGCTTGGCCATCTGCTCCTTATGGGAAGCGAGATCCCGGCGTCCCAGGATGCCGCCGTGAACCTTGGGGTGCAGAGTCTTCACCCGGCCGTCCAGCATTTCCGGAAACCCGGTGTAATCGGAGACCTCCATCACCGGCACCCCGCCCTCCCGCAGCATTTTGGCGGTGCCGCCGGTGGATAATATTTCCACGTTGTGTTTAGCCAGGAACTGGCCGAATTCCACTATGCCGGTCTTATCGGTGACGCTGATCAAGGCCCGCTTGATGGGCTGCATTGTATCCCCTCCTTTGGTTGAACTGCTGCTATTCCTCTACTACAGTAAGGAATAAGTTTCAAGTTTCAAGTTGAGGCTTTGTAAAGCAAGCTGGTGGGGTGAGACTCCTTTTTGTCATTCGCGCCGCGAGCCATTTCAGTATTGGTGGGGCGGGCCTCCGTGCCCGCCATAACTTTCCATACCCGGGGGTTAATAGATTGAGTGGCATAGGCTTCCAGCCTGTGACCAACTTTAAGAACCTCAAAGGCTTGGCTACAGGCCGGAGGCCTGTGCCACTCAAAAATTTCCGGTGTACAGTCCCCGCTCAAGATAAGAACCTTAATAATCCAAAACTTTTAGCCTAACGAGTGAAAATCTGGGCAATTCGGTTTAAATATGTTAAAAATTAGTGGTTTAAGAGCATTCCACAAAGGTCTAACGCGCCATGTCAGAGATTTTATCGGGTCAAGCGGGAGAACGCCGCCTCTATTTAGGCAATGAGGCTATTGTCCGGGGCGCCCTGGAAGCGGGAGTGGCCCTGGTGAGCACCTATCCGGGGACCCCGGCCTCGGAGATCGGCGATCGCTCCTACGAGATTTCCCGCCAGATTCCCCTTCAATTTGAATACTCGGTAAATGAAAAGGCTGCCCTGGAAGTGGCCGCGGGGGCTGCGGCCACCGGTTGGCGGACCCTTTGCGCCATGAAGCACGTGGGCCTCAACGTGGCCGCGGACGCGCTCATGACCCTGGCCTACGTGGGGGTCAAAGGGGGCATGGTCATCGTCAGCGCCGACGACCCCTCCCTCTTCTCCAGCCAGAACGAACAGGACAACCGCTATTACGCCCGCCTGGCGGGCCTGCCCATGCTGGAGCCGGCCACTCCCCAGGAGGCCAAGGACATGACCCTGGCCGGCTTTGCCCTTTCCGAAGAACTGGGCCTGCCGATAATACTGCGCACCACCACCCGGGTGAACCATACCCGGGGGCCGGTGACCCTGGGGGAAATGGCCCCCCGGCCCGGCCCCGGCCGTTTCGTCAAGGACCCTTTCCGCCTGGTCATGGTCCCCGCGGTGGCCCGCCAGGCCCATGTGCGGCTTCTGGAGGCCCAGGCCCGAGCCCGGGCCTTGGCGGAGACTTCCCCTTTCAACTACACGGCGGGTAGCGGCCCCTTAGGGGTGATCGCCAGCGGGGTGAGCAAAAATTACGCGGCCGACGCGCTCAATGATTTAGGGCTTAACGAGAAGGTCACGGTCCTAAACCTGGGCTTCACCCACCCCCTGCCGGAAGACTTCATCGCTGAGTTCCTAAGCCGGGTGGAACGGGTCCTGGTGGTGGAAGAACTGGAGCCGTATCTGGAAGAAGCCATTCGGGCCATCGCTCAGGCCTGGGGGCTGACTCTCCCCATCCAGGGTAAGGCGCCCCACTTGTTCTCCCGCCTGTACGAATACACTCCCGGCCTGGTGCGGGAGGTGACGGCCCGCTGTTTTGAAATCTCCTATGAGGCCCCCTTGGCTCCGGCGCCGGAGCAGGTCCTGGGCCGGCCGCTGCCGGATCGCCCCCCCAACCTCTGCCCGGGGTGCCCCCACCGGGCCATGTACTACGCGGTGAAGATCGCGCTCAAGGACCTGGGGGTGGAGGGCGTCTTTCCCACGGACATCGGCTGCTATACCCTGGGACTGCTGCCGCCGCTCTCCATGGCCGACTATTTAATCTGCATGGGCTCCAGCATCAGCACCGCCGCGGGCATCTCCCGGGCCACGGGCCAGGAAGTGGTGGCCTTCATCGGCGACTCCACCTTCTTCCACGCCGGCCTGCCGGGGCTGGCCAACGCGGTGCACAACCGCCACGACTTTCTCCTGGCGATCCTGGACAACGGCACCACCGCCATGACCGGCCAGCAGCCCCACCCCGGAGTGAGCCTGCCGCCGCCGGGCTACCCCGGGGAACACGTGCCCATCCACCGGGTGGTGAAGGCCCTGGGCGTGGAGCAATGCTGGGTGGTGAATCCCTTTAAATATAAGGAAACTCTGGCGGCCACCAAAGAGGCCCTCAGCGCTTCCGGGGTGCGGGTGATCATTGCCCAGGCCCCCTGTTATCTTTACGAGCAGCGGATCACCCGCAAAAAGCGCCAGGCCCGCTTCCAAGTCACCGGGGAGTGCGGGGAGTGCCGCCACTGCCTGGATTATTTCGGCTGCCCCGCCATGTACGTGAAACCGAACTCGGGGGTGAGCCAGATGCTCATCGACCCGGACATCTGCACCGGCTGCGCCTTCTGCGTCCAATGGTGCGAGTGTATCAGGCCGGTGAAGAAGTGAGCAGTGAGCAGTGAGCAGTTAGCAGTTAGCAGTTAGCAAATGGTTCAGTTAAGACCTCGATATCATGGATATGAATAAACCGAAAACCGAAAACCGAAAACCGAAAACCGCGCTCCGCATCTTCTTAACCGGCGTGGGCGGGCAGGGGACCCTGCTGGCCAGCCGCCTCCTGGGGGAGGCGGCCCTAGTGGCGGGGCTCAATCCCCTGGTGAGCGAAACCCACGGCATGGCCCAGCGGGGCGGGGTGGTGGTGTCCACCGTGGTCCTGGGGGCCCAAAGCCCCCTCATCTCCCCCGGCGAGGCCGACGTGGTTTTGGGGTTCGAGGCCCTGGAAGCCTTCCGGGCCCTGGACCGCTGCCATCCCCGGACCCTGGTGATTGCCAACACCGCGGCCATTGTCCCTTATCCCGTGGCCGTCGGCCAGGCGAAATATCCGGAGATTTCGGAAATAATGGCCCTGCTGGCCGGGCAGGTGGGCGGTTTGCTGGCCTTTGACGCCGGGGCTTTGGCCCGGCAAGCCGGCAGCCCCCTGGCGGTGAACATGGTTCTTTTGGGCGCCTTGGCCGCCACCGATTATCTTCCCTTTCCTTCGGCGGGACTGGTTGACCTCATCCGCACCCGCACCAATCCCAAATACTTGGAAGCCAACCTCCAGGCGTTTCAACTGGGACAGGGCGCGGCCCGGGACGCGGCCAACTGGCTTAAAAAGCTGAAAGATTAAAGGCCGGCCCCCGGGGCCTCGTACCGATTCGCATTCTAATGTTTATTTATTGTAGCCGCAGGCTTTAGCCTGCGCGGCACAGGCTGGAAAGCCTGTGCCACCGTTGACTGCAATTCGGTATCAGCCCCCTGTACCTCAATCAGCGGAAAGCCGTTTCCGCGCAAGGAGGCCGCAGATGAGAACGATTCCCTGGAAGGCAATGGCTGTCAAATCCTTATGGCTGGTCCTGGCTGCGGCGGTTGCCTGGCTGCCGGCGGCTCCGGCTGGCGCCCAGGCCCCTCGGGACCCCAAGCTGGGTCTGGTCTTCGATATGGCCAAAGGGACCCAACGCTATCTGGTGATCCTGGTGAACTTCCCCGATGTTGAACCCCGGCAGCCCCTGGAGGCGGTAAAGGAGCGGGCCACTAACATGGTGACCCAGTGGTATCAGGCCGCATCCTACGGCCAGACCCATTTTCAGCCCACGGTCAAAGGCCCTTACACCTTGCCGAAACCCCTGGAGACTTACCGGGTCAGTCCCTATAATTTTCAGGTGGACCCGAAGAGGGTCATGGCCCTGGTGCGCGACGCCCTTTCTCTGGCCGGGACGACGGCACGCCCCTGAATCAGTTCGACGTGGTGGCTGTCATTCACCGCTGCCATACCGGGCCCGGTCTGGGTTACGGCATGGTGTGCTACTGCGCCAATCCGGGCATGCTCAGCAGAGGGCGCGGAAGGTCTGATTACGTCCCCATTCGGACGCGGCGCGGCACCGTATTTCAAAAGGGCGTGGTGGTGATGGCCGAGAACTTTCACCTGGGCTTTATGGTCCACGACCTGGCCCACGCCATCGGCGGCGTGGACCGGGGCCGGCGGCTGGTGCCGGACCTCTATGATTTCCCGGCCCAGAGCCGGCCGCGGCAGCAGTTTCACATCCACGACGCGTCGACCTACATGGGGCCATGGGACATCATGAGCCAGCACTTTTTGGAGTGGCGGCAGACCCCGCCGGGATTTTCCCTTTTCTCCATGATCCGCCTGGGTTACCTGCGACCCGACCAGGTGACCCTGGTGCAGCCGGGGGTAACCGCGCTGGTGCGCCTCTCCGCCCTGGCCGCCGGCGGCCCCATGCTGGGAGTTAAGATCCCCCTGTCCCCGGAGCGCTACCTCCTGGTGGAGAACCGGCAGCAGCTCAAGCATGACCAGGTCCTCCCCGCGTCCGGCGTCATGATCTATGAAGTGGATGAGTCCCGGCGGGAGGGATGGGGCCAGGTGAAGGCCATGAACGCCGACCCCGGGGCGCCTAACTTTTCTCGGGCCCCCTATGGGGTGGAGGGCCAGGCCCGCCTCACCTGGACGGACCCCCGGCTCAATGTGGCGGTGGTGCCCATCTCAAAGGAGGGCGCCGATTACCTGGTTTTGGTCACCGACGCCCGCCAGGCCAGGCCGGGGAGACGGTGGCCCGGAACCTGGCGCGTTTGCCCAAAAGTCCGGATTATGACAAGCGGCGCTCTCAGGTCCTGGAATTGCTCCGGGGCGGACAGATAAGCGCGGCCGCAGCCGCCAGTTCAAAGTAACCAAATTGAGACTGGATAGGCTGTGGGATGGAGGGGAGCAGGGTCCCCGGGGCGCCGTTCGGTATAGCTGGATGGCCCCGCCGCTGGCGACAAGCTTTAGGGTAGGGCGGGCCTCCGCGCCCGCCCAAGTTAGCTGTTCCGGCTGGCCGGGTTCGGCGGGCGCGGAGGCCCGCCCCACCATTTAAACGCTTTAAGGGCAACGCTGAAACTGCTTTACATTCTCATAGCAATCGCCCATAAGCCTGCGGCTTACCCCTATAGGATTAAAAATCTCGGTGGCACAGGCTTTCCAGCCTGTGTTGCCCATAACTTTTCGGACCAGTCCCTCAGATTTTTCCAATAATTACTTGCACATTCCGTAGAAAAATGTAAGTTGAATTGTTCTTTTCAGGTCTTTGCCACAGAAAACGGAAAACGGAAAACGTGAAAAAGAGCCGCCGCGTCCCATATTACCAGCTTTCCCATACCGCGGACGCGGCCTGGCGCATCCGGGGGGAGTCCCTGGCGGAGCTGTTTGCCAACGCGGCCGCGGCCCTCACCGCCACCCTTACCGACCGGCGGTATGTGCGAAGCCGGGAAATCCGGGAAGTGGTGATAGAGGCCCCGGACCGGGAGGCCCTGCTGGTTGACTGGCTCAACCACCTGCTTTATCTTTTTGATACCGAGGGTTTTTTGGCCCGGGACGTGATAATTTTATCTTTGAGCGACCATCGTCTGGAGACGCGGGTTCTGGGAGAGATATATGACCCGCACCGGCATCCCCAGAAAACCGCGGTGAAGGCCGCCACGTACCATCACCTGGAAATTATTCCCAAAAACCGCGGCTGGCAGGCCACGGTGATTTTGGATTTGTGATTTAGCTGTCAGCTTTCAGCCATCAGCTATCAGCCTCAAAAAAAGAGCTTTCTGATTCGGCAGGGGTGGGGTATCGCTTTTATAAAAAGCTTAAAGCTGACCGCTGAAAGCTGAAAGCCAGCTACTAACCACTGGCAACTGACAACCAACCTATGGCTTCGCCTATAAAGCTCCGCCAAATCGACGAGTACCGCTGGGAGATTCCCCGGGAGGGGAAGATGCGCACCCGGGGGCTGATCTTTGCCTCCAAAGAGATGATCCCCAAGATCCAGGAGGACCAGAGCCTCCAGCAGGTGGCCAACGTGGCCACTTTGCCCGGCATCGAAGGCCCCTCCATGGCCATGCCCGACATCCATTGGGGCTACGGCTTCCCCATCGGCGGGGTGGCGGCCTTCAACCTGGAAGAGGGGGTGGTGTCGCCGGGGGGCGTGGGCTATGACATCAACTGCGGGGTGAGGCTGCTCCGCACCAACCTCCCCAAGGAAGAAGTGCAGCCCCGCGTCGCCGAATTGGTGGACGCCCTCTTTTACCACATTCCCTCGGGGCTGGGGTCGCGGCGCAAGGATTTTAAGCTCTCCATGCCCACCCTCAAAGAGGTGATGCGCTATGGCGCGGCCTGGGCGGTGAAAAACGGCTTCGGCGGCCCGGAGGACCTGGACCTCATCGAGGCCGGGGGCCGGATTGACGGGGCCAACCCGGAGTTGGTGTCCCAGTTCGCCATGGACCGGGGCAAAGACCAGTTGGGCACCCTGGGCTCGGGCAACCATTTCGTGGAAGTGGGTTACGTGGAAGAAGTTTATGATGATGAGGTGGCTTACAAACTGGGGCTGAGCCGGGGGCAAATCACCGTCATCGTCCACACCGGCTCCCGGGGGCTGGGGCACCAGGTGTGCGACGACTACATCAAGGTGATGCTCAAGGCCTCGGCCAAGTACGGCATCGAGCTGCCGGATAAACAGCTCTGCTGCGCCCCTCTGAACTCCACCGAAGGCAGGCAGTACCTGGCGGCCATGGCCGCGGCGGCCAACTTCGCGTTCGGCAACCGCCAGGTGATTACCCACTGGGTCCGGGAGAGCTTCGAGCAGGTCTTTAAGATGGGGCCCAAGCATTTGGGGCTGGAACTGATTTATGACGTGGCCCACAACATCGCCAAGATGGAAACCCATATCATTGATGGGAAACCCAAGAAGCTTTGCCTCCACCGCAAGGGCGCGACGAGGGCTTTCCCCCCCGGCCACCCGGAAACGCCCGCGGCCTACCAGGAAACGGGCCAGCCGGTGCTCATCCCCGGGGACATGGGCCGTTACTCATTTGTATTAGTCGGAACGCAAAAGGCCCTTACCGAAACCTTCGGCAGCACCTGCCACGGCGCCGGGCGGGAGATGAGCCGGCACCAGGCCATGAAGGTCGCCAAGGGAAGGTTCATCGAAAAGGAGCTGGCCGCCAAGGGCATCATCGTCCGGGGCGCCGGCCGGGCCACGGTGGCCGAAGAAATCCCCGAGGCTTACAAGGACGTGGCCCACGTGGTGGATGTGGTCCACGGCGCCGGAATCGCCAAGAAAGTGGCGAAGCTTAAGCCGTTGGGGGTGATTAAGGGGTAGTTTTCGGTTTTCGGTGAAAATATAGTGAAGCAGGGTTAGCGTTAAAAGGGGAGCACAATGAACTCGGCCGATGAGAAAGGACGGGTAATGGCATTGGAGGAGGGGGTCATTGAAGAAGTAGTCGCCAAGGTCAAGGCCATTGTCAAAGGCCCCCACGGCGAATTATTTTCCCAGGTGGTGGAAACTTTTTTCCAACAGACTGAGCCGGAAATTTTCACTGACGAGGACCTGGCGGACATCGAGGGGGGCATGGAAGATATCCGGCAAGGCCGATACCTTACCCTGGAGGAGTACCGGAAAGGAAAGCGGTTGTGAGTTATACCACCGTTCTTTCCGCCAAAGCGATGCGGGAACTTGATCGGTTGGATCGTAAAATAGAACAACGGGTCCAATCAAGGCTGGATGAATTAGCCGCCAATCCCCTTGATCCCCGCATCTCCAACAACTTGGAAATGTCAGAGGGGAAGCGGTATTCCAGAGTAGGCGATTGGCGCATTGTGTATGACATAAAAGAGAGCGAAAAAACCTTGTTTGTTATTACCATTCAACATCGAAGCCGGGTTTATAAGGAATTAACGAAATAGGAATAATTCATCGTCCGGGGCGCGGGCCGGGCCACGGTGGCCGAAGAAATCCCCGAAGCGTACAAAGACGTGGCCAACGTGGTTGACGTGGTCCACGGCGCCGGCATCGCCAAAAAGGTGGCGAAGCTGCGGCCGTTGGGGGTGATTAAGGGATAACTCATCAATTTTTCAATCAAACAGACGAATATGTTCAAGGGCTTCTTCAAAGATAAAGTAAAAGCGCATGACGCCGGTTTATTGCTGTTTTATGTAATATATAAAGGTTTGTTTGAAGATGATGAAGCAATTTCAGCTAATTGGTTGTTAAATAAATTAGAGTTAGATACTAAGGAATTGGTTGATGGCTATCAGATTGAAATAATCTTAGGAGTTATGTATCAGGCAATGTTAATAGTTAATAATAATTATAAACAGCCAACTAACTATTTAATTTTTAATGGTCTAACAGAAGCTTACTTAGAAGTATTGAAAGAAAAAGGAGTGATAGCTGACAATATAGATTACAATTATTATTTATCTTTATGGGAAAAAAGATTCAAAGAGTATGCCGAGGCGGAAAAAAAGACTACTTTATGGGGTCCAGCTTATTGGATTGGGAAACTATTTCTTGAGAATATTATAAAAAAAGATCAGGATATATTAAATTTGACAACGAATATTAGAATTGCTACATGTGCCCAATTCTTAACTGCTAAATTAAAAGGATTTGAAGGTACGCTAAAGAGTATAACTGTTGTTAATTGATAAAACAACCTCGTCCCCAAGTTGCACTTGGGGACGCACCTGGGGCCCAAGCTGAGCTTGGGCAGCAATCCCGTTCCCAAGCCAAGCTTGGGAACGAGAACAGGATAAAGCTGACTGCTGATAGCTGAAAGCTGATAGCTATATGTTTGAACGATTATCCGACAAGCTGGCCGCGGTCTTTAAGAAGCTCAAAGGCCGGGGGACCTTGAATGAAGAGCAGGTGAACGAGGCCCTGCGGGAGGTGCGGCTTGCGCTTTTAGAGGCCGACGTCAACTACAAGGTCACCAAGGCTTTTATCGAGCGCATCCGCAGCCGGGCGGTGGGCGAAGAAGTCCTGAAATCCCTGACCCCGGCCCAGCAGGTTATCAAAATTGTTCATGAAGGATTGACGGGGCTCCTGGGCGGCGAGTCCCCCAAGCTGGACCTGGGCGGCCGGCCTCCCATCGCCATCATGCTGGTGGGGCTGCAAGGCTCGGGCAAAACCACCACTGCGGCGAAATTGGCCAAACGCCTGAAGTCCCAGGGCCGCCAGCCCTATCTGGTCCCCGCGGACGTGCAGCGCCCCGCGGCCATTGACCAGCTTAAAAAATTAGGGGCGGACATCAACGTGGACGTTTACCCCACCCAACCCGGCCAAAACCCGGTGGACATCTCCGCCGCGGCCATGGAAGCGGCCTACGCCCAGGGTTACGACACCGTGATCCTGGACACCGCCGGACGCCTCCACATCGACGCCCCCCTCATGGCGGAACTCAAGGCCATCAAGGAAAAGACCGACCCCAATGAAATCCTGTTGGTGGCCGACGCCATGACCGGCCAGGACGCGGTGCAGGTGGCCGACCGGTTCCACGATCTGCTCCATCTCACCGGGGTCATCCTCACCAAGATGGAAGGGGACGCCCGGGGCGGCGCGGCCCTCTCCATGCGGGAAGTCACGGGCAAACCCATCAAGTTCCTGGGGGTGGGGGAAAAGCTGGACGCCCTGGAGCCGTTCCACCCCGACCGCCTGGCCTCCCGCATCTTAGGGATGGGCGACGTCCTTACCCTCATCGAGAAGGCCCAGGAAGCCTTCGACGTGGAGCAGGTCCAGGCCCTGGAGCGCAAACTGCGCAAAGAAGCCTTCACCCTGGAAGATTTCCGCGACCAGTTGCGCCAAATCAAGAAAATGGGTACAATCGAACAATTGCTCAATCTCATCCCCGGACTGAAGGGCAAGGCCCTCCAAAACCTCCGGCCCGATGAGAAGGAGCTGAAGAAGACCGAGGCCATCATCGACTCCATGACCCCGGGGGAACGGGCGGAATACCGCGTCATCGACGGCAGCCGCCGCCGGCGCATCGCCCGGGGAAGCGGCACCTCGGTCCAGGACGTTAACCGGCTGCTGAAGAATTTCACCGCGACCCAGCAGATGATTAAGCAGATGACTCAATCGGGAAAAAAGGGGAAGATGCGGTTCCCTTTTAAGTTTTCTTGAAGTAGTTGACAGTTGACAGTTCAAAAATAGTTGACAGTTCACAGTTGACAGTAAAAACCTTGCTGACACCTGACAATTACTGAAAACTATTAACTGTCAATTGCCAACTGAAAGCAAAGCAGCTCACAGTTGACAGTAACGACATTCCTGTCAACCACCCAACTAACTGTTAACTAACAAAAGGAGGATAAAACAGCCTCATGTCCTTGCGAATCCGGTTGGCCCGTTATGGGGCCAAAAAGCGTCCCTTTTATCGCATCGTGGTATCCAACAGCGAATCCCCCCGGGATGGCAGGTTCCTGGAGATTATCGGCACTTATGATCCGCGCCAGGACCCGGCCCAGGTAACGGTGAAGGAGGAGCTTCTGTCCCAGTGGCTTCAGCGGGGCGCCAAACCCACCGATACCGTGGCCAGTCTTCTGAAGCAGTTCAAAGCGGCCGCCGCGTCATAATTTAACCGCGCGGTTCAAAGGGACCTGACATCAGGGAGATGAAACCCGCTCCACCCGGCAGCAGAGGTGACGACTATGAAGGAATTAGTAAAGTTCATCGCCCAGGCTCTCGTTGATCATCCGGATCAGGTCCAGGTCAAGGAAATTATGGGGGAGCAGACCTCGGTCATCGAACTCAAGGTGGCCAAAGAGGATTTAGGGAAAGTTATCGGCAAGCAGGGGAGGACGGCCCGGGCCATGCGCACCATCTTAAGCGCCGCCTCCACCAAAATCCGCAAGCGGTCGGTCCTGGAGATCATTGAGTAAGGAGGCCGGCCTCCGAACCGACCTGATGGGCCTGGGAAAAATCTCCGGCGTTCACGGCCTTAAGGGGACCCTGAAAATCCAGCCCGACGCGGATTCGGCCACCACCGACCCGGAAGTGATCCAGGCCCTGGGAGAGGTGGTGATCGCCGGGAAAGCCTATCCGGTGTTGAAGGCCGAGCGGTTTAAGAACCAGGTCTTGATCCAACTTCAGGGCATTTCCAACCGGGATCAGGCCGAAGCCCTGGTAGGGCGGAAGGTGGAGGCAGAACGGCGCCGGTTTCCACGGCTCCCGGAGGGCGAATATTACTGGTTCCAGGTGTTGGGGCTAACGGTGCTCAATGCCGCCGACGGTGGGGCGCTAGGGCAGCTGGCGGAAATCATCCCCACTCCGGCCCATGACGTTTACGTGGTGCGCCAGGGGGCCAGGGAAGTCCTGCTACCGGCCATAGAGGAGGTCATCGCCGAAATCAACCTGGAGGAGGGCTGGATTAAGGTCACGCCGCCTCCTGGTCTGCTGGATTAGCAGTCATTTAAAAGATCACCACAAAGACACCAAGTTCACCAAGGTTCACCAAGAAAAGTTATGGAGGGTTGGCGCCAGGCGCCAAACCCTGAAAAAATATCCTTGGTGTGTCTTGGTGTTCTTGGCGTCTTGGCGGTGAAATTCATTCATTACTGAGCGCGGTATGCGCATTGACATTCTGACCCTGTTCCCGGAATTTTTTCAAGCGCCCCTGGGTGTCAGTATGTTAAGCCGGGCCCAGGGAAAAGGGGCGGTGGCTTTCCGGGTCATCAATATCCGGGATTACACCGAAGGCCGCCACCAGGTGGCCGATGACCGGCCCTTCGGCGGGGGGCCGGGCATGGTCATGAAGCTGGAGCCCCTGGTGAAGGCCATCCGGGCCGGGCGAGCCGAAGACCCCCAGGTGCGGGTAATCTTGCTTTCCCCCTTGGGGACGGTCTTCAACCAGGACAAAGCCCGGGAGCTGGCCGAACGGGAGCACCTCCTGCTCATCTGCGGCCATTACGAAGGGGTGGATGACCGCATTCGATTTTACATTGACGAAGAATTGTCAATAGGCGATTATATTTTGACCGGGGGCGAGATTCCGGCCTTAGCGGTGGCCGACGCGGTGACCCGGCTCCTCCCTGGGGTCCTGGGGGGCGAAGGGGCCGCGGAGGAAGAATCCTTTCAAACGGGGCTGCTGGAATATCCCCATTACACCCGGCCCCGGGTCTTTGGGGGCCTTGAGGTCCCCCAGATTTTGCTGGAAGGAGACCACGCCCGCATCGCCAAGTGGCGGCGCGAGCAGGCCCTCAAGCGCACCCTGGCCCGGCGGCCGGATTTGCTGGCCCAAGCGCCCCTCACGGAAGAAGATAAAAAATTTTTACAACAACTGGCTGAGAAGCCGGTGGAAGAATAGGTGAGGCTCATGGAACGCGTAACTAATTTGGCCCGGGAGCAGATGCGGGCGGACCTGCCCGACTTCCGCCCCGGGGACACCGTGGAAGTGCACGTCAGGATTGTCGAGGGCGAAAAAGAGCGCATTCAGGTCTTCAAAGGCGTGGTTATCCGCAAAAGGGGCACCATGACGGGAGCCACCTTTACGGTGCGCAAGGTCTCTTACGGCGTGGGGGTGGAGCGCATCTTCCCCCAGCACTCTCCCAACATCGAGAAAGTCGTTATCCTTTTCCGGGGCAAAGTGGCCCGCAGCCGTCTCTACTACCTGCGTAAGCGGTCGGGCAAGGCGGCCCGGATTAAGGAAAAGCGGACGCCCACGGCATGAAAGAGCTCCGGGCCGGCAAGGAACTTTTTGCTGACCCGGAGTTTTTTTGGCGCCGTCAGGGACTTGAGCTCATCGCGGGGGCGGATGAGTCGGGCCGGGGGCCATTGGCCGGCCCGGTGGTGGCCGCCGCGGTGATCCTCCCTCCCGGCTTTGACCTCCCGGGCCTTAGGGATTCCAAGCGTCTCACGCCGGAAATCCGCGAGAATCTGGACCGGGAAATTCGCCGCCAGGCCCTAACCTTCGCCGTACAGGAGATGGGGCCTCGCCTGATTGAGCGCTTAGGGATTCTGGGCGCCAGCCTCCGGGCCATGGCCCGGGCGGTCCAGGATTTGACCCCTACCCCCCATCTGGTGCTGGTGGACGGCCACCTGCCCCTGCCCCTGGCTTATCCCCAACATCCGGTAATCAAGGGCGACGACCTCTGTCCCTCCATTTCCGCAGCCGCGATCCTGGCCAAGGTTCACCGGGACCGGCTGATGGCGGCCTTTCATAAGCGCTATCCCCAATATAACTTTGCCCAACATAAAGGCTACGCCACCCCGGAGCATCTGGAGGCCTTGCGCTGCTGGGGGCCGTGCGAAATTCATAGAAGGACGTTCAGGGGGGTGAAGGAGTGGTTAACCGCCGATGAACGCCGATGAACACGGATATTTTTTTGCCTAAGACCGAAGACCGGAGACCGAAGACGGAAGACTGCATTAAAGGCAAGGAAGCCTTATGATAAGCTGGTTCAAGCGCCGGGAACTGGGAGATCAGGGCGAGGACCTGGCCGCTGCGGCTCTAAAAAAACAGGGCTACAAAATCCTGGAGCGCAACTATAATACCCCTTTGGGTGAGATTGACCTCATTGCCCGGCACCAGGGCTGTTTGGTTTTTATTGAAGTAAAAACCCGCAAGAGCCTGCGCTTCGGCCGCCCCGAAGAGGGAGTGACCGCCGCCAAACAACGCCGCCTGCAACGCCTGGCGGATTATTATATGAAGCAAAAGCGGCTCAAGGAGCAGCCGATGCGATTTGATGTGGTGGCTATTACCATTCTGGATCACGGCCCGGACCTGGAAATCATCAAGGGTGCTTTTTGAAATGAAATCCTTTTGGATGGGGAGTTATTATTGGTGGGGCGGGCCTCCGTGCCTGCCGTAGGCTGCCTAACCCCATTATTTTTGTGTAGAACAGCCGCCCCCGGCTGTTCTTTGGCGGACCCTGGCAGGGAGTGAGTCGACCTTAAAGCGCCGGGCTTGCGGCTACATTTTTAAAACAGACTTCCAACGCCAGGGGAGGCGGGCACGGAGGCCCGCCCCACCAAATCCTTGCTTCTTCACGGGTAGCCATTACCCTTCTTCGGCCAAAAATAGATTTGATGATAATTTGGCCGATTTTAGAAAACCCCGGAACAATGCCCCTTGATCAGGACAAAACAGGCATCTTATACATCGTCGCCACGCCCATCGGCAACCTGGAGGATATTACCCTGCGGGCCTTGCGGGTGCTGAAAGAGGTGGACCTTATCGCCGCGGAGGACACCCGCCATACCCGGAAGCTCCTGGCCCATTACCAGATAAGCACCCCCTTAATCAGCTACCATGCCCACAACCAGGCCAGCCGGGGGCCGGAGCTTGTCCGACGGCTCCAGGAGGGCCAATCCATCGCCCTGGTGAGCGACGCCGGCACCCCGGGCTTTTCCGATCCCGGCGCGGACCTGGCGGCCCGGGCCTGGGACGCGGGCCTCAAAGTGGAGGCCGTGCCCGGCCCCGCCGCAGGGATCGCGGCCCTGTCCATGTCCGGGTTTAAGGGCGATGTCATCTTTGTGGGGTTTCTCCCCCGAGGCGAGGGCAAGCGCCGCCGTTTTTTCCAGGAATTGGCCGGAGAGAA
Source organism: Deltaproteobacteria bacterium (assembly GCA_016874915.1). Taxonomy (GTDB): domain Bacteria; phylum Desulfobacterota; class Desulfobaccia; order Desulfobaccales; family 0-14-0-80-60-11; genus VGSO01. Next base: position 17,617 of record VGSW01000011.1, read on the forward strand.
CCGGGTGCTCATCTTCTATGAATCCCCCAAGCGCCTGCCCCGCACCTTGAATGAGCTGGCCCAAGCCATGCCGGACCGTCAAGTCCTGGTGGTCCGGGAACTCACTAAAAAATTTGAGGAGTCCTGGCGAGGGCCGCTTCCGGAAGTGGCGGGCCGGCTGGACCATATTGAAATCAGAGGCGAATGCACCCTGATCTTATCCTGTCCCCGGGAGGCGGCTCAACCCGTCACCGCGCCTGACCTGGAAGCCTATCTAATGCAAGCCGCCCGGCAATACGGCCTCGCGGGCCGGCGCCTGGCGGACCAGGTGGCCGCGGACTTGAAGCTCCCCCGCCGCCGGGTGTACCAATTTTATTTAGATCTGAAGGGACAAGGAAAGATAGATTGACCCAAGGTTAAAAGGTTATTCGATTGTTTCTTTAACTCCGGAAAGGAGCTTTGAAACCAGCTGCTTCTTACTGAAAGGAAAAACAAAAGACAACATCATGAGTGGCACAGGCTTCCAGCCTGTGGAGCCTGTGGGAAGGTTTCCTGGCAGAGCAGACGGCGCCCACAGGCCAGAGGCCTGTGCCTCCTTTACTCCTTTCCCATTTTCCCCTTTTAACCCAAATCCCTATTTAAAACCGCCCTAGAATCCGATGAAACATACTAGCATCCCGGAAATCCATGTTATATTTGAATAGATATGGCTGCGAAAAAGACGGCCGTCCCCGCGGTGGTGAAAGAACTCTGGGTGGAAAACCGCCACGGGCTCCACGCCCGGCCCGTGGCCAAGATAACTTCTTTAGCCCAGCAGTTCGACGCGGAGATCACCCTGGAAAAAGACGGCCGCCGGGTGGACGCCCGAAACATGCTGGCGGTCCTGACTCTGGACTGCCCCCAGGGCACCCGGTTGGTGCTCAAGGCCACCGGCCCCCAGGCCCGGGAAGCCGCGTCCACCATTGCATCCCTTTTTGCCAGGAAATTTGAGGAACCATGAGTCTGAAAAACATTGTCCTTCAAGGGATTCCCGCCTCTCCCGGCGTAATCCTGGGCCGGGCCAAGGTGCTACGCGGCCGGGAAGGCTACCAGGTCTCTCCCCGCCTCCTGTACACCGAGGAAGAGGTGGCCCAGGAACTCCAGCGCTTCCGCCGGGCGGTGGATCAGACCGCGGAAGAGCTGAACAGTCACCTGAAGGACCTGCCCCCGGAGTTGAAGGAGCATTCCCATATCCTGGAGACCCACCTCATCATCCTCCGGGACCCCATGCTTTTCCAGGAGACCCAGCGCCTCATCCGGGAGCAGCAACTGAACAGCGAGCGGGCCCTATACCAGGCTTATCACAAGGTCAAAGAACTTTTTCAGAACATCAAGGACCCCTATATCAAGGCCCGCATCCAGGACGTGGACGAAGTTTACCGCCGCCTCCTGGGACACCTCACGGGGAACTACCGGAGCCGCACCCTCTCTTTCACCGAGCCGGTGATCATCATCGCCAAAGACCTGTCCCCCAACGAAACCACCCAGATGTCCGGGTCCCCGGTGTTGGGGTTTGTCACCGAACGAGGCGGCCGCACCTCCCACACCGCCATTATCGCCCAATCCCTGGAAATCCCCGCGGTGGTGGGTCTGGACAACGCCACCTTGGAGATCGCTTCCGGCGATCCCATCATCGTAGACGGCCTCACGGGCCGGATCATCCTGAACCCTGATGGCGCCACCCAGAAAAAATACCAGGCCCGCCAGGAGGAATTCGAGACCTTCCGGGCCGAAGTGGCCCAGGGCAGTTCCCTGCCGGCGGTGACCACCGACGGCCACGCCAACCGCGTTTACGCCAATATCGAACTTCCGGAAGAAGTTTCCCTGGCCCTCAAGTATGGCGCCGACGGCATCGGTTTGTACCGCACCGAATTCCTTTACCTCCGGCTGCGTCATTTGCCTAAGGAAGAGGAGCTGTTCGAGGACTACAAACAGGTGGTGGAGGCCATGGCTCCCCGGGAGGTGACCATCCGCACCCTGGACATCGGGGGGGACAAGTTCCTTTCTCACTTGCAGTACCCGGCGGAAATGAACCCGGCCCTGGGCCTTAGGGCCATCCGCTTTTGCCTCAAGGAACAGAATATTTTCCGGACCCAGCTCAAAGCCATTCTCAGGGCTTCGGCCTATGGCAAAACTCGGGTCATCTTTCCCCTTATCTCCAGCGTTCGGGAAATACGGGAAGCCCGCCGGCTCCTGGAGTCGGTGAAAGCAGATCTCAAGTCCCAGGGTGTCGCCTTTAATGAAAGCCTTCCCGTGGGAGCCATGATCGAAGTGCCCGCGGCCGTGACTTTGGCGTCGCTGTTGGCCCAGGAGGTGGACTTCTTCAGCATCGGCACCAACGACCTCATCCAGTACGCTCTGGCCATCGACCGGGGGAACAAGCAGGTGGCGGATATGTACCAACCGCTGCACCCCGCGGTATTGCGCATGATCCGGGACGTAGTCCAGGCTGGCCGGGCCGCCCGTATCTCCGTGGCCATGTGCGGCGAAATGGCCGGCGATCCCCTCTACCTGCCGGTGCTGCTGGGATTGGGAGTGGAGGGACTGTCCATGAACGCCACCGCCATTCCGGTGGTCAAAAGGGTCATCCGCATGATCTCCCTGGAAGAAGCCCGGGAGATTGCCCGCCAGGCCCTGCGCAAGAACACCGTGGAGGAAATAAACGACTCTGTAATTAAAGACATGGAGCGCCGGTTTCCGGAAATCTTCCGGTTCGGCCGCCACCTGGCCACCCTCTAAGAGCAGTTTTCAGTTTTCAGTTTTTAGTTTTCGGTTAAAAGGAGTAAGATTATCAATAAGTTGAGGGAAGCTGAAAAAGTTTGTACCCAGAGTAGCTGCCTGAGGGGTAGATCTCTCCAAGACCATGAAAATATTGGTGGCACAGGCTTTCCAGCCTGTGCGCCGCAAAACTTTTAAGGTTAGAATAAACTGCAAATTATGGCTGAAGAAACCATCAAAATCATCTGCCGCAACCGCAAGGCCTACTTCGAGTACGCCATTGACTCGTTCTTTGAGGCCGGCTTGGTGCTCCAGGGCACCGAGGTCAAGGCTCTGCGGGAAGGCCGGGCCAGCATCGACGACGCTTACGCCCGTTTCCGGGACGGCGAACTGTTTCTTTATAATGCCAAGATCAGCCCTTACTCCCACGCGCCCATGGAAAGCCACGACTCCACCCGGCCCCGGAAACTGCTGCTGCACCGCTGGGAATTGAAACGGCTGCTGGGCAAAGTTCAGGAACGGGGCTTCACCTTGATTCCCCTGAGACTCTACTTCAAGAATAAAAACGCCAAGATTGAAATCGCCCTGGCCCGGGGCAAAAAGAAGGTGGATAAGCGGGAGACCATCCGCCGCCGGGAAGAGCAACGGGAACTGGAACGGGCCCGGAAGCGGCGGCGTTGAACTATGGGGGAGGGGGCCAGGGGCACCCGCCCCTGCCCCCTCCCCCAATCCCTTAAGGTGCATTTTGTTGCGCCTCATGCTATAAATATCCCCATGAATTTTTTTGAACGCCTTGCCGAAAACCGCATCCTGGAGGCCATCGACGCGGGCCTTTTTGATGACCTGGAGGGCCGCGGCCAGTCCCTGAAGTTGGAGGATGAAAGCCACATCCCCCCGGAGTTGCGCATGGCTTACCGGATTCTCAAAAACGCCGACTGTCTGCCGCCGGAGCTGGAACTGCGCAAGGAAGTGGTTACTTTGCAGGACCTGGTGGCCAATATGGAGGATGAGGCGGAAAAGCTCAAGCAGATGCGCCGCCTCAATTTTCTGATGATGAAGCTCTCCATGATGAGGCCCGTGTCGGCCCAGGTCATGGAGCACGACCTGTATGCCCCCAAGGTCTTGGAGAGATTGGCCTCGAAAAAATAGCAGTCAGCAGTCAGCTTTCAGCTTTTAAAATTGGGAAGTAAATTAAGCTGATAGCTGACAGCTTTAAACATGAAACTCCGTCAAACCCCGTTATTCCGCCGTTGGGGGCCCACCCTGGCCCGGCTTCTGGTGCAGGGCTATCTGCGCACCTGCCCCACCCGGGTGGTGGCCGACCCCGAAGCCTTGGGACTGGCCCTTGCCGGGCGTCCGGTCCTGTATACCGCCTGGCACTGCCACCTGCTCTTTCCCCTCACCTATGCCCGGCGTTATTACGCCCACCGGGCGCCCCTGGTGCTCATGGCCAGTCCCAGCCGGGACGGGGAGTTCATCGCTGACGTGGCCCGGGGTCTGAACTTCCTGGTGGTCTCCGGCTCCCGCCTCAAAGGCGGGGCGCAGGCTCTCCGGACCATCACGGAATATTTCCATAGCGGCCATAGCGGCGGCATCGTGGCCGACGGCTCCCGGGGACCGGCCCGAGTGGTTCAAAAAGGAGTGGTCTTTCTGGCCCGGGAAGCCGGGGCCCCCATCATCCCCCTGGCGGTGGCCGCCCGCCGCAAAATCGTCTTCAACTCCTGGGACCGCTTTGAATTGCCCTGGCCCTTCAGCCCCATTGTCATCATGGCTGGAGCGCCCCTTTGGGTCCCGCCCCAGGAACGGGGCCAGGCCCTGGAAGCCCGCCGCCTGGAGTTGGAAGCCCGCCTCAACGCCCTTTATCACCAAAGTCAGACCTTTTTCGCCTCCTGAAAAAAATTTTCCTTTAAATCCCTTTAAGGCCACAAAAGAATTGCCATGCGGCGTTGATGTGTTAAATTTATTGAAGAACAATATTCTTTAAAATTCTCTAAAGTTGATGGCATATCATGCGCTTTGAAGAACTGGATGACCAGACTTTAACTCACATCGGCCCCCCCGAAGCCACGAGCCGGGCCCAGGAACTGGTCAATGAGCACCATGTCCGGCACGGTTACCGCCTGGTCAACCGTCTCCTGGGAGTGGTGGAGGACGGCCAGCCCTTTGCGGTGGGAGTAAGGATTCAGAACGACCATCTGGCCTATGAATGCGCCTGTCCCCAGTCCGAGGGCGGGGAGCTTTGCCCCCATGTGCTGGCCTTGCTATGGGCCTGGGTGAAAGAGCCGGGGGCCTTTTTGAACCAGGCGGAACTGAAGGAGCGCCTGAAAAAATACTCCAAACACGAACTGGTGGAGATTATTCTGGACGTGGCGGAACGGGTGTCCTCGGCCCGGAGCATCCTGAAGGAAGAAGAACAGGGCCTGGATGACATCCTGGAGTCCATTGACCGGGTGATGGATGAATTCAGCCTGGATCCCGCAGCCGTGGCCGACACGGAAAGCAAACTGCGCCGGGCTCAGCTCCGGGCCGACCGCCTGGCCCAAAGCGGCCGCCTGGCCGATGCCCGCTCCATCTATTTCTATATCCTGGACAGCATCCTGGGGTTGGAAGAACGCTTCAAGCAGCCCCAATTGTTTTCCCCGGATTTGAAAAAAGAATTGTTTGAAGAGTACTGCCAGTTCATCCACGAAGACCGCCACCTGGAACGGGAGCTGGTGCAGCAGGAAATCGAGCAGTTGGAGAGCCGCTTCCCCGAAACCGGGGCAGTGCTGGATTTGGCCGAGGTGAAGCGGGAACTGGCTTTGTAGGTCCGAGTAATCTCGGGATAATTTGTTCTTCTTTTTAACTGAAAACTGAAAACTGTATCTAAGACCCATCCCCCCCCGGGGCGGTGGGTTTTTGATTTTCCGGCCCGGACGTCGGAGCCGGGACGGCGGCCAGGATGGTTTTCTGGTAAATCCTAAGCAGCGCAAAGAGGAAGGACAGAATCAGGGGACCCAGGATAAACCCCACCATGCCGAAGTAGCCGATGCCACCCAGGATGCTGAACAGGATCAGGAGGCTGGGCGTGGCGCCGCTGCCTTTCATCAAGATGGGTTTGAGGAGGTTGTCGATGACGCTCACCAGGACTCCGCCCCAGATGAAGAGGCCCACGCCCGCGCCCACGTGGCCGGTAACGATTAAATAAATCGCCGCGGGGCCCCAGATGATGGCGCTGCCCACCACGGGGATCACCGCCGCGGGAATCATCACCACTCCCCAGAAGGCCGGCTGCGGCAATCCGAAAATCAAGAATCCCACCCCGCCCAAGGCCCCTTGCACCAGGGCCACGATGACCGTGCCCCACAGGGTGGCCTTGATGGTGGTCTCCATCTCCCGGATGATTTCTTCGTTGTGGGTTGCGTCCAGAGGGGAGAGCTTCTTGATTTCCTTAATAAAATCGTCCCCCTGGAGAAACATGAAAAAGGTGATGAACATCACCAGGATCAGGTCCAGCAGGAAGTAGGTGAAGCCTTTCAGCAGGGTGACGGAATTGGTGTAGATGAATTCGCTGGCATGGGTGACCACCGTCTGAACGATGGCCCCCAGCTTGATCTGCTCCGGCGGCAGGGGCAGGTTGAGATGGATTAGATAAGCCTGAAGCGCGTCGATCTTGGCGCTGACCCACTGCCACAGATGGCCGCTCTCCAACCCCTGGCGGGCGGCCCGGGAAAAGTCCAGGGCCTGGTTGGCGATGATGCTCAGCATGAAGGACAGAGGCACCAGGATCACCAGGGCCAGGAGCAGGCAGGTGACGCCGGAAGCCAGGACCCGCCGGCCCAGAAACAGCCGGGCGAGAGCATTAAACAAGGGCCTGGTGGTGAGAAAGAGCACCAGGGCCAAGAAGAAGTCCACCAAATAGGGCTTGAAGACGATATAGGAATAGTACAGCACCAGGAGGGTGATGGCCCCGAAAAAGAGCCGGGCGAACTGGGTGGGAAAACCCATCCGTTCTTCCGCCGGCGGGCAGGGGAGGCAAGGCTCCGGCGGCGGCGGGGCGGCCGGGGTCTGTGGTTGGGCAGCCTGGGGCTGTCCCTGGGTTTGGGGGGATTCCGGTTTTTCCATAATCCCTTTACCCTGGTTTTTTATACGATTGTTATTGCTGCAGGGGCGGTTCGCGAACCGTCCCTGCAATGATCTCAATATGCTAGCTTTTAATTTGTTACATTTGAAGTGAATCCGGTATTAAAAGCTCAATATACGGAAAAACCGGCCCAATGCCAATGGTTTTTATGGGGGGCAGGGACGCAACTTATTGGGCCTTAAAGCGGACGCGATAAAACGCTGGCCCAGGGGGATTCCAGGGAACTAGATAACCGAGCCATTGCTGGTTCATCTGGCAGTGTATTGATAATGCAGTTTTCGGTTTCCGGTTTTCGGTTAAAAATTGGGATTATGAGAAAGAAATAATGGCATAGGCCTCCGGCCTATGGTCAAGGATTGGGGGGGTCGGAAAAATAGCCACAGGCAGGAAGGTCTTGGGCCTTAGCGGCAAGTTATAGAGTTTTTTTTGAAATCAAACCCAGCATTCTTAATTTTTGCGCATATTCTGAGCGTATGTCATTCTGACCTGAGCGAACCATCATAACCTAAGGGTCACAACGAACAATGAAAATTAAGCCGTGCCAGGAAGGGGGGCCATCTCCGGCCATCCAACGGAAGGCGGGCACGGAGGCCCGCCCCACCGGGATATTTTCATATAAAGCGAAGAATCTCGTCATTTCAGGTAGTTGAAACCCTTCGCTTCCCTCAGGATGACAAAAAAACGGGGTTTTCAATAGCCTGCCAGATTGTGGCATGCGCCTGGCTGGCAAACCCTCGTCTTTTGTCGTTCCCAAGTTGCACTTGGGAACGACAAGCTCAGCTTGGCCCCAAGTGCGTTCCCAAGCCTAGCTTGGGAACAAAAACGAAACCCCTGTGGTAGGGCGGGCCACTACACCCGCTAAGTGTCTACAAAGGCTTTCCGGTTGAGACTAATTTTTGGGACCCATTAATAATTTTGGCGTCAGGCACAAAAAAACCCGGCAGAGCGGGAAATCTGCCGGGGCTAGAGGGAGAAGAGTCAAATACGGTCAGGGGCGCTCAGCCCCTGGCTTCATTAATGCCATTCAATCTGGCCGCGATAAACAAACAGGATTAACAGGAGGTAAAGGCCCAGGATCACTACCGAGTAGCCGAAGATGAAATATACCACCCGGAACCAAGGCGCCGGCGGGGGCGCCGCCCGCTCGGCCAGCTTTCCTTCCAGCTCCAGGCGTTCGATCCAGGCGGGCTTTTCCTCCTTTTCCTTTTCCAGAACCACGCTGCCGGCGAAAATGGCTTCGTTCATGGGAAAGGTTTCCCGGCGGAAGTGGCCCACCAGGAAGTGGACGATAAAGAGATACCCGATGGCCAGGATGGCCTCGGCCCGGTGCAGCAGCAGGGCCACGTTGAGGGTCCAGCCCGGCACCCAGGAGCTGGCGCCCACCGGGTACATGAGCATCAAGCCGGTGACCGCGAAGAGCGGCATCCCCCAGAAGACTGCCCAGTAGTCGAATTTCTCCCAATAACCCCACCGGTCCACCTTGGGGTGCGGCCCCAGCCCGAAAAACCACCGGATTTTCTGGCCCATCTGCTTGAGGTCCGTGAGGTTGGGAATCAGGGAGTCCTCATTGAACAGGCTGTGGGGAAACTTTTTCCAGTCCACTTTGCTCAGCACGTACCCGATGTGGACCAGGAACCCGATGAGCATGATTATTCCCACCCAACTGTGGATGGCGGTGGCGGACTCATAACCGCCGAACAGACCCACCATGCCCTTGCCCCACTGGGTGGTGTAAAGGAGACGCCCCACCCCGGTGGTGGCCTGGAGCATGAAGGTGACCATCACGAACAGGTGGAATATTCGATCCACCACGCTGAAGCGCCGGATTCTACTCTCTCGGCTCATCTTGAGGCTTCCCTTCTGCGTGAGGTTTCTCTTCCGGCTTGTGGATAAACTCCCGGACCACCCAGATGACGCTGTGCGGAATAAAGAAGGCGAAGACCCCCACCAGCAGCAGCAGCATGAACCAGTTGGCGTAATATAAGAGCGGGAAGGTCTTCCGGGTTTCCGGATCCCCCGCCTTGGGTTCATGCACCATAAAGGTGGCAAAAGAGACGCTGGCCCCTTCGTGGCACTTGGAGCATACATAGGAGTGGCGCCGGATGGGGTTCAGGGGAGAGAAATAATGGTTGATGCTGGCGATGGGCTCCCCCCCGTGGCATTGCCGGCAGGTGATGTTGCCCCGCACCGTGTGGCCGTGCTTACCCTCTTCCACGTGGCATTCATCACACCGGCGCATGGCATAGAACTGAATGCCCCGGTGGGAATCCGCCAGGTGGGTGCGGCTGCGCACCTGGGCCGCCTTGGGGCTGTATGGGAAGAGCTTGCGCATCACCCCGGGGACGCCCACAAAGGGGCGGTCGCGCCGGGGCTTGACCTCGTGCTCTTCATAGTAGCCGGTGCTGGCCTCCCGCTCCTTGTAGCGGCGGATGGCTGAAGTCACTTCCTCCTGGGCCGGGGCCGCCGCGGGCAGCAGGGCGCTGAGAATCAGGCCTAATGCCACCTGAAGAGTAACAAACCTGGAAAACCTCCACCATTTCATAGGCGCACCCTCTTCCATACCTATCCGCCTATCTGGGGATCTTTAAATCTATAGGCTTGCCCACCGGCGGCGGCAGCTTGACCAGAGCATCCCAATCATCCTGCAGGTGCTTGAGGTCCTCTTTCTTGTGCTTGTGGCAGGTCTGGCAGGAATTGGGGATATTCGGGTTCGCCATGGTATCCTTGGGCAACAGACAGACAAACACGTGGCTGTGGATGTCCCCGGATTCGGCGCTCTGGGCAATGCGGGGCATGTGGCAGCCCACACAGTTGCCGAAGGAATGGATGGAATGGGCCAGGTTCTTATTAACCATTTCGTGGCAGGACATGCACTGCCGGGAACCGGCCTGCACCGTCTGAGACCGGGTGGGAGGCACGCCGATCTGGTGCACAAAGTGGCAGGAGGTGCAGGTCACCCCTTCCTTGGCGTGCACCGACTGGGACCAGTCAATGTACTGCTGGTGATGGCCCTTGGAGAACTCGTTGGCGTACACGTGCCGGACGTCCCCCTCGGCGAAGGAGGTGGACTTGTAGTAGGCCTCCAGGGCCTTCCCCGGCTCATAGCCCACCGGCCACTCCGCGCCCTTATACTTCGTGGCCTGGCCCCGGTTGTGGCAAGAGCCGCAGATCTGCACCGCCACCCCCATGGTAAGCTTGGCCGGGTTTACAATGGTCTGGCGCTTTTCAAAGACCTCGGCCTTGGGTAGGGCCGCGTGCCAGGAACCCTTGCCGTGACAGGCCTCGCATCCCACCCCCGGCTCTATGAAGTTGTTCTTCTCAATATTCACCCCGGTGGCGTGGCAGCCGCCGCAGCCTAAGATCCAGGGCTTTTTGTCCCATTTGTCTTCATTGTAATTGACCCAGCGGTGGGTCTCAATGTTGTAATTGATGGGGGCGATGTAAAGTTTGCCGTCCTTTTCCACCAGATAGCGCTGCTTCCACTGGCTGCCGATGGTGTATTTGACCTCCTCCGGTTTGGGGATGTAGAACTTGTCCACCGGTATCTTGAGTTTATCCTTGATTTTCTCCAGGTCGGCCCGGATCACTTTGGGGTCGAGCTCGGTGACGATAACGTCCTGGTTCTTCTGGGCGTCCTGCATCATGCGGCTGTGCAGGGTCATCTTCCAGGAGTCATAATGCTCCAGGTGGCACTTTTTACAAGTGTCCGAACCCACGTATCCCTTGGGTTTTTTCTTCAGGGCTTCCACGTCAATGGGGCGTTCGCCGCACGCCATCAGGGCCAGGGCCACCAGACCCAGCGTCAACCATCTCACCATGGCAGAGTTCATGCTGACCTCCCGTTTACAGAAATAATCCAAAAGTCCTGGGGAATTTGCCAAAAGTTAATGCTGGTGCCACAAATGTCAACCCAGGGAATTTGCCGATTTTTATTATGATTTTGATTTTTTTAAGAAACTTTTCCTCCTTTAAAATATTTTTCTGGGAAAATGACTTATTAGATTAATTTAATATATATCGTGATTTACTTTAAAATGAAAGATTTTTATAATAATTTTTTGTTCTAAACATTTGTTCGTTAAACCATTAATGTCATGTTTAACTTCATTCTTAGATTGCGCCATTATTCCAAAGGGTTTTGCTTTGGATGTATGAAGGATTATTCCGCCTGATTTTGCTCCCAGGTTTCTTAAAAAAAACAATTCCTGGCCGGAAAATCTTTTCGGTTCTGCTATAATTTTCGGAAGTCAACTTAAGGGATTGGGGGAGGGGGCAAGGGCGGGTGCCCTTGCCCCCTCCCCCAACAACAACTTTTCGAAGCAGTTTCACATCTTTGGTGGCACAGGCTTTCTAGCATGTGCCGACGCATGCTGAAGCCTGCGGCTGCATTTTAATTATGCCAGGATGTCCGTGGCGGCAAAATCCTTACCGGACAGCACTGGGGAGTCAAACGTTCGGAAATAATCATGGCCGCAATCCCCCAGTTTTCTCACCGCAACAAGCTGCAGGCCGCCTTCTTTCTGGTCCTGGCGGTTGCCGCGCTAATCGGCCTCCTGGAGATGTCCGGCGTCTTCAGCCCCTATCGTCTCAAAACCCTGGATATGCTTTTCCGCGGGGTGCCTTTGTCCCCAGCCAGCCCGGAGGTGGTGGTGGTGGCCGTGGACCAGCCGGACCTGGACTTCTTTAAAGCCCAGGGCGTCACCTGGCCCTGGCCCCGGCAGGTTTACGCCCCCATCATCGAATTCTGCCGCCGGGCCGGGGCCCGGGCGGTGATTTTTGACATCCTGTTCACCGAGGCCTCCTCTTACGGCCCTGAGGACGACGCCCGCCTGGCCCAGGCGGTAAAAGAATCGGGCCTGGTGGTTTTGCCCTTTTTCACTTCCCGGGACCGGAAACCGCCCAATCCCTCGGAGGGGGACCTGCTCCAAAAGGTGGGCCACTCGCTCTCCGGCCTTAATCCTGAGGTTTTTCCCCATTACCGCTCCCTAATTACTCCCGTACCGCCCCTGCTGGCCGCGGCCGCCACCCTGGGCAACGTTGAGTGCCGCCCGGATGCGGACGGCATTTACCGCCGGGTTCCCCTGGTGGTGCCCTATAAAGACCTCTGGCTTCCCTTTCTGAGCTTCGCGGCTTTCCATCACTTTCAGCAGCCCGGGGCCCTGAGCTTTGAATCCGGGGCCTTGGTTTTGAGCCAGACCCGCCTGCCTCTGGATTCCCAGGGGCAGTTTTTCCTGAAATTCCGCGGCCCTACTCGCAGCCATCGGCGTTTTGCCGCGGCCAACGTCATCAAGTCCGAGGCCCAGGTCCGCCACGGGCTGGCCCCGGTCTATCCCCTGGCGGATTTTGCCGGTAAGTGGGTGCTGGTGGGCCTCACCGCCCCCGGCCTCCTGGATCTGAAAGCCTCCCCCGTGGGCGCGGTCTATCCCGGAGTTGAGGTGCATGCCACCCTGTTGGACAACCTGCTGCAGGGGGACTTTCTCCGCCAAGCCCCCGCTGCCGCTCTGTGGGCCTGGGCCGCGGTTTTGGCCGCCGCGGCCGTCCTGGGCGTGCTGTTCTTCCCCCATCTGGGCTTCACCTTGGCAGCCCTAGCGGTGCTGGTCGGCCTCCACCTGGGCCTGTCCATCCTGGCCTTCCGCCTGAGCTGGTGGGCCGATCCGGTGCTCCCCGGCGCCGCCCTGGCCCTGAGCTTCGGCCTGGCCGCGGCCTACAGCTACGCCACCGAGGGCCGCCAAAAGCGTTTCATCCGGGGCATGTTCGGACAATACATGTCCGAGACCGTCATCAACCACCTGCTGCAGCACCCGGAAAAACTCAAGCTGGGGGGCGAACGCCGCCGGGTCACCCTGTTTTTCTCCGACCTGGCCGGGTTCACCACCCTGTCCGAACGCCTGCCCCCGGAAACCGTGGTAGGCCTGCTCAACGACTACCTCTCCCGCATGACCGAGATCATCCTGCAAGAGGAAGGCACGGTGGATAAGTTCGAAGGCGACGCCATCATGGCCTTCTGGGGCGCGCCCCTGGACCAGGAGGACCAGGCGGTGCGGGCCTGCCAGGCCGCCCTGAGCCAGACCGCGGCCCTCCGGGAACTTAATCGGGAGTTTGCCCACCAGGGCCTCCCGGAACTCAAACTGCGCATCGGGATTCACACCGGCGAGGCCATCGTGGGCAACCTGGGTTCCCAAAAGCGCTTTGATTACACGGTCATCGGCGACACCGTGAACCTGGCCTCGCGCCTGGAGGGACTGAACAAGTTTTACGCCACCGCCATTATGGCCAGCGAGGTCGCGGTGGCGGATTGCGGGGGAGAGATAGAATTCCGGGAGCTGGACCTGGTGGCGGTGAAGGGCCGGGAAGCCCCGGTCCGGGTGTTCGAGGTGCTGGCCCCCAAAGGAAAGCTCACTCCGGCTCAGGCCGCAGTGCGGGAGGACTTTATCCCCGGTCTGGAGCTTTACCGCCGGGGCCGGTTCGAGGCGGCGGCGGCGCGCTTTACCCATGCCTTGAGCCACTTCCCCGAGGACGGACCCGCCCAGGTGTTTTTAAACCGCTGCCGGGAGTTCCAGGCCGCTCCGCCCCCGCCGGACTGGGACACCGTCTTCCGCCCCGACGCCAAGTAGGGGCGAACCTTGTGTTCGCCTGGGGAGGAAACTTGTAGGTTAAACTCGTTGAGAGGGACCCCCAAAAACCATTTTGGGACTGCGGTGGCCAAGGTTATCGCATAATTTCGGCATGTAATCAAATCATAGCTATGCCGACAGGCAAAGCATTTGCTCGCCCGATAGAGAACCGCCGCGTAACTGCCGCAATTCCGGATAATGATAACTTTGCCTGTGGCCGATTAATACCAAGCTGCCGTCAAAGAGGTAATATTTAATTGTCATTCTGAACGGAGCGAAGCGGAGTGAAGAATCTAGATTCTTCGCTACGCTCAGAATGACAATGTTACTTCTTTGAACGCAAATTGGTATAATAATTCGCAGCCTGTTGCCACCTTCTCCTGCAAAAAGGATGGGTTATGGAAATCCCGGCAGCGCCACTGCCCCACCAACGGTTGGACAGCCTGGACCTGCTCCGGGGGCTGGCCATGGTGGTCATGGCCATCGACCATGCCCGGGATTTCTTTTCCAACGCTAATTTCCTGTTTGATCCCACGGACCTCACCCACTCCACCGTGGGTTTCTTCCTCACCCGCTGGATCACCAACTTTTGCGCCCCGGTGTTTATGTTTCTCTGCGGCACCGGGGTGTTTCTCTCCGTGTCCCATGGCAAGCCTTTAAGGGAGGTGCAAAAGACCCTGGTAATTCGGGGGTTATGGCTGATTTTTCTCGAATTTACGCTTATCCGCTTCGGCTGGTATTTCAATCTTGACTATCACTTCGTGAAGCTGGGGGTCATCTGGGCCATCGGCTGGTCCATGATCGCCCTGGCAGGTCTGTTGTATCTGCCGCGGTGGCTGGTAACTACCGCCGGCTGCGTCATCATGGGGCTGCACAATCTCCTAGACGGCATTAATCCTGAAAGTTTGGGGTCTTTGGGGTGGTTGTGGAATATCCTCCATGTTCCCGGCCGGCTGACGCCCTATCCCGGATGGCATTTCCAGGTGAAATACCCCCTGATCCCCTGGATCGGAGTGATGGCCGCGGGCTACGGGTTCGGGGCCTGCCTGCTCTGGGACGCGGGAAAACGGAGAAAGTTTCTGATTTATCTTGGATTGGGTCTTACCGTAGCCTTTTTCCTTTTGCGACTGGCGAATTTCTACGGTGACCCCCACACCTGGACCTTTCAGAAAAATGCCTTATTTACTTGCTTTTCCTTCCTGGACTGCGCCAAGTATCCCCCGTCCCTCCTTTACCTGCTCATTGCCCTGGGACCGGCTTTCCTGGCCCTGGCCTGGTTCGAGAGCCTATCGGGACCGCTGGTCCAGTCCCTGGTGATCTTCGGCCGGGTGCCCTTTATCTATTATGTGCTACACCTGCCCCTGTTGCACGGCATGGCGGTGGCGGTGGCCTTGGTGCGTTATGGGGAAGCGCCCTGGCTGTTTGCCAATCCGCCGTGGCAGATCTGGCCCATTGACTATACCTATGACCTGGTAGCTACGTATCTGGCGTGGGGAGCCGCGGTGGTCCTGCTCTTTCCGGTCTGCTGGTGGTTCGCGGACCTCAAGGCCCGGCACCGGGATTGGTGGTGGCTGTATTATCTCTAGATTAAAGGTTAGACCTTTATTTTGAAAAGTTTTCGGTTTTCCGAAAAAGCCCGGCAGGGAGCAGCTCTCCATGCAGGCAAACGTGTCAGGTACTGCTATGATTAGGTACTTATCACAGAGCTAAAAAGCTGTTATATCATCATCATATCAGCATATTTTTTAAGATTTTATGAGTCGACATGCTTTTTCGCTTCCTTTCTGACCTCGTTTTGGTAATCCATCTAGCGTTTATTCTTTTTGCAATTTTAGGGGTATTTCTGGTCCTCAAGTGGAGGGTTTTGGCGTGGATACATGTGCCTGCCTTCCTATGGGCTGCCCTCATTGAATTTGCCGGTTGGGTATGCCCACTCACTCCGCTGGAGAACTGGCTTCGAGAGAAAGGTGGCGGCCTGTCTTACCGAACCACCTTCATGGAACACTATATCCTTCCTCTCTTATACCCTTCAATCCTCACCCGGAACTTGCAGATCTTCTTGGGCTTCTTGGTGCTGAGTATTAATCTGGGACTTTACGGGTGGATCATATGGCGAACTGAAAAAAAGTGAGAGATTTAAGCACTATCACTGACCTTGCGCCATTCCCCTGAACCATGAAAAACCATCCGCGCCCTCCATTGCCCGCCGGCTGTCCCACCCATGCTGGCCCCCCCTTGTCCCCCTGATAACCTTCCGCCGAGATAATTTCTCATCCGGATTCGGAGTGCCCCTAATGACCGAAAGCCTGCCGTCTGCGACTATCCTTCTCCCTCGGAAAACCGAAAAACGAAAACATGAAATCGTTCCGCAACTTGAGCGGTATTTTGGCGGAAATGTCCCGAAAGTAAAAGGAATGCCCTCGAGACAGACGCGGTCCGAAAACGGCACGGAAGCGGCGCAGAAGCCGCAATTCTTCCTGAGAATGCTGCCGGGTAAACAAAAATTTGATATACTGGCAAAAAAATAGATACATTCATTAAACCCAACTTGGTGACTTAATGAAAATGCCGTTTCGGTTCTTCAAGTCGGTCCGGGGATCGGCTCTTTTGCTGCTGTTCGCGTTCGTAGTCCTGGGCCTGCCCGTTCTGGCCCAGGTTCCCAGGGTCTTTAAAGTCGCCCAACCTGCCAAGGTCTATCCGGAGCCCGACCAGGACAGCCGGTCCCTGGGGCTGGCCCCCCCGGGAGCTGAAATAACCGTGCTCAAGCAGGTGGGAGACTGGTACAAGGTAAAGGTGGCGGGACTAACCGGCTGGCTGCCCCGGGGAATCTTGCGGGCTTCCCTCGCCGACGGCTCTCCCAGCCTGCTGCACGGCGCCCCGGTTCAGGAAGGGGGCAGCGAGGACGTGCTCATGGGGGTTTATGGCAAGAAAACCGGGCCGCCGGGGGAGGAGAGAGACCGCCAGATAGCCATGGCCGAAAAATTTAAAGAGACTGAAACACACAGTAAGGCGAAGAGAGGCCCCGAACCCCCTCAGGCTGAAGCATCCCGGCCTCCCGTGGCGCGGCCCCCGGTTCCAGACCTGGAGAAGGCCCTCAAGCGCCAGCAGGCTCTTTATCCGGACCCCGACGAGGCCGCCTGTCCCCTGGCCCAGGTGCCGGCCGGCGTCAAAGTGCGCATACTCAAACAGGTGGGAGAGTGGTGCAAGGTCAAATACCTGGAAAAGACCGGCTGGCTTCCGGCCCAGGCCTTGAAAGAGTAGGCGAAAAGGGGAAAAGGTTAAAAGGGGAAGAGGTGCAACCCACCATCGTTCGTAACTATAGGTTAGTATTTGGCGCCTTTCCATTTTTTAGGTAAACTCTATGTGAATCTGTGAAATCTGTGGATTACAAAAGGAGGTTTGCGTGATCCGGGCATCTTTTCTCAAGAAATCAACATGGCTGGCCGTAGCCTTGGCCGCCTTGCTGCTTGCCGCCGGACCGGGGTGGGCCGAGACTTTGAAGGTGTCCCAGCCCAACCAGCAGCTTTATCCGGACCCGGACTTTTCCAGCACTCCCCTGGCGCCGGTGCCGGTGGGCGCGGAGGTCACCGTGCAACGCCAGGCCGGGGACTGGTACAAGGTGGACTTTCAGGGCAAGATCGGCTGGATCCACCGCCTGGCCTTCCCCCAGGCCAAGGCCCCCTCCAGGTTCAGCCTTCCCAGCCTGCTCACGGGCGGAGCGGTGAAAGAGACCACCAGCGATGAAGTGGCCCTGGCCGGCAAGGGCTTCACCCCGGAAGTGGAGGCGGGCTACCGCCAGAAGCATCCCGAGGCTAATTTCGCCATGGTGGACAAGGTGGAGAGCTTCAAAGTGGATGAAGCCCAGCTGAAAACCTTTATCCAGGAAGGAGGGCTGAAGCCATGAAACGCGGTAATCAATGGGTAGTGGCCGCGCTTCTGACCGCCCTGGCCCTGACGGCCGGCGGCTGCGCCACCGGTATGGAGCTGATCCCGGTAGCCACCATTGCCGCCAAGGGAGTAACCAAAGCAGCCGCGGCCTCCCGTCCCATCAGCGATTCCGAAGAATATTACGTGGGCCGGGCGGTGGGGGCCCGCATCCTGGCCCAGCAGTCCCTGCGGCAGGACCCGGAGCTGACCCGGTACGTCAACGAGGTGGGCCAGGCGGTGGCCCGCAAGTCCGCCCGCCCCCAGACCTTCCGGGGCTATCATTTCGCGGTGCTGGAGACCTCGGAGACCAACGCCTTAGCCTGTCCCGGGGGCTTGATCTTCATTACTCGGGGTCTTCTCCAGACTTGTGAGACGGAAGACGAGCTGGCCGCGGTCCTGGCCCACGAAGTGGCCCACGTGGCCAACAAGGACGGCATCAACTCCATCAGCCAGGCCCGGTGGACGGAAGTGCTCACCGCCATGGGCACCGAGGCGGCCAAACAGTACGGCGGAGTGGCGGGCAGCCTGGTTTCCTTGTTTGAAGGCTCCATTGACGACGTTTTCAAAACCATCGTGGTCAACGGCTATAGCCGCACCGCCGAAGAAGCCGCGGACGCCGCCGCAGTCCAGACCTTGAAGCAGGCCGGCTACGATCCCGGGGCGGTGGCTTCCCTGCTGGACAAGATGATGGCCAAGGAAAAAGGCGCCTCCGGCGGCATGTTCAAGACCCATCCCCCCACCGGCGAGCGCCTGTCCAAGGTTAAAGCCCTGGTGGGAGAAGCCCCGGCTGCCGGCAAGGAAGTGGCCGCCCGCACAAGTCGCTTCAAGAAAATAAAGATTTAAGAGGTCAGTCCCTCATGAGCCGTAGGCTCACCCGTAAATGATGAAAAGATATTTTTGGGGGGAGGGCCGGGAGCAACGCTCCCTGCCCTCCCCCCAAGCCCCCCTCCCAACCCTTTAAGAGGCTGTGGAAGTCGGGGCGGCCCCGACTTCCACAGCCTGATTATTACCCCTTAAGGGATTGGGGGAGGGGGCAAGGGCGGGTGCCCTTGGCCCCCTCCCCCAAAAACAACTTTTCGGAACAGCATTGGGATTAGGGACCGAATAGGGGACTTATGAGAGTGAATTGCGACAGTTGGCAGGTTAGGGCCATTCTGGCCTTAGCCATCGCGTGGATTTTCCTGGGCCTCAATTCTTCATCGGCCTGGTCCCAGGGCCCCCCTATGCCTAATAAGGCCGCCATCAAAGACAAATTAGTCCAGGCGGCCCGGCCCATCAGCAATGAGGAAGAATACCGGGTGGGCCGGGCGGTGGCGGCCAGCTTCCTGGCGGAATACCCCCTGTACGACAATCCTCAGCTCAACCGCTATGTCAACGAGGTGGGCCTGACGTTGTCCCGGAAATCTAGGCGGCCCAATCCTTACCGGGGTTTTTATTTTGCGGTGCTGAACAGCCCGGAGCCCAACGCGTTTGCCTGCCCGGGGGGCATCATCCTGGTCACCCGGGGATTTATCCGGATGTGCGACACCGAGGACGAACTGGCCGCCCTCCTGGCCCATGAAGTGGCCCACGTGGTCCACCGGAACGGCATCAAATCCATCAAAATGGCCCGGTGGACCGAGGTGGTCACCCTGATCAGGGCCGAAAAATCCAGGCGGCGTGGCGGCCACCTGGCCCAGCTGGTTGATTTGTATGGGGACGCGGTCGTGGACGTGCGCAAGACCATCAAGGTGAACGGCTACAGCCGCCAGGCCGAATGGAGCGCGGACCATTCGGCCCTGTTCATCCTGGCCCGGGCGGGCTACAACCCCAAGGCCCTGGTAACCCTGCTGGAGAAGATGGCGGCCCTGGAAAAAAAGGGGGACGCCCCCGGGGGCATTTTCCGCACCCATCCTCCCGCAGCCCTGCGCCTGGAGAAGATAAAAGAATTGGGGCTGGAGGCCCCGGCCTCGGTCCCGGGCGAACCCGCCCGCACTAAGCGGTTTGGGAGCTTCAAAAAGTTAGCGGCGGCCGGGCCGGCGGTTAACGTGAGTCTGGTGCAGGAAGGAAATAAAATATTTAACCACTAAGACACCAAGGGTCACAAAGAAAACATATACTGGCGTCCTGAAATTCCAGAACGCCAATATCTTCTTTCCTTGGTGAATCTTTGTGTCTTGGTCTTGGGGGTGAATATTTTTCTGCCCTGCTAACCGCCCGGCTTCTTCTGCCTCTCCTTGATCCTCTGGTAAATGATGATCCCCGAAATACCCTGGATTGCGGTGGCTGCGGTCAGCAGGACCCGATAAAGGGTCCCCAGAGGGTCCCAATTATAATGGATCACCCCCGCGGTCTTGGTGAGCCAGGAAGTATAACCGGCCAACCCCGCCACGGAGAGCACCAGGCCGGTCAAAGCCTGCACCGCCAGGAACCCCACCAGGATAATGCCCAGGCGGCGGTGGAACTTGCGGACTTCCGCTTCTTTCATCTTCTCATTCCCTACATCGTCAAACCCAGCTTTCGGGGTTCCGGTTTCGGTTTGGGGCAGTTCACGGCAGATTATGAGTTTCTTTTAAGAATAAGAAATCCCCTCTGGGAAACCAGAGGAGGGGATGATTTTTGGTTTGCGCGGCACTATTTTTTAGGAAATATTTATTGAGCAACCCGGCGACAGCGGGACAACATCACCAAGGAGGCGCATCATGACGGAAGCACAAGTTACCAAGGATCAAGCAGCGGTCATCGGCCCCGTCGTCGACATGCTGAGAGGAATGCTGGGGGCCGCCCGGGCTGCCTTCAACCGCCACAGCTACGCCAGCCTGGAGGAATTAAAGAGCCACCAGGCGGCCTTGAGCCAGGAGTTCAGCAGGGTCACCAAGCAGCTAACCCCTTCGGCCCAATTATCCGGAGAGGAAAGAGCCTCGCTCCTCCGGCTCCAAAGCATCCTGCACCAACTGCAGCTCATCAGTGAAAACATCGGGGGGTTGGCGGATCCCATCCAGCGGAAAATCAAAGATGGCATCCTGTTTTCGGACAAGGCGGTAACCCAAACAAACTTTCTCTTCTCCCTTCATGCCGGCATGCTTCGGTCGGTCCTGGACACGCTTACCACCGACAATGATTTCTTGAAAAAGTACATGGCCCAGGAAGGGGAGAACCTCATCAAGGCGTGCAGCGATTTCGCCACGGAGCACGAGGACCGAATGATCGAGGGGCTGTGCCTGCCCCAGGCCGCGCCCATCTTCCTGACCATCCTGGACCGCATGCGGGCCATCGGACAGCACGAGGTGGACATCGCGGGAATTTTGACCAAGAAAGGTTGAGTCGAAGGAGCCACATCCCCCATAACCGAAGACTGAAAAGGGGCGCGGCACGCCGCGCCCCTGCTGGCAGGAAGACGGGGGATCATTTGACGGAATGACCCGGCCGCTTCGCCTTGGATTTCCCTGGCAAATTTACTAAGATGCCAATGGCCTAGGGCCTAATCCCAATGCTGCTCACTTAAGCATTGGCGATTTCTATTTATCGTAGGGCGGGGTTTCCCCGCCCGCCATTCACTTTCACTCGCTCCACGGGCGGAGAGACCCTGCCCCTACAGGGCGCTTAAGTGAACAGCATTGCATCTAATCCCCTAAAATCCGAAGATTGGAATATGATCTTTACCACCCAAAAAGGCGAATCCTTCGACGTGGAGAAAGATTTTTCCTCTCCCGAACGCCATATTCTCCAGAAGTTGTTCCTTTGGAAGGATATGGCGGCCAGTGTGGAGGAATTCCGGCGGAAGAAGGAGGAGGCCTTGCTCAAAGGATGGAATGATTCAGGCCCCATTCCGGAAAGCAAGGCCATGCACAGCATTACCCGGGATCTGGAGGAACAGGTTGCGATGCGGCTGGCGGGGGAGAAGTGATTTATTAGCTATCAGCTTTCAGCTTTCAGCCAGAAATTTCTTTCAAAAGCTGAACGCTGACTGCTAAAACTTCCCCTCCCCCAGAAGCCTTCCAAATCAAAAGTTAATAGCACTCTCCAGTTCAGAAAGTATCTGGTCATCCTGGTTGTGCCGCAGCTCTATGGCCTTGTGGGGGCATTCCGCCACGCACACCCCGCAACCATGGCACTTGGCCGGGTCGATAGCGGACACGTGGGCGTTATAGTCGATGACCGGCACCCCATAGGGACAAGAGCGGACGCAGGTGAGACATTCGGCGCACCGGCTCTTGATCACCTGGCTGATGGTCCCGCCTACCCAGATTTCCTCTTGGGCCAAAATCCTCAAAGCCCGGGCCGCAGCCCCCTTGGCCTGGGACACGCTTTCTTCGGCGTACTTGGGCCCGTGGGCTAAACCGCACAGGAAGATCCCATCGTAGGCAAAATCCAGGGGCCGCAGTTTGACATGGGCTTCCATAAAGAAACCGTCGCCATCCAGAGGCAGTTTAAACAGACGGTTGATCTCCTGGTTTCCGGGATGAGGCCGCACCGCGGCCGAAAGTGCCACGCAGTCCGCGGCCAGGGAGATGGGGAGTTTCAGCTGTTGGTCAAAAACTGATATTTCCAGGTTTTCTCCGGCCGCCACCACCTCCGGCTTGCGGTCCGCCTCATAGCGGATGAACTGCACCCCCAATTCCCGGGCCTTCTTGTAGTACAACTCTTTGAAGGCAAAAGTGCGGATGTCCCGGTACAAGATGAATATCCTGGCATTGGGCCGCAGTTCCTTGATCTTTATGGCGTTCTTGACTGCGGCGCCGCAGCACAGGCGGCTGCAGTAAGAATGCTCCGGTTCCCGGCAGCCCACGCATTGGACCATAACTACCCGGGGCTCGGCCGGGAGGGATTGGGCCTCGTTCACCAGGCGGTTTTCCAGTTCCAACTGGGTCACCACCCGGGGGTCCTCGCCGTAAAGGTATTCCGTGGGGCGGTATTCCAGGCCGCCGGTGGCAATGACGACCGCGCCGTAATGGATTTCTTGCTCCCCTCCGGGACCTTCCAGGAGGCTGTGGAATTTCCCTACATGGCCCGCGAACTTCGTTATCCGGGTATTTTTCAGGACCTGGATGCGAGGATGGTCTTCTACCTGTCCGATAAGCCTCTTCAGGTAGGGCTGCATCTGATGACCCTCCAGGGTGTAGTGCACCTGCCGGGCCATGCCGCCCAATTCGCCTTCCTGTTCCACCAGGCACACGTCGAAGCCGGCGTCGGCGATGGTCTGGGCCGCGGTCATGCCGGCCAGCCCGCCGCCGACGACCAGGGCCTTCTGGGTAACCGTAACCGGCAGTTCATGCAGCGATTTCTGCCGGATAACCCGAGCCACGGCCATGCGCACCAAGTCCTTGGCCTTGGCGGTGGCTGCATCCGGTTGCTGCTGATGCACCCAGGCGTCCTGGTCCCGGATATTGGCGAATTTGAAGAGGTATTTATTGAGCCCAGCCTGGCGCAGATTGTCCATGAACAGCGGCTCATGGGTCCGGGGGCTGCAGGCCGCCACCACTATGCGGTTCAGGTTTTCGAACTCTATCTTGTTCCGCATGTTCTCCAGGGAGTCGCTGGAGCAGGTGAAGGTAAAACTGTCCGCGTAAACCACGAAAGGCAGGTTGCGGGCGAATTCCACCACCTCCGGCACCTTCACCACCCCGGCGATATTGATGCCGCATTGGCAGACAAAAATCCCGACCCGGGGTGTCTCTTTCTCCACCGAACGTTCCGGGGGATATTCCGCCTGGGTCACCAGGGTGCCCCGGCCCTCGGCCAACAGCCGGGCCGCGGCTGCGGCCGCCGCGGAGGCCTGGCTCACGCTGTCGGGAATGTCCTTGGGCGATTGGAAGGCCCCGCAGGTGAAGATGGCTTCCCGGCTGGTGGAGACCAGCTCGAAGGGCGGAGTTTCGGCAAAGCCCCAGCGGTTGGTGGCAATGCCCGCGGCTTCGGCCAGTTCCTGGGTGGCGGGATGAGGAATCAAGCCCACGGAGAGGACCAACAGGTCGAACTCTTCCGTTTGAATGGTATTGTTTTCGTCCACGTAAGTGATTTCCAGGTTCCGGGTCCGGGGGTCCTCGGTCACCCGGGATACCACGGAACGGATAAAGCGGACGCCTTGCGCCTCTTGGGCCCGCTCATAGTATCGGTCAAACCCCTTCCCCTGGGCCCGGATATCGATAAAAAAGATGGTGGGCTCCACCTGCCGGTCATGCTCACGGGCGATAATGGCCTGCTTGGTGGCATACATGCAGCACACATAGGAGCAGTATTCCCGGTCGCACGTGGCATCCCGGGAACCGACGCACTGGATCCAGGCGATTTTTCGAGGGTCGGCGCCGTCGCTGGGGCGGCGCACATGCCCTTTATGGGGCCCGGTGGCGGAGAGCAGGCGTTCGAACTCCAGGGAGGTGACCACATTGGCATAGCGGCCGTAGCCGTATTCCGGTTTTTGGCTGGCGTCGAAGGGCTTGAATCCCGGGGCCAGAATTACGGCCCCTACCTGGATTTCCTCTTTCTCTATCTTCTGGCTGTGGTCAATGGCCCCGGCCTGGCAGGCTTTGACGCATTCTTGGCATTCGGAGCAGATGCTGCAATTGAGGCAGCGGGAGGCCTCTCGCCGGGCCTGAAATTCGGTGTAACCCTTATGAATTTCATCAAAGCAACGGCAGCTGTATTCCGGCGGCAAGGCGTCCATGACTTCGCGCGGCAACCCTTCTTCATCCTTGGGAATATCGGTCCAGCGCCCCCGGGCTTCTTTGCCCTTGGTGCGCCCTGCCGTCAGGTCCTCTCCCTGGAGATACCGGTGGATGGATTCCGCGGCCTCGATGCCGCCGGCGATGGCCTCCACCGCATTCCAGGGGCCGGTGTGCACGTCTCCCGCGGCGAAGACCCCAGGACGGGAGGTCTGGTAAGTGGTTTCGTCCACTTCGACGGTACCCCAGCGGGAAAGATTGAGACCGCAGTCCTTCAGCGGCCCCTGGTCCGGCTCCTGACCGATGGCGGGCACGATCATGTCCACCGGCAGCTCGAAAGTATCACCGGGAATGGGCGCCGGTTGCCGCCGTCCCGAGGCATCGGGCTCGCCCAGTTCCATCCGCTGACAGAGAAGTCCGGTCACCTGGCCGCTGTCGTCCGTCATCACTTTTAGCGGCGCGGTCAGGTACAGGATTTCCACCCCTTCGTTCAGGGCCTGTTCGACTTCATGGACAAAAGCAGGCATCTCCGAAGGGCCGCGACGGTAAAGGATGGTAACTTCCGAACCCAACCGGAGGGCGGTGCAGGCCACGTCAATGGCCACGTTACCGCCGCCGATGACCGCCAGGCGCTTGCCCACCGCCTGGGGCAAGCCCAGGTTGTGGCGCCGCAGGAACTCCACGCCCTGCACCACCCCTGGGGCGTCCTCCCCTTCAATCCCCAGGGGCTTGCCCACGTGGCAGCCGATCCCAATAAATACGGCATCATATCCCTGGGTCAACAGGTCGTCCAGGGTGAAATCCCGGCCCAGGGCGGTGTTGGTCTTGAGGGTCACCCCCAGGCGCAGCATGTTGTATACTTCTTTGTCCAGCATTTTTTTGGGCAAACGAAAGTCAGGGATACCCACCCTCAGCATGCCGCCGGCTTGGGGCAAAGCCTCCAGGACCGTGGGACGGTAGCCCTTGAGGGCCAGGTGATAGGCGCAGGTCAGGCCTGCGGGGCCGGCCCCGATGACCGCGATCTTTTCGGGCCAGGGAGTAATTTCCGGCAACGGCACTTCGGTGAGATCAACCTGGTCCACGGCGAATCGGCCCAGGGCGCAGATGGCCACGGGTTCATCCATTTCACCTCTCCGGCACCTGGTTTCACAAGGATGGGGGCAGACCCGGCCCAGGATTCCGTGGAAGGGATGCCGCTCCATCATGACCTGCACCGCTTCGCGGTATTTTCCCACCTTGATGAGCTGCACGAAGCCCTGGGCATTAATCCCGGCCGGGCAGGCCAGGCGGCAAGGGGCCGGGTCCAGCTTCTTGATGGCGTAGGCCCCGGGCACGGCTTGGGGATAACGGCGATGGATGGCGCGGCTGTCGGCCAGACCCAGGTTGAATTCGTCCGGGAGCTTCACCGGACAGACCGCAGTGCAGACCCCGCAGCCGGTGCACCTGGAAGTGTCAATATGCCGGGGTTGTTTCTTTAGAGTGACGGTGAGGTTGCCCGGCTCCCCGGTGATGCTCCTCACTTCGGTCAGGGGGCGGATATTGATATTCAAATGGCGGCCGCATTCCACCAGCTTGGGAGAAATGATGCACATGGAACAATCGTTGGTGGGAAAGGTCTTGTCCAGTTGCGGCATCACTCCGCCGATAGCCGTGTCCTTATCCACCAAATGGACATAGTAGCCGGCGTCCGCCAGATCCAGGGACGCCTGGATGCCGGCGATGCCGCCGCCCACCACCATTACTGCGCCGATTTTATTTAATTTTTGGGCTTCCACGATTGTTATATCTCTTCAAAGGGGGGTTTCAAGCGGGGAGCGATATGGTGGATAAGCCCCTTTTCTTGGAGTAGAGGTAGGGGGTCCACCAAATGGCCCTCCAACCACCGCTTGACCTTGGGGAATCCAAAGGCCAGGGCGATAAGTTCCGTGAAATAAAAGACTGGTAGATAATAATCCCGGCCAAATGTCTCGGAAATCCGCTCCTGTGAGAAATCAAGGTTGGCCTGGCACATCTGGCAGGAGACCACGAAACAGTCGGCGCCCGCGGCCAAGGCCCGCTCATAGAGACGCTGCACCAGGGTGTGGATGATGTCCGGGCGGGCCACCGCCAGGCCGGCCCCGC
>VGSW01000012.1 GCA_016874915.1 Deltaproteobacteria bacterium
TAACTGAAAACTGAAAACTGAAAACTACTGCGAAGCAGTCCGGGCATTCTTCAGCATAGCAATGGGTTTGGCCATATCCAGGACGTGGGTGTGCACCATGTCCAAAGACCCGGCGGGAAGGCCCATCATCAGGTGGCAGGGGTCCACCGCGGCCTTAATGCGGCACCCCAGGCCCAGAAAGGTGATATTGGGAACGCCTTGCATCAAGGGGAGGGCGGTGATGTCGGCGCAACCCCCCAAGGCTCCGCCGGATTGGGGGAGGTCCATCCGACCGCCCCGGTCGTAGTTCGCCGCGTACAGCAGCCACATGACCTGTTCGCTGTCCGCGGTGAAGACCACCACCTGGGGGCTTTCCCCAAAAAAGGACAAAGGCGCGACGAGCGCGGCCCGGGTCCGGCCCTGGGGCAAATATGGCGCCTTGCGGATAGTGGCCGCGGAGGCCTCTTCGGTGCCGTAAAGGCCCACTCCATATTTCTCCAGGACGCCGTCATCGATGTAAGCTTCCATGTCCTTCTCAAATCCCAGGACCGAAGTGCCCAGCTTACAGCCCATGCGCTCCTTTTCCAGGAGCAGCGCCCTCCCTTGCCCGGCCAGGGTCAAGGCCTGGCAGTAGCTTTTCAAATTCTCCTGGGTCAGGGGAACATTCCCGGGGAGCGGGTCCGTTTCCCGGTATAAAGTGACGCCCACCGGCTCGTATTTCAACTCCAGGCGGCTCATCAGGTCTTGGGAGATGGTTTGAAGGTCGGTCATGGGAATCTCCATATGGTTCAAAGTTCAAGGTTCAAAGTTCAAAGTTTAAGGCTTATAGGATGCGTTTAAAGACTTGACATAATTCTCCGCTAAACTCAGAGGGCTTTTTCATGGCCATTAATGGAGCTTTTAGCATAATTTCGTTTGCCCGGCAACCGAGGAGAAGGCGCGGGTAAGCTAATCCACTGCTTCATTGCATCCGCCGGAATTTTATTCTAAACTGGCCGCATTTCGATCTTTTAAAGGCTGATTGTGGACCGGAGACCGGAGACTGAAAACTGAAAACTGCTTTTCACGGCTATGGACATGACATGGGAAAAGTTGGAAGCCCAGCTCCAGGCGGCCCGGGGCGAGCGGCCGGCGGATGTGGTCCTCACCGGCGGCCTGGTGGCCAATGTTTATACGGGAGAGTGGCTCCGGCGGGACGTGGCCTTGTTCGACGGGGTCATCGTGGGTCTGGGGGACTATTCCGGCCCCCGGCTGGACCTCCGGGGCCGGTATTTGCTTCCCGGTTTCATCGACGGCCACCTCCACCTGGAAAGCAGCATGCTCACCCCCCGGGAGCTGGCCCGGGCGCTCCTTCCCCTGGGGACCACCACTATTATCGCCGACCCCCACGAAATCGCCAACGTCTGGGGGACCGCGGGTCTGGACTACCTATTGGCCGCCCGGGAAGGGCTGCCCCTGGACATTTTTATTATGCTGCCCTCCTGTGTGCCCGCCTCGCCGCTGGAGACTGCGGGGGCGCGGTTGGAAGCCGCGGACCTGAAACCCTACCGGGGCCGCCCGGGGGTCCTGGGCCTGGCGGAAGTGATGAATTTTCCCGGCGTAGTCGCCGGGGATAAGGGGCTTATGGAAAAAATCGCCCTGTTTTCCCACGGCCCCATTGACGGCCATGCGCCGCTGCTCACCGGCAAGGCCCTCAATGCTTACCGCCTGGCGGGCATCGGCTCCGACCATGAATGCACGGAGGCGGCGGAAGCCCGGGAAAAGCTGGAGCTGGGTTTTTACCTGATGCTCCGGGAAGGCAGCCTGGCCAAGAACCTGACGGATTTGCTCCCCGCGGTGACGCCGGCGGCCCGGCGCCGGGCCATGCTGGTCACCGACGACTGCCACCCGGAAGATTTGTTGGAGTGGGGCCACATGAACCGCCTGCTGGCCAAGACGGTAAGTCTGGGCTGGGACCCCCTGGCCGCGGTGACCCTGGCCACCCTGAACCCCGCTGAATACTTCGGCCTCCGGGACCGGGGGGCCATTGCCCCGGGACTCAGCGCCGACCTGGTGACGGTGGAGGACCTGGAAGAATTTCGGGTTGATAAGGTCTGGAAAAACGGCCAACTGGTAGCGGAGAAAGGAAAGCTGAGGCCCGAAGTGCAACTTCCGGAATCATACCTCCCGTTTCGCCCCTTTCAAGTGAAGTTGCCGGACCTGGAGGCATTTTTCCCCCCTGCGGCGGGAGAGTTGGTCAAAGTGATCGGACTGATTCCCGGCCAGCTCCTAACCCGTAAGCTGGTGCTGTCGGCGCCGGTGAAAGACGGGCGGCTGGTTGTAGATGTGGGCCGCGACCTCCTCAAATTGGCGGTGTTGGAGCGCCACCGGGGCACCGGGAATGTGGGGCTGGGGGTGGTGCACGGGTTTGGGTTGAAAAGGGGCGCGCTGGCGGCCACCGTGGCCCACGACTCCCACAACCTCATTGTGCTGGGAGCGGATGAGGCGGACATGATGGCCGCGGCGGAATTCTTGATAAAAATCAATGGAGGGCTGACCGCAGTGGCGGGCGGCAGGGTGCTGGCCTACCTGCCCTTGCCCATCGCCGGGCTCATCAGTCCCCAGTCCCTGGAAGAAGTGGCCGCGGCTTACGCCCGCCTCCAGGAGGCCTACCGGGAATTGGGGGGCGGCCTTGCCGACCCCTTCATGGTCCTGTCCTTCCTGGCCCTCCCGGTTATCCCGGAGTTGAAGCTCACCGACCTGGGCCTGGTGGACGTGAACCGGTTCCAGGTGGTTCCGCTTTGGGGGGAGGAATGAGCAGGTAGCAGTTGGCAGTTAGGAGTTGAGAGGGTTCAAAGTTCAAGGTTCAAAGTTGTGGATTCAGAGTTGGCATTTTTTATTGTCACCTTGGCCTTAAATCTCGAGATTAAAAATCAAACCTTAACTTTGAACTTTGAACTAACGAAAGATTTTCCAGGTCAAATAAAACCCTGTTCCCGAAAGGGCCAGAAAAATTGCGGACCCGAAGCGGTTCCAGATGAGCAGGGCGGCCCACAAGGACCCCAGGGAAAGCATTTCCAGGCTTATCCCGATCCAGGTTTCAGGATAGCGCAAAAGCGACAGCAGGCCCCGGACGCTCCGGGAATAATAGGCCGTGGGGATGAGCTGCACCGAGCTGAGCCAGCCCCGGGAGCTAAAGGGCCACAGGAAGGGCACCGGGGGGCCGCAGGCCATGAGAAAGTCCAGCACCGGATGGATCAAAGCGCACCCGAACAGGACCATAAAGACTCGGGGCCATTTGACGGATGAATCTATCAGGGAAGCGGCCAGCGTTGCGGCCCCGGCGATGAGCGCGGCTGCCAGCAAAGAGTGGGTAGGCCCCCGGTGAGCCATGGCCGGCGCGGCCGTGGTAATTTTGTGGGCAAAGATGTCCAGGTCGGGAATCACCGCCACCATTAGGGGCAGCAAATACCAGACCGGACCCGAGGGAACCCAGCCGCCGGGAAGCCTTTTCCCCGCTTCCCAGACAATGACGGCGCCCAGGGCGTGACCGACGACGGAGGCCATGATCAGGTTTTAGGTGTCAGGTTTCAGATTTCAGGTTTTAGGTGTCAGGTTTCAGGTTTTAGGTTAAAAGAATCATGGCTGAGGATTTTTTCCTTTATTAAATATCTGTTATGGGCAAAATAGCAAGTGCAACTACTCACTGCGCCATAAACGCTCCTTCAGGTTTTTTCCGAAAACCGAAAACCGAAGACCGAAAACCGTTTTGCAGAGGTGGCAAGATGAGTCTGATCCTGACGGCGTCGGAGATCCTGAAAGTGATGGACATGGACCTGGCTTTGGCCGCGGCGGCAGAGGCCTTCCGGGCTTACGGCGAGGGCCGGGTGAACATGCCTCCTAAGTCGTATCTCACCCTGGCCAAAGGCGATTTCCGGGCCATGTACGGGGAAATCAGGCTTACCGAGGGGCACATCTGCGGCTTGAAGTGGGTCAATGTCCATCCGGAAAATCCCCATCAGGGCCTGCTCACGGTGATGGCCAAAATTCTGCTCAATGACCCGGAAACCGGCCTGGAATTCGCCGACCTGGACGGCACCCACATCACCAACTATCGCACCGGCGCCGCCGGCGGCTTGGCGGCCAAGGTTCTGGCCCGGGAAGACGCGGCCCGCCTGGGGGTCATCGGCTGCGGCCAGCAGGCGATAACCCAGGTGGCAGCCATTGTGCGGGTGCGGGGGATTGAGGAGATAACCGTATTTGACCGGCACCTGCACCACAGCCAATCCTTTGCCGGGAAAATGGCCCAAACTTACGGCCTTAAAGCCCGGGCCGTGGAGGATATCCGGGACGCGGTGGAGAACCAGGACATCGTGGTCACCACCACCCCCTCAGAGACCCCCATAGTGTTCCGGGAATGGGTGGCACCGGGAAGCCATATCAACGCCATCGGCGCCGACGCCGCGGGCAAGCAGGAACTGGACCCGGCCATCCTCCGGGTGGCCAAGATCGTGGTGGACGACTGGGCCCAAGCCTCCCATTCCGGGGAGATCAACGTGCCCCTGTCCCGGGGGGAGCTAAAGCCCGAGCAGGTTTACGGCTCCCTGGGGGAGGTGGTGGCCGGGAAGAAACCGGGGCGGGAGAACCGGGAAGAGATCACTGTTTTTGACTCCACCGGCCTCATTATCCAGGACCTGGCCCTGGGCTTCGCGGTGTATCGCCGGGCCCAAGAGCGGGGGCTGGGGGAGGAGAAGGATTTCTTGAAGTAGCTGTCAGCGGGTTAGCGGGTTGACGGTTAGCTTTTGGCTTTTAGCTGAACGCTGAGAGCTGTTGCCTTATGAAATGAGAGGGGGCGCTGATTAAGTCAAAAAATCAATCAGGCTGAACCGGGAAAGGGAAGGGTATGGAAATCCCCCTGATAAGCAAAATCATACTCTATATCGATATCAGCCTGTTGGGGCTTATGTGTCTTATCGTGTGGCCGTGGCAATTTATGGTGTTTCGCGGCCGGCCCATGAAGAACCCCGATGGCTCAATGGATAACTGGCATGAACAAAAGGTCTTTTACGGCATGGCCCTGGCCGATATTTCCGTGGCGGTTCCTGCGGCCCTGGGGGGAATCGCGCTGATTTTTTTCGGGTGGGGGCTGGGGTTTTATCTTACCGGGTTGGCGAGTTTCTGGTTTCTCTGGGCCAATGTCATGACCACCGCCAACAGTTTGCGCTTTGAGAACCCCCGCCTAACCTTGCTATGGTTTGTAACCTTCCCGTTGGGGGCGATTGTCGGAGGGGTGTAAATTATCTGGTCAATCGTCTATTTTCGAGAGATTTTTCAGAAAATTCATTAGCATTCAGCGCAAGTTGGCGGGCGCAAGTAGCGGAAAGCGGAAAGCTGATAGCTAATTTGCTGGCAAGAATGAAATTTTCCCTTTGATATTTTTCGCATATCAAGTAAAAAAACGGAGTGAGGCAAAATCCGCCGCCAGGATAAAAATATTAAAAAATTCAGAATAAAATTAAGGAGAAGGGCGATATGGCGAAACAAGCAGTGAAAGAAGCCAGAAAGAAGCGTTATTGCTATGCCTTTGAAGAAGGCGACGGCACCAATAAAAAACTTTTAGGCGGCAAGGGCGCGGGCCTGTGCTCCATGACCCAGATAGGTCTTCCCGTACCTCCCGGGTTCGTCATCACCACCGAGGCCAACATTGAATATTTAGAGCAAGGGGAACATTTTCCCGAGGGCCTCATGGACGAAGTTCACGAATACATGGAAGCCCTGGAGAAAAAGACCGGCAAAGGCTTCGGCGACCCCAACAAGCCTTTGTTAGTCTCGGTGCGCTCCGGGTCCGCCCTGTCCATGCCGGGGATGATGGACACCATCCTCAACCTGGGGCTCAATGACGAAACCGCCAAAGGCATGATCGCCCTCACCCAGAACGAGCGCTTCGTTCAGGATGCCTACCGGCGCTTCCTCCAGCTTTTCGGCAAGATCGGCCTGGGAGCCCCCGACGCCGAGTTCGACAAGATCTTTGAAGACGTTAAGGAAAAGCATAACGCCCACGTGGACACCGAGCTTTCCGCGGAGGCCATGACCGAGGTGGTGCAGAAGTTTAAGGACGTAATCAAGCGCGTCACCGGCAGGCCCTTCCCCCAGGATCCCTGGGCTCAGCTCTTTCTGTCCATGGAAGGCGTCTTCAAGTCCTGGATGGGGAAGAGGGCGGTGGACTACCGCCGCCAGTTCAACATCACCCCGGAGATGGCCTACGGCACCGCAGTGAACATCTGCACCATGGTCTTCGGCAACATGGGCAACGACTCCGCCACCGGCGTGGGCTTCACCCGGGACCCCGGCACCGGCGAAAAAAAACTCTACGGCGACTACCTCATCAACGCTCAGGGCGAGGACGTGGTGGCCGGCATCCGCACCCCCCGCCCCCTGAAAGAGCTGCGCACCGACATGCCCGCCATCTACAAAGAATTGGAAAAGATGCCCAACACCCTGGAAAAGCACTACCGGGAAGTCCAGGACTTCGAGTTCACCATCGAGCAGAATAAGCTCTATATGCTCCAGACCCGGAACGGCAAAATGAACGCCTGGGCCCTGGTCAAGACCTCGGTGGATATGGTCAAGGAAGGCCTGATCACCGAGGAGGAGGCCCTGCTCAGGGTCGAGCCGGACATGCTGGAGCAGTTCCTCCACCGCCGCATCGACCCGGACTTCAAACAAGAGCCCCTAGCCGTGGGCATCTCCGCCTCCCCCGGGGTCGCAGTGGGTAAGGTGGTGCTCGATGCGGACCGGGCGGAGAGGATGGGAAATGAAGGGGAGAAAATCATCCTGACCCGCATTGAAACCAAGCCGGAAGATATTCACGGTTTCTTTGCGGCCCAGGGCATCCTCACCAGCCGGGGCGGCAAGACCTCCCACGCCGCGGTGGTGGCCCGAGGCATGGGCAAACCCTGCGTCTCCGGCGCCGAGGGCCTGGATATTAACTATGACCTGAAGGAAGCCCGGTTGGGCGGCGTAGTCATCAAGGAAGGGGAGATTGTCACCATCGACGGCACCACCGGTTCGGTTTACCTGGGCACGGTGCCCATGTTGGACCCGGAACTCCCCAAGGACTTGGCGGTCCTGATGGAGTGGGCCGACAAATTCGCCCGCCTGGAAGTTTGGGCCAACGCCGACACCCCGGACATGGCCGCCAAGGCCAGGCATCATGGGGCCAAGGGCATCGGCCTGTGCCGCACCGAACGCATGTTCAACGAAGCTGACCGCCTGCCCTTCATGCGCAACATGATCCTGGCGGACTCTCCCGAAGAGCGCAAAAAATGGGCCGACAAGCTCATGCCCAGTCAGCGGGATGATTTCGTGGAGATCTTTCGGGCCATGGAAGGGCTGCCCGTCACCATCCGGCTGCTAGACCCGCCGCTCCACGAGTTCCTCCCCAGCATCGAAGAGCTTATCAATGAAACCAGCCGGCTCAAAGAGTTCAGCATGATCATCAACGCCCTGGAGCAGCTCCCCGGCACCGTGACCCTGCTGGGGCCGGATCTTTACCAGCACGTGCCGTCCATCGAGACGGTGACCCGGGAGCTCAGCGAGTTCAAGGCCAAGGGCCTGGACCAGAAACTCTTGAAAGAAAGAGAAAGGGTGCTACGCCGGGTCCGGGTGCTCACCGAATACAACCCCATGCTGGGCAACCGGGGGGTGCGGTGCGGCATCTCTTTCCCGGAAATCTACGACATGCAGATCCAGGCCATCTTTGAGGCCACCGCCATCGCCCTCCGGGCCAAGATCGACGCCCGGCCGGAGATCATGATCCCCAACGTCTGCACCCGCCAGGAGCTGGTGTGGGTCCAACCCCGGGTGGAGAAGATCCATAAAGAGGTGGAAAAGCGCTACAACGTCAAGATTAAATACAAGTTCGGCACCATGGTGGAGATCGCCCGGGCCTGCGTCCGGGCCGCCCGGCTGGCGGAAACCGCGGAGTTCTTCTCCTTCGGCACCAACGACCTCACCCAGGGGACCTTCTCCTTCTCCCGGGAAGACGCGGAGAACAAGTTCCTGCCCATTTATAACACCGTGGGTATCTTGCGGCACAACCCCTTTGAAATCCTGGACGAACTGGGAGTGGGCTGGCTCATGCAGCACGCCGTAACCGAAGGCCGCAAGGTCCGCCCGGATCTCAAGATCGGCATCTGTGGCGAACACGGCGGCCAGCCCCAGGCCATCGAGTTCTGCCACCGCATCGGCCTGAACTACGTGTCCTGCTCCCCCATGCGCATTCCCATCGCCCGCATGGCCGCAGCCCACGCCCACATTAAGGAAAAGAAGGGCCTGGGCCGAGTAGCCAAGGCGCTGTAGCTGGAATATGAAGGGGAGGGGGCAAAGGGCGCTGGCCCTTTCCCCCTCCCCCAACCCCTTAAAATTAAACCGGGGAAGATGGGCGGCGCCCGACTTCCCCGGCCTTACCTTCTCGTTCCCGAGCTCTTCCCTGAGGGTAAATGGGGGGTAAATGGGGACGGGTAAATGGGACGTAAATGGGGACAGACACTATTTTTAACCTGTCAGGGGAAGAATAGAGGTAAATGGAGACAGACACTATTTTTGTCTTGCCAAAGGGGATTAATAGAAAAATAGTGTCTGTCCCCTTTTACCACATATTAAAAATCAATAAAATCGGTTTAAGATTATGAAGTTTACTGCCTCCCTTTTTCTCACCCTCATCCTTTGTATCTCTTATGCTGCCTCTCCCACCTTTTGCCTCACCCCGCCCCGCACCGAGAAGTCCCAGACCGCCCTGTTCCACACCTACGACCGCAACCGGGACGGGAAGATTACGTTGCAGGAGTGCCTTGATCTCAATGACTGCCGGACCCAGTCCTGCCGGGATTATCTCGATGGCGTCATTACCCTGGACGAATTCCTGGCGTCGGTGCGGGGCAAAGACAAGAAGTGAAGCCTGGCGTCAGGCGTGGTGTGGCGGGCGGGACAGGCGCAGATGCTCGAGAATGCCGAAAACCCAAGCGGAAGGAGAATTATTTTATGCAGAAGACCTTTGTTGCTCTCATCGGTTGTATAATAAGTCTGTTAATCATTGTCTCATCAAGCCAGGCTGCCCCCAACCTGGTGGGCAAATGGGAAATGATTCGCGTCGAATACCTGGATGGAAAAGGCAAGCCTCCTCAGAAACCCAAAATGGGAGGGGCGGAATTTTTCCAGGATCAAAAGGTAATGTTCTCCGACGGTTTGAGTGGCGAATGGACCACTTTACCAGACGGGCGCCTCAAGATTACCCTGATGGGAATTATGGAAATGTTTGGCTCTTTTGAGGGAGACCTCTTGAAGCTTTTCACCGAAATCAATCCCAATGAGATAATGGTGCTGAAAAAACAAAGGTAGTTAATGATAAAATCGACTTAGGCATGGCCTTGAGAACCTAAAAAGGAAGTTAACATGACCCCAATCATCTTAGTCCGCCACGGCCGCACCCCCTGGAACAAGGATAAAATTTTCCGGGGCACCATTGATATTCCTCATGACGAAGTGGGGACGGAGGAAGCCCGCCTGGCCGGGGAATGGCTCCGAGGCGAGACCATCCACGCGGCCTACGCCTCGCCCCTGTCCCGGGCCATGGACACCGCCCAGGCCATCGCCGGCCACCACGGCCTTTCGGTCCAGGCGCTGCCGGGACTGATCGATTTGAACTACGGCGACTGGCAGGGGGTGCCTTTAGCCGAGGTCAAAGTGAAGTGGGCCGACCTCTACCGTCAATGGGAGACCGCGCCCCACACGGTGCGCTTTCCCAACGGCGAGAATTTAGAGGAGTGCCGGGCCCGGGCCTGGGCCGCGGTGGAGGAGGCGGCCAGGCGCCACCCCGGCCAAACCGTGGTCCTGGCGGCCCACCGGGTGGTGAACAAGGTGCTCATCGCGGCGTTTATCGGGCTGGACAATTCCCATTTCTGGCGCATCGGCCAGGATACCACCGCCATCAACCGCTTCCACCTGGTGGATGGGGTGTGGCACATCGGCTCCATCAATGACATTTGCCACTTGCGGAGCATGATCCGGGGCCCGTATGTGGATTTTTAATGGCAGGGAAGGGTAGGGGGGCTGGAACCCCGGAACCTGCCCCAGCATTCTGATAAATAAAATATCCGGGGGAGGGGCGCCCAGCCTCTCCCCCCAGCTTTTCCGATGACGCTGGCAAAACGCATACGCCGGATACTGGTGGAAGAACCGGCCCAGGATTACCCCATGACCGAGCGCGTCTTGGCCCGCCTGCCGGGAGTGCCGGTGACGGTCATTCCCCAGCGGGAAGTCTTGCGGCCCCTGGAACATCAGCGGTCCTCCTGGCTGCCGGAATCCAAAACCACTCTGCTCCTGGCGGTGCAGAAAGGGCCTTTTAGGCGTCCCTGTCCGGGAACTAAAGACTATATCTGCTGCGGCTACCAGGTGCTCCAGGTGGCTTTGAACTGCACCATGGACTGCACCTACTGCGTCCTGCAAAGCTATGTCAATATTCCCGCGGTGACCGTGTTCGTCAATGTGGCAGACCTGTTCCAGGAACTGGAACAGGAATGTAATGCGGCGCCGGACCGGGTTTGGCGGGTGGGCACCGGGGAATTCGGCGACAGCCTGGCCCTGGACGAGCTGGTAGGGATAAATGAGGAATTGATCCCCTTTTTTGCCGGCAACCCCCGGGCCGTGCTGGAGATCAAGACCAAGTGGCGCCGGCTGGAGCACCTGCTCCACTTAGGGCCCAACTCCCAGGTGATCTTTGCCTGGTCCCTCAACCCCGAAGAAATCGTCCGCGAGGAAGAAAAATTCGCCGCCCCCCTAAAAGCCCGGCTCCAGGCGGCAGCCCAAGCCGCGGCCGCGGGCTTTCGTCTGGCATTTCACTTTGACCCCATTGTCTATTTCCCCGGTTGGGAAGAAGCATACCGCCATACCGTGGGGCTCCTGGGAGAGAGGATCCCCCCGGCCAGCATCGCCTGGATCAGCCTGGGGGCCTTGCGCTTTCTTCCCGCGCAGCGGCGCCTGATCCTGGAGCGCTTTCCGTCAAGCCGCATCGCCGCCCAGGAGATGGTGCGGGCCCCGGACGGCAAATTGCGTTATTTTAAAGGGCTGCGCCAGGAACTCTACTGCCGTCTGCGGGAATGGCTGGCCGAGGCCGCACCCGGAGCGCTGGTCTATCTCTGCATGGAAAGCCCCCGGCTGTGGGACGCGGTCTTCGGCTTCCATCCCGGAGAAGAAGAACTAGCCCGCCGGCTGGACGCCAGGGCCTTGAATCTGCCTGCTCCCACCGATTAGCTGATCTTCCGGGATCTATCTTCCCCTGACTTGCCGCCCTCGAGATCCCCCAACCTCAAACGCACCCCTTGGGCCGTGAGATGCTCCTCCTCCAAGAGGCGCTTGATGGTTTTAACCACATCCAGGTCATCCATGGTGTATTCCCGCCGGTTGGACTCCGTCCGGTTGGGCTTCAGGAATTCATCGAAAGACTTCTCCCAGTAACGCAGGGTGGTTTTCCGGACCCCGGTAAGTTGGGAGATCTGGTCGATGGTGAGCATCAGCGCCCGGGGAACCATCTTAGTCGTCATAATCCGCCTCATCCTTAACTCCTAATTTAAATTTGGTTAGGGGTTCTGACTCCGTCTCCGAAGCCGGCTGGCCGGGAGCCGAATTCAACTTCATTAACCGATAACCGAACTTTCACTTTCCTTATTCGAAACATTCCCCGGATAACTTTAATATTTTTTTAAAGCGGTAATTACCTTAACTCCGAAATAGACCTTGGAAGAATTGCTAACCTCTTGCTGAAAGGAAAAATCGAAAACAATGGCTTGAGTGGCATATGCTTCCAGGCGGTGTAAAAGTCGCCCGGCGGAACAGACGATGCCCACCGGCCAGAGGCCTGTGCCCCTTCAAATTTTTTCGATCGGCGGACTATTCCGAAACAGGAAGGTTCATCAACTTTGCGCCGGAGTAGGTTGACTAAACCTCTTCCCGCTGACAGACCGGACACCGGGAATCGGCTCTCAGAAAGGTTTGAGTGAATAAGAAATCGGCGGCGTCGAAAGTTAACATACGGCCGCATAAGGCCGGGCCCAAGCCCCCCAAGATGCACAGGGCTTCCAGGGCCACGAGGGTTCCCAAGATGCCCGACACCGGCCCCAAGCGGGCCTGGCCTCTGGCGGTCACGTTGCTTATCGGGGGTTCCGGAAATACGCAGGCCCGGCAGGGGCCGTTACCGGCCCAGAAAGTGGTGAGATGCCCCTTCGTCCCCTGCATCTGTACCACAATCAGGGGAATGCCCCGTCGAACCGCGGCTTGATTGAGAATCTCCCCGACCTGGGTTTGGTTCAAGGCATCGACGATGAGGTGGCACCCCTTGGTGAGCCAGGAGATATTGTGCCCGGAAATGGTTTTGTCCCGGCTTTCTACAATGGCAAAAGGGTTCAGTTCCTTGAGGCGGCTTTCGGCTGTGGCGGCCCGGGGCTTGCCCAGGTCCCGTTCCCGATAAAGGATATGGTGATTCAGGTCCGATAAGGAAACCCGGCTCTGATCCACCAGGCGCATAGCCCCCAAGCCTCCGGCGATGAGGTAAACCGCGGCGCAAGACGCCACTCCCCCGGCTCCGGCCATGAGAACCCGGGAGGACTTCACCCGTTCCTGGGCCTCCAGGCCCCAAAACGCCAGGGAGATCTGGCGGTGGTAGCGGGATACTTCCGCCGGGCTCAAGCTTGAAGGGGATGACGGCATCACAATGGCATCGGGGATGGGCCGGGGTCCTTAACCATGTTTATCCATCGGCTCTTCCGGGCTGGAACTTTAAAATCCCAGGATTGGGGGATATAATTATTTGTTAGGCGCCAGGTGTCAGGTTTCAGGGAATAGGGAATAGGGAATAGGGTAGGGGACAGGGATTTATTAATGGCATTAAATTAGCCAAACCAGGGGTGGCCTCTGTAGGAGCGGTTCGCGAACCGCCCCTACTGAAAAGGCCACTTATTTTAACCTCCAAATTGTGCGGTGACAGCGATAAGAATCGAAATTCCATGGACACCCAAAAACTTTCCATGATTGAACTGATCGGGGTAAGCAAAATATATCATCAGGGTCCGGAAGAAATCCAGGCTTTGCGCGATGTCACCATCGCCATTGAATCCGGCGAATTCGTGGCCATCACCGGCAAGAGCGGCTGCGGCAAGAGCACCTTGCTTCATATCATCGGGGCCCTGGAACCCCCCAGCGCCGGGCAGGTGCTCCTAGACGGCCTGAATCTGGCGCGCCTGAAAGAGCCGGAATTGACCTGCTTTCGCCGGGACCGGGTGGGAGTGGTTTTTCAGTCCTTCAACCTGCTTCCCCTTCTGACTCTGGAGGAAAACGTGGCGTTGCCCCGGGTCCTGCAGGGGGCCGAATATCTTCGGGCCAGGGAGGAGGCCCGGTGCTGGCTGGCGGAGGTGGGCCTGGGCGCCCGGGGCAGCCATCGTCCCCACCAGGTCTCCGGGGGCGAGATGCAGCGCGCCGCCATTGCCCGGGCCTTGATCAACCAACCGCCGGTCATCCTGGCGGACGAACCCACGGGTAATCTGGACTCCGTCACCGCCAACCAAATCCTGGAACTTTTTGCCCGGTTGCACCGGGAATTTAACAAGACCGTGGTCCTGGTGAGCCATGCTCCGGAGGCGGGCCAGTATGCCTCCCGGGTGTTGCGCCTCCGGGACGGCGCGATTTTAAAATAGGGTTAAAAGGGGAAAAGGTTAAGAGGTTAAAAGGGGAAAGAGAAGACTCCTTATTACTACTACGTTAGATAATATCTCCCATATCGCCCATGATAGGCCAACCATTGGATATTACTGACAATCAGTTTTGTCACCCTGAGCCGTAGGCGAAGGGTCTAGATTCTTCGCTTCGCTCAGAATGACAATAAATACAAAGAGTTGTACTGAAGCAGCCGGTAATTAACGTTGTAGTGTTATGCTCTCCCTTTTAACCCTTTAACCCCTTAACCTTTTCACCTTTTCCCCAAGAATTTATGAACCCTTGGCTTTTCCGCATTTCCTTAAGCCACCTGACCCAGCATCCCGGCCGCAGTCTGCTGGGCGTCCTGGGCATTGCTTTGGGAACCGCGGTTTATCTCAGTATTGCCCTGGCTGCGAACCAGGCTCTCCAGAGCTTCCAATCCGGGGTGACCGCGGTGGCGGGAAAAGCCCAGTGGCGTTTGCAAAGCCCCGGCGCGCCCCTGGATGAGAATATCTACCCTCAGGTGCGGCGCCTTCCGGAAGTGAAGGCCGCGGCCCCGGTGGTGGAAAGCATTCTGGAGCTGAGCGCCCCCCTTCAAGGCCCCGTGCTCCTCCTGGGCATTGACCCCTTCTCCGAACGCCCCCTGCGCGATTACCAAATTTCCCCGGAAGCTGATTCTTCCCAAACCTGGCGGGACTTTTTCCTTCGCCCCGATGCGGTCCTGATAAGCCGGAAATTGGCGGACCGCCTGGGATTGAAGCCAGGTGATTCTCTGCCGGTGATGGTAGGGGGGTCCCGCCATACCCTCAAGATTGTGGGAGTGTTTTCCAGCCCCCGGGGCCTTTATCCTCTGGACGGTTCGGTAATCCTCATGGACCTGGCCCCGGCCCAGGAACTTCTGGACCGGGTGGGCCGGCTGGACTACATTGATGTCCTGGGGCGCGGCGACCCCCGGATTCTCCTTCCCGGTCTCCAGGCCCTGGCTCCGCCGGGGGTGGAAGTTGCCAACCCGGGCGCCGCGTCCCGTCAGATGGAAGGTTTGGTGGCCTCCTATCGCCTCAACCTGGCGGTGCTCAGCGCCATCGCCCTGTTCGTGGGGATGTTTCTCATTTATCAGTCCGTCACTCTCTCGGTGGTGCGCCGACGCCGGGAGATCGGTCTCTTGCGCACCCTGGGGATGACCTCCCGGCAGGTGCTGCTCCTGTTTTTGGCCGAGGGGCTGGCCAGCGGCCTGGCCGGGGGGCTGGGGGGCCTTTTATTGGGCGTGGCTCTGGCTCAGGGGGTCCTGGGAGTAATGACGCAAAACCTCACCTCCCTGTACACCCCGGTGGTGGCCCAGGAGGCGGGGGTCAGCGCCGGGCTCCTGTTTCAGGCCTGGGCTTTGGCGGTGGGGGCCACCTTGGCCGCGGCCCTCCTCCCCGCCCGGGAGGCGGCCCGCACCCGGGTCCGGGCCGTTTGGCACCGGGAAGAACTGGAAGAGAAGATCGAAACGCGGGCCGGGGCTATCTTCCTGGCGGGGGTGGCCGCGCTGGCCCTGGCCGGGGCGCTGGCCTGTTGGAAGGTCCAAGCCGGCCCTCCTTATCCGGGCTTCATTGCGGCCTTTCTCATCCTCCTGGCCTTCGCCCTGTTCACGCCCCTGGCCACCCGGATCCTGGGCCGGCGGTTGCAGCCCGTCTTCCGGGCCGTTCTGGGGCCGGCGGGGAACTTGGGATGCCGATACCTATCCGGCTCCTTGAGCCGCAGCGCCGTATCCATCGCGGCCCTGGCCTGCGCCCTGGGAATGCTCATCGCGGTGGTGGTGATGATCGGCTCCTTCCGCCAGACGGTGAACAACTGGGTAACCCGCTCCATCAGCGGCGACATCTTTTTCGGCCCCGCGGTCTTTTCCACCTCGGCCTACGACCATTTCCTGCCGCCGGAAATCCTGCCGGAGTTGCGCCGGGACCCGGACGTGCGGGACATTTACCTCTACCGCTGCGTGCGTCTCCCTTTCAAAGACCGCTACGTGCTGGCCATCGGCGGCAGCTTCGATGTCCTGGCCCGGCATGGGGGGCTGTGGTTCCGGAAGGGGAACGGGAAGGAGATAATGATGAGTGTTGGGGGAGGGGGCCAGGGGCAGATGGCCCCTGCCCCCGCATCCAAAGTGATAATCTCCGAAGCCCTGGCGGAAACCTTCGGGATCAAGGAAGGGGACACCTTACAACTTCCCACCCCCGCGGGGGTCCAGCCCCTCACCGTGGCCGGGGTCTTTTACGACTATCGCACCGACGGCCCCAGCGTCTGGATGGACATTTCCCTTTTTCGCCGCTTCTGGCCGGACCACCACCTCAACGCGGTGCGCCTCTACCTCAAGGAGCCGGGCAGGGTAGGGGAGGTGCAGGCCCGGCTGCAGGAGACCTACGGCAGCCGCTATCGCCTGCTTACCCTGTCCCACGGGGAACTGCGGGCGGGCATCCTGAAAATCTTCGATGAAACCTTCGCCCTGACTTACGCCCTGGAGGGGGTGGCGGTGCTGGTGGCAGTGTTCGGCATCATCACCACTTTCATGGTGCTCATCATGGAGCGGGAACGGGAGCTGGCCCTGCTCCAGACCATAGGCGCGTCCCGGGGCCAGATCCTGGGCATGGTTCTGGTAGAGTCGGGCCTGGCCAGCCTGCTGAGCTTCACCCTGGGGGCCGGAGCCGGGTCGGTGCTGTCGTTGCTGTTGATTCTGGTAATCAACAAGCAGGCCTTTGGCTGGACCATTCATCTGCACTGGGTGCCGGGAATTTACCTCCAGACCCTGGTATTGGTGTTGGCCTTGGGGCTGACCGCCGCGGCCTATCCGGCTTGGCGGGCCTTTAAAACGCATCCGGCGGCGATTCTGAAAGAAGAATAAAACTGAAAAACCCCCAAGACTCCAAGACTCTAAAATTTCGCCTGAGAAATGAAGTTGGGGTGTTGGCGCCGGGGCCAAAACACCATTTTCCCTTGTGTATCTTGGTGTCTCGGTGTCTTTATGGTAAGGTCTTTATATATTCATAGGTCTTTATATGAAAATCTTAATCACTAACTATCATCTCCATTCCGGCGGCGGCCATATGACCTATGTATTGAGCCTTTTTCAAGAATTGAGCAGAAATCATGAGGTCTATCTGGCCTGTCCGGGGATGAGCAAGCTTAATAAGGCGGTCCGAAGCTTTAGAGGGGAATGTGTGGCTGACGTGGAGTTTCCCTATAAGTTCAAGGAAACCGGTAACATAGTAAGAAACTTAAGAAACCTTATTAATATTTTAAGGGCTAAAAATCCGGACATAATCCATGTTAATGGGCTGCCGGATTTGAAAATGATTATTTTGGCCAAACTCATTAGCGGTAATGGAACTCCGGTGGTAGTCACCAAACATGATTCCAAGAAGCCCAAGTTTTTGCATAAACTGCTTTACCGGCTTTTTCCCCAGGAAGTCATTGTGGTTTGTCGTTATCAGCAGCAAATCTTGCGGGAAAGCGGCTACCGGGGAAATAATCTGCGAGTGATTCCCCACGGGCTGGATCTCGATTTTTTCCAAGTCCGCCCCCGGGACGAAAACCTTCAAAAACAATTCAATATCAGCAAGGGGGACCTGGTATTTGTTTCCGTAGCCGGAACCGCGCCGCACAAAGGTTGGAATTTCTTAGTAGAAGCCGTGTCGCTGCTCGATAATGAATATAAAGACAGAATAAGAATCGTGATTGCCGGCGAAGTTCCGGATGGCAGAACCATTGAAGATTGCAATAAAAAGTTCAATCGGCCCCACCGGGTTATTTTCTCAGGCTATCTTCGCGACGTCCGCAATATTATTTCGCTGGGAGATGTGGGGTTTGTTTTATCCAATAAAATCGAAACCATATCCTATGCCTGCCGGGAGATGATGGCCATGGGAAAGCCGGTGCTGGTTTCGGATTACGCCGGCTTGCCTGAGAATGTGGATAACGGAATCAACGGCTGGATAACCAGGACCGGGGATATAAAAAACATATCTGCCACGGTAAAATCCATCCTGGACAACCCCGGCATACTGCCGGAATTTTCCCGGGCGGCCCGGGCCAAAGCCGAAAAAGAGTTCGGCCTGGAGAGATTCGTGGCTCAAGTTTATCGATGCTACCGGACTGCCCTTTCCCATCCTCCCCTTCAGGAATAAGCATCAGACCATGTTGAAACGCACCTTCATCCACCTCCCC
Source organism: Deltaproteobacteria bacterium (assembly GCA_016874915.1). Classification (GTDB taxonomy): domain Bacteria; phylum Desulfobacterota; class Desulfobaccia; order Desulfobaccales; family 0-14-0-80-60-11; genus VGSO01. The sequence goes on from VGSW01000012.1 coordinate 17,905, forward strand.
GGCGTCGGCGAGCGCAGCGAGGCCCATTTCTGGCGGTGGGGGCTCCGCACCTGGGAGGACTTCCTGGCGGCGGACCGGGTAAGAGGGCTGGGCGAAGAGCGCCTGGCGCTGCTCAAAACGGGGCTGGAAGAATCCCTGGCCCAAGAGGACAACCCCGGGTACTTCGCGGCGCGCCTGCCCGCGGTGCAGCACTGGCGCCTGTTCAACCGCTTCCGGCTCCGGGCCGCGTATCTGGACATCGAAACCACCGGCGCGGCCTGGCCTTTTCTGAACGTCACGGTGGTGGGGCTATACGACGGGACCCGGCTGCGCCAGTTCGTCCAGGGCCATAATCTCCAGGAATTTCCCCGGGCCATGGAGGATTTCGACCTGGTGGTCACCTTCAATGGGGCCCAGTTCGACCTGCCGGTGCTCCGGGCTTATTTCCCGGGGCTAAAGCTTCCCCAAGCCCACGTGGACCTGCGCTTTGTCCTGGCGCGCTTGGGGTTCAAAGGCGGCCTCAAGCGCATCGAACCCCGGTTCGGCATTCAACGTCCTCCGGAGGTGGATGGCCTGGACGGCTACGCCGCGGTGCTCCTGTGGCATCGGTACATGCGGGGCGACCGCACCGCTCTCGAGACGCTGCTCACCTACAACCGGGAGGACGTGCTAAATCTGGAAGTGTTGATGGAGGGAGCCTTTAAGATGCACTGGGGGAGGTGTTTCCCCGGATGATGGCAGGGCACGGCCCGCCGTGCCCCTTCTTTGCGTGCTGGCGCCTTTGCGAGGGATTAAATTTCTCTTGCAAAGGCGCCAACGCGCCAAGACGCCGATATGGAAAAGCAAGTGAGAAAATGATAAAATAATTTGAATTTGGAGTGTTTATGTTTTTTTCCCGGATGCTCATCCCCACGCTGAAAGAAGATCCCTCGGAGGCGGAAGCGGTTTCCCACAAGCTGCTACTCCGGGCCGGCATGGTCCGCAAGCTGGCCGCAGGGATTTACAACTATCTCCCCGTGGGCCTCCGGGTGTTGCGCAAAGTGGAAGGAATCGTGCGGCAGGAAATGAACCGGGCCGGCGCCCAGGAGGTGCTACTCCCCGCGGTGCAGCCCGCGGAGCTGTGGCAGGAGTCGGGCCGGTGGAATGTTTACGGCAAGGAGCTGCTGCGCTTCAAGGACCGCCATGGCCGGGACTGCTGTTTCGGCCCCACCCACGAGGAAGTCATCACCGACCTGGTGCGCAAAGAAGTCCAGTCCTACCGCCAGCTTCCCCTTAATCTCTACCAGATCCAGGTGAAGTTCCGGGATGAAATCCGGCCCCGCTTCGGGATAATTCGCGCCCGAGAATTCATCATGAAGGACGGCTACAGCTTCCATGCCGACGAGGCCGACGCGGAAGCCGCCTACCAGGGCATGTATTATGCCTATAACCGCGTTTTCGCCCGTTGCGGTTTGAAATTCAAAACAGTGGAAGCAGACTCCGGCCCCATCGGCGGCAGCTTTTCCCACGAATTCATGGTCCTGGCCGATACCGGCGAAGACCTGCTGGCCTCCTGCACCGCGTGCGATTACGCCGCCAACCTGGAAAAGGCGGAAGTGATCCTTCCGGCCAACGACCCCGCGGCCCCTGCGGCCGCGGAGCCGGAAGCAGTGCCCACCCCCAAGGTGCGCACCGTGGAAGAGGTGGCCGCGTTTCTGGGAGTGACCCCCCCGGATATAGTCAAGACCTTGATTTATGAGACGGAAAAAGGGCCGGTGGCGGTGCTCCTCCGGGGGGACCACGAAGTCAACGAAGTCAAGGTCAGGAACCTCCTGGCCGTCTCCGACCTCACCCTGGCGGGCCCGGCCCGGGTGGAGGAACTCACCGGCGCGGAAGTGGGCTTCGCCGGACCGGTGGGCCTGAACCTCCCCATTTACGCCGACCAGGCCGTGGCCGCCATGACCTCCGTGGTCACCGGGGCCAACCGAACCGACTACCACCTGGTGCGGGTCAACCCGGGACGGAATATTAACATCACCCGGGTGGCAGACCTGCGCACCGTGACGGAAAAGGACCCCTGCCCCCGGTGCGGCGCCGCCCTGGACATCCTCCGGGGCATCGAGGTGGGCCACATTTTCAAGCTGGGCCTCAAATACTCCCAGGCCCTTAAAGCCGCGTACCTGGACGCCGAAGGCGCGGAGCAGTTTATCTTCATGGGCTGTTACGGCATCGGGGTGAGCCGCATCGTGGCCGCGGCCATCGAGCAGGGCCACGACCGGGACGGCATCATCTGGCCCATGGCCCTGGCCCCCTTCCAGGTGGCGGTGGTTCCCATTTCCGTCAATGATGCGGCGGTGCGGGACACGGCCTGGGAACTCCACCGGGAGCTGGAAATCCAGGGAGTGGAAGTGCTCCTGGACGACCGGGACGAGCGCCCGGGAGTAAAGTTTAAAGACTGTGATCTGCTGGGCATTCCCCTGCGGGTGGTCATCGGGCCCAAGACCCTGGCCCAAAGCGCCGCGGAAGTGCGCCACCGGCGGACCAAAGATACCGTTATAATCCCTTTGGATGATTTGATTCCCCATCTAAAGGAGAGAATCTCCCAGGAACTGCATGACTAGGATTATCCGCCTGCAGGATATTGTTGAGGAGGTGCACAAACACCATCCGGAGGCGGATACCTCTATCATCGAGAAAGCCTACATTTTCGCGGCCCGGGCCCATGAAGGCCAACTGCGGAAAGACGGCGGCCCGTATCTGTCCCACCCCATGGAAGTGGCCTACATTCTGGCCCGGATGGGCCTGGGGCCCAGGACCGTGACCTGCGGCCTCCTGCACGACACGGTGGAAGACACCTCCACCACCATTGATGAAATGGACGAATACTTCGGGGAAGAAATCACCGACATCGTCAACGGCATCACCAAGATCAGCCAGCTCACCTTCGGGGACCGGCGCACCCAGCAGGCGGAATACATCCGCAAGATGATCCTGTCCATGTCCCATGACATCCGGGTGCTGCTGGTGAAGCTGGCCGACCGGGTGCACAACATGCGCACCCTGGGGTTCATGGAACCGGCCAAGCAGCGGCGCATCGCCCAGGAGACCCTGGATATTTACGCACCCCTGGCCGGCCGCCTGGGTATGTTCCGCCTCAAGGCGGAACTGGAAGACCTGGCCTTTTATTACCTGGAGCCGGAAGCCTACCAGCAGATTCAAGAGGGCCTCACCCGGAAAAAGGGGGAGCGGGAAAAATACGTCCAGGAGATCTGCGACCTGCTTCGCCAGAAGCTCTCCGAGCACGGCCTGGAAGGGGAAGTGAGCGGCCGCCTGAAGCACTACTACAGTATCTACCGCAAACTCCAGGCCCAGCAGATCACCCTGGACGAGCTTTACGACCTCCTGGCCTTCCGCATCATCGTCAATTCGGTGGCCGACTGCTACGAGGCCCTGGGCGTCATTCACGCTATCTTCCGGCCGGTGCCAGGCCGCCTGAAGGATTATATCGGCATGCCCAAGGCCAACATGTACCGGGCCATCCATAGCACGGTCATCGGGCCTTACGGCGAGCGCATGGAGATCCAGATCCGCACCCAGGAGATGCACCGGGTGGCGGAAGAGGGCATTGCCGCGCATTGGAGCTACAAAGAAAGGCGGGCTTACACCTCCAAAGACGCAGAGCGCTTCACCTGGCTCAAGCAGATGGTGGACCTCCAAAAGGAGCTGAAAAGCCCCCGGGAACTGCTGGAGGGGGTGCGCCTGGAGCTCTACCCCGACGAAGTTTACGTCTTCACCCCCAGGGGCGAAGTCAAGGAATTGCCCCGGGGGGCCACGCCGGTGGATTTTGCCTATGCCATTCACAGCGAGGTGGGGAACCGCTGCACCGGGGCCAAAGTTAATGGCCGCATGGTGCCCCTGCGCCATGAACTGCAAAACGGCGACACCGTGGAGATCATCACTTCGCCCCACCACCATCCCAGCCGGGATTGGCTTCAGTTCGTCAAGACCACCAAGGCCCGGCACAAGATCCGGCAATGGCTCAAGGCCGCGGAACAGGAGCAGAGCATCGCCCTGGGCAAGGAGATGCTGGACCGGGAGTTGCGGAAAAACGGGACCAGCCTCCAAAAGCTGCTGAAGGACGGAGAAGAGCTGAAGCGGGTGGTTCAGGAGCTTTCCTTTGTGCGGGTGGACGACCTGTTGGCGGCCCTGGGCCACGGCAAAGTCTCCCCGGGCCAGGTGTCCAACCGGATTTTCCGCACCCCCGCGCCGGCTCCCAGCCTGGAGGAAGGCATCCCCGAGCTGGTGACTCGGAAGGAACGGGAAGAAGGGGCGCTGCGCATCAAAGACCTGGACGATCTGCTGGTGCGGTTGGCCAACTGCTGCCAGCCCATTCCGGGAGACGCCATCACCGGCTACATCACCCGGGGCAAAGGGGTGACCATCCATCGGGCCGACTGCGCCTATCTGGCCCGCACCGAGACCTTCCGCCAGATCCCGGCGGAGTGGGACGGCAGCGGGGACAAACAGCGGGTCTATCCGGTGCGCATCCAGGTGGTGACGGTGGACAAGCCGGGCCTGCTGGCGGACATCACCAGCGCCCTGAAAATCGCCGAAGTTAACGTGACCAAGGCTCAGGTGGAAACCACCGCGGACCGCCGGGGCATTGCCGTTTTCACCATTCAAGTGGCTGATCAGCAGCACCTGGACCGGGTTTTCACAGGTTTGAAGCGCCTCAAGGAGGTCATCTCCGTGCGGCGAATGACCGGTTAAATACAAAAGATCATCAACAAGACACCAAGAAAATTAGTTTGTGGTTTGGCGCTCGCGCCAAACCACAAATATATTAGTGAAGCTCTGTGTCTTTGTGTCTTAGTGGTTATCAGAAAGGGGTCCCCATGGGCAGGTTTTCCCGCCTTTCCTATCTGTACAAAGAATTCACCAAAATGCTAAAAAAGCCGTCCCTGTTCCTGGAATTATTCCACCGGGAGTATTGGGCCGTTCTGCGGGCTAATTTCGCGGTGGGGAAAAGCTGGTCGGAAAACGCTCAGGGACAAGGCTTGCAAAAACGGAACTATGCGAGCTATGAAGACTATCTGGCCCACCAGAAGGTCAAGCTGGATTATATCCACCTGGTGAAAGAAGAAAGGGAAGGGTTAGCCGATTATCACGTGAAATACTGTGAGGCGCTGAGAGAGAGGCTGGAGAAACTGCCGGTGGCCTGGCCGGGGAAAACCGTCCTCTGCCTGGCCGCCCGCCTGGGCACCGAAGTCAAGTCCTTTCTGCAATTGGGCGGTTTCGCGGTGGGCATCGACCTCAACCCGGGGGAGAACAACTCCTACGTCCTGTACGGGGACTTTCACGACCTGGTTTTCCCGGACCATTCCGTTGATGTAGTTTTTAGTAATTCTTTCGATCACGTCTATGATATAGATAAGGTAATAAGCGAAATTAAGCGGGTTTTGAAAATGGGGGGGCTGCTCCTCCTGGAAGTGCAGCAGGGCAGCGACCAAGGCCGCAAACCGGGACTCTACGAAAGCTTCTGGTGGTCGAAGATCGACGCCCTGGCGGCGCTTCTGGAAGAACGGCAGTTAAAAATGGTGGGGCGGTTTCCCATTGAATATCCCTGGGAAGGGGAGTTTCTCATCTTTACCCCGTCCCAGGGCGACAGCGCGGATTAAGAACCGGTTTACGCGGGCTTGACCACCAAGCCGGAGCGGAGACAGCGGGTGCAAACCTGGATAAACTGCACCGTGCCTTGGCGCAAGGCCCGGACCCGGCGCAGATTGGGCTTCCACCGCCGCTTGGTTTTATTGTTGGCATGGCTCACATTGTTCCCCACCCGGGGGCGCTTGCCGCACACATCACAGGAATAGGCCATGATTTTTCCCTCCCATAAACATTATATGTTTACCTTAATTTTCTCGAAAAACAAGGGAAAAATCGGATGTCCCTCATTTTTCTGGCAAATTTGGGCGGCGGTTTTGCTCTGCCTTTGGGGGCTGGCAGGGTCGCCGGCCTGGGGCGCCACCCATCTCAAGGCCCAGGAAGAGGCGGCGCTATTTTCCCTGGCGGACCTGGACGCGGTGGACTTATCCACCAAAACGGTCACCGTGGAGCTCTACGTTTCTCCTCATCCCGAGCTGAACGCCTGCCGGCGGATGCTGCCCCAGGCCTGGGAACGGGTGGTGCGGTTCTATGCCCGCCTGGGGGTCAACCTGGTGCAGGCGCCGGCCCAGACCCAACCGGGGGGGCTGGCTCCCGCCCGGCGGCTGCGGGTGGAGCTGTTGCCTCACAAGGAGTGGCTCAACCGCAGCTTCAAGGCCTTCAACGTGGCCCCGCCCTTCCGCCTGCGTTTTCTCCAGGTTTGCCGGGACAAATGCGCCTTCGCCCACCTGCCCCTGTCCACCATCCACATCTCTTTCAAGCGCTTTGAAGAAACGGAACTCCGTTCCTCGCCGGGGAAAGCCGGACAAAACCACCGGGACTGGCTGGCCAACCTGATCATTCACGAGTTGGGCCACCTCATGGGCCTCTACCACGCTCATGAATTCGCCAATGATAAGATCCCCGAGGTGCTGCCGGACAAGACCCCCAACTTCATGAGCCAGAAGATCGCCTTCAAACCCCAGCTGGGGTTCGTGGAACAGCAAAAGAGATTAGTGCACAGCTATCTTTCCCAAGGCAAGGTTTTCCGGCAGTACGAGCAGGTGGACTTCGATCCTTTGCGCTACCTGGAATTGGTTAAGGTCCACAACGGGTTTAAGGAGCACCTGCCCAAGGTGGCGAAAATCGCCCAAAAGGTAAAGAAGGGCAAAGCCAAGACCTTTGACGATGATGACGAGGACGACGAGGATTAGAAGTGAGCAGTGAGCAGTGAGCAGTAAAAGATGAAGGCGGGCATGGCCCGCCTTTTTTTGTGGGGGGCCGTACCCACCCTATAAGATTATGGAATTTAAGGAGGACAAGGTTCCAAATACCATGAGTTATCTTCCCTTATATAAACATAACCGATAGGTAACAAACGATGTTCTCTTTCATATTGGTCAATAACCGTAATTTCTACTTTGACTTCGAGTTTTCCAGTCCCATTTACTACTACTTTTGGTGCATAGAAGTGACCAAAGATCGCAAATCTTGGGTTTAAATTCCATAAATGCTCTCCAGCATAAAGCCCAGCTTCTGGTTTTCCTATGTACTTGCCATCTAAGAATATAGCTATATTCACCAAAGCCTTAACGGGCAAAGCGTCACCAAGATGATGAATATTAAAACCGATATTCGGAAGTGTTCTTTTTGGATTATTAAATTGTTCTTGAGTTATTGTATAATTGATTGGAGGCACTAAATGGCGTGTATATTCTTCGTAAATTTGCTCACGCCTCGCCTTTAGCTCTTTGGGTCTATATTTATTTCCTTTTGGGTGTTCGGCATTATACTTTCCAATCTCACTGTGACAATCAAAACAAAGTGGAATTGCATTATCTATATTACTTGTTGATCCTTCTTTCCCTTTTTGTATTATATGAGCTATTTCTATGTTAGTTCCACATGCTTTTCCACAAAGACAACAATGACGATTGCACCAAAGGAGACATTTTATCTTATCTTCTTCGCTAAATTCACCATCTTTTTTGCCCATAAATAGTCTCCATAATTTTAAGATATAAGGAAAGTCAGCGCTCCCACAATACCTTTGTAGTGCTCGTAGGGGCGGTTCGCGAACCGCCCCTACATGGTTTTAACCGAAAACCGAAAACCGAAAACCGAAAACCGTCTTTTAATGCTTAAAACACCTCTGCCCCGTAAAAACCATGGCCACCGGGGGTTGAGCTTCGTTGCAGGCTTCGATGACTTCCCAGTCCCGAACCGAGCCGCCGGGGTGCACCACGGCCCGGATGCCCTCCCTGATCCCCACGTCCACCCCGTCCCGGAAGGGGAAGAAGGCGTCGGAGACCATCACCGACCCCATCAGGCCGCCCTTGGCTTCCCGGGCCTCGAGGTCGATGACCACCTTGTCGGAGGCGTCCCGTTTGGCGTTAAGAATCTCCAGTTCCAGGTTCTTATAGGGCATGCCGAATTTTTGGAAGCACAGGGCGTCGGCGTACTTGGTATAGGCTTTGAAGACGGCGATTTCCGCCACCCCCACCCGGTCCTGCTCTCCGGTGCCGATGCCCACGGTGCACCCGTCCTTGACGAACAGCACGGAGTTGGAAGTGACGCCCTGCTCCACCCACCAGCCGAACAGCAGGTCTTCGTAATCCGCCTCCGTAGGCTCTCGCAGACACCGGTATTCCTTGCCCTGGTAAGTGGCCACCGCGGGCTTGAAGTCTTCTTTCTTCAGAATGGCATTTAAAGGAGACTGCTGCGCGATGATGCCTCCATCAATGAGGCTTTTGAACTCCACGAAGCGCAGCAGTTTGAAGTCTTCCAGGCGGTCGAAGCGGGGGACCCGGATGATGCGCAGGTCCTTGGCCTTTTTGAGGATATCCACCGTGCCGGATTCAAAATCCGGGGCGGCCACCACTTCCAGATAGTTTTGGGATACCAGCTCCGCGGTGGCCTTGTCCAGGGCCCGATTGAAGACCGCGGCGCCCCCGAACGCGGCGATGCGGTCGGCCATGTTGGCCCGGTCGTAGGCCTCGGCGAGAGATGCAGCCCAGGCGGCGCCGCAGGGGTTGTTGTGCTTGAGGATCACCGCGGCCGGCTTTTTCCCCAGAAACTTGATGATATTGAGGCCGTTGTCCAGGTCGGTTAAGTTGGTCTTGCCGGGGTGTTTGCCGGCCTGGATCATGGCCGCTTCGTCCAGGGCGCTGGTCATGGACCGGCCCGGCTCGATGAAATGACATTCTCCCAGGGTGAGGTGGCCGCCCACCAGTTCATAGAGAGCCGCTTCCTGACCGGGGTTTTCTCCATATCTCAGACCCATTTCGATGATTTCACCTTTATCCGGCAGTTTCCAGGTGCGTTTGCGGTACACCAATTTTTGATCGCCGAAGGTGATGGTCATCTCCGGGGGAAAATGGTCCGCCATCACGGTGCGGTACATGGCCTTGATGTCGCTCATGGGGCATAACCTCCGGGGGGGATTTGCCGTTATTGTGGCATGAGTGCCCGGGCTTTACAAGCCGGTTGTGACTCGGACGGCAAATTGGTATAATGGCGGGCAAATGCCAGGATTTCAACCGGTGATCTTTTAAAAATCACCCCGGAAAATATTGGCGGCGCGGCGGGACTCGGTTCTTCATCCTATTCCTGGAGGCATGGTCATGAATGTCGAGGCAACCGATGGACGGAAGTTCTTGGGGTGGTTATCCCTGGGAAGCGACCTCTTAGCAAGTCTGGAGCAGATCTGCGAATCTCAGAAAATAAAATTGGGAGAAGTCAGGGCCATCGGCGCGGTGGGTCATGCCCGCCTGGCGCACTATGATCAGATAGGGCAAAAATATAAGTATATTGACCTGCGGAAACCTCTGAATATTTTATCCCTGATGGGGAACATCTCCCTGCAGAATGGCAAGCCGTACATTCATGCCCACCTGATTTTGGGGGATGACCAGGGGCAGGTCATTGGCGGCCACCTGGCCCCAGGCACCTCGGTATTTGTCTGTGAATATGTGATTCAAGAATATTTGACCGCAGAACCGCTGGTGGGCCAGAAGGACCAAGCCACCGGACTTTATTTTTGGCCGGGTAAGCAATTCTAACGCAGCATGGAGATCAAGGGCCTGGATTTCTTTTTAGGATTCGTGTCCGGGGTGGCGGTGGGGGTGGGCCTGACCCTGGGGGTCAGGCGGGTCCGTAGTTGGCTGGGTTATTCGGAAACCGGTCGGCTCCAAGAAGAGAACCGCACCCTGAGGCGGCGGCTGGCGGAGAAAGACCGCCACGTGGGCCGGATGCTGGCGGAAACCGAGCGCCTGGCAGAGAAACTGGGGCGGAAAGAGGGCTCATCTCCAGAAGGAGACACAAGCGGAGCACCCGGCAATTGATTATGGAGCACAGTCGCCCCCCGGCTGTGTCTTAAAGGAGGAAAATATGGCCAGAACAGACCTTTCTCTCACCGGGGCGGTGGTGGGCGGCGTGGCCGGCTGGGTGGCGGAAGTAGCCATCCAGGAAGTCACCGGGCATCACATCACCACGGGGCTGCTGGAAATCCTGGGCGCAGCCGCGGGGCTGTGGCGCCTGGATAAAAGGATGGGCCGCTACCTCCAGGACACCCTGGCCCAGGACCGGCGGGCCGACGAGGATTACCGGGAGGTGAAGCGGCGCATTGAGGAGCTGACCCAGGACCTGCCGGAATTGCGGGAAATCCTGAGCAACATGGTGGACGCGGGCATCCAGGCGCAGAAGGCTTAAATGCAGTTTTCGGTTTTCAGTTTTCAGTTTTCGGTTAAAAGATTTGGATTATCGATAAAGTTTTTGAAGGTCTAAGATGCTGGGGTTGAATCTGCTGGTGCGCCTGGGGCGGACCTTATTTTCCGGCCCCCTGGCCGATTCCGGGGTGCTGCCGGCCTCTTATTACCGTCACCTGGCCCTGGCCGCCATGGAGGAGGAGAATTACCCGGAAGCCCTGGGATACCTGAAATGGGCCCAAGACCGGCTGCTCACCCAGGTCTTGATTTTGCGCCTGCGGCTGCTGGCGGCCCGGCATGACCGGCAGCGCCGGGGGCTGGAAGAACTACTGGCCTCCCCGGGCCCCAATGGCCGCCAGGAAACATACCGGTCTCTGCTGGCGGAGGAGGAGCGGGCCCTGGAGCTTCTGGGAAAATACGAGGAGGCCGCCCAGGCGCTGCTGCGATAAGGAAGCGGTTATTGGGGAAGAGGGGCCAGGGGCACCTGCCCCTGGCCCTTTCCCCAAACCCCTCCCCCAGCCCCTTATACCAAGTTCAGTTTCAGATGCAACAAATTCTATAGCTAACTTATTGATAATACAATTTCTTTTAACCGAAAACTGAAAACCGAAAACGGTATTATAAGGGGTTGGGAGGGGAGCTTGAGGGGAGGGCGGGGCGATTGGTTATCCCCCGGCCCTCCCCTCAACAACCAAGGGTTCCCGCCATCGGGAACCCTTGGTTGTTTTCGGCCTTAACGGGCGGATTAGCTGCTGGGCACGCTGGTGGGTTTACAAAGCAGGTCCGCGGAGGTGGCCAGCCGGCCGCACTGTTCGCAGACATACTTGATGTCTTCCAATTTGCCCTTGCAGAAGTGCTTCACATGGGGGGCCTTGTCGCCACAGTAAGCGCAGGTCATGATCTCGGTGGAAGGGTTGCAAAGATGCCCGGGATCCTCGGCAAAGGCCCCGCAGGACTGACAAGTATAAACTTTCTTGGCCATAATTCCTCCTTTTATCCGTGGAACCTTGGTTTATTCACAAAATAAGTTCCAAAAGGTCATTGTCAACGGCGTGCGGCGGAAGATTTTGAATGAGGGCGGGAAGAGAAGGGCAGAGGTTCGAAAAATTACTCCAGGTGAACAAAAACGGTTTCCCTTTCATAGGAAGCCATTAAGACCATTTCAGCCTTATCAGGGGAGAAAAACATTTTCGTTTCGAACTCTTCTCCAGGAAACCAGTCGGCCTCAAAAGTTATTCCGTTCTCCGTTTTTCTGATTTCGATTTTACATTCGTCCGCCTCTTCCACCGGCCAGATAATGTAGGCCCGGAAGCTGAGGGAAGTGGGCGACAATGTGATGCTGGCCTTCTTGGCCATCCAGGTCTCGAACCGGCTTTGATCGAATCCCGACAGCCAATGAACCGTGATGGATCTGGGAGCAAAGCCATTGAACATGCTTGAGGTGCGTTTATCCGAGGACATAAGCAGGTTAATTTCTCCTTAAAACCAGGGCAGTCATTCAAGGTTCAAAGTTCAAAGTTCAAAGAATGGATTGTAGCCTTCCGCTCTGCCAAGCGCCTGTCCATGATTTATGGGTCGGTTAAGGCCCATGAGTTTGAACTTTTCGAAGCAGTCGCGCCTGAGCCGTTGGCTCCCCCAAAATCATGAAAAGTACTGGTGGCACAGGCTTTCCAGCCTGTGCGATCAGCACTTTCAGAGCAAAAAAGAAATAATCCATCGTCTGATCTATCTTCAGGCAACACTCACATTAATTTTACGGCAGCCCACAAAATAACTCCTATGAGGACCGACGCGGCCACACCCAGGGGAATGGTGCGCCGGAGGATGGCCCCTTCCTGGCCCAAGGCGCCGCACATGGGCGTGGCCAGGGCTATTTTAAAGGGAGAGGAAACGGACCCTAAGGAAGACCCTACGGTAAGCCCGGCGGCCAGCCAGACCGCGGACACCTGCAGTAGCTTGCCCGCCTGCACCTGCAATTCGCCAAAGAGCATCAAAGAAGCCACCCCATAACCGGTTAAAAAAGTGCCCACCCAGCCCAGGAGCGGGACGAACAGCGGATACCAGGAACCGGTGTAAACCTTGAGGCCCGTGGCCAGCACCCAGGGGATGTTCCTGGCCGGCGTTAGGTGACCGAATCCTTCGGCATAGCCGGAGTAGGCGATTATCTGGCCCATGGCCCCCAGGAGCCCCATGGCCGTCAGCGCCCGCCACCCTTGCCTCAGGCTCACCGCCACTACCTGGCGCAACTGGACTTCAGGCCCGAACATCGCGGCAGCCACTCCAAAAGCCAGGAAAAGGTAGGGGTAGGCGGAAAAGAAGGGCGTCAGGGTGACCTGGTGCTGCGGAATTACTTTCAGATGAAGCACCAGGGTCTGGCTGGTGAGTTCCCGGAGCCACGGCACCGTGTTAACCATAAGGAGAGGGACCAAGATAATGGCAAAGGGGAGCAGGTCCCGGCGGATTTCCCGGTTCCACTGCCACCGCCGGGCCCCCAGGAGCATCAGGACCGCCATCAAGGCCAGCCCCCCAGCCATGCCCGCCAACACGACGCCCAGGGTCAGGGTGGTGACCAGAGCCACCAGGCTCACCAGCAAGCCGCTGGTCAGCATCAAGGCCAGTCCCCGCCAGTCTCCCTCCGCGGCCGGCAAAAACCGGGGGATGCAGGCGGCCATGGCCAGGGTGGCGGGCACCGACAGCCAGGCCGACGCCGATGCCAACTCATGGGAGGGCAGTCCGGTGACCAGGGCTAACACGGTGATGATGATTCCGGCCATCTCCACGCTCATCAGGCCGGAATAGCCGATGATGGACAGGGCGGCCGCTCCCGGGGGGCTCACCCCCGCGGCCCGCAGCATGGGGGCCACCAGGGGTTCGGCAATAATGCTGGCCCCCTCTAAAAAATTGCAGGTTCCCAGGGAGATGAAACTATGCCGGTGGCCGGGATGGCGCAGGCCCGAGACGAACCAGGTGACGAGGCGCTCAATGGCCCCCGTGGCCAGGAGCAGGTTGGACAGGAGTATGCCCGCCAACACCACCAGAAGCAAAGGGAAGGTGGTCAACAGCCCGTCCAGCGCCGCCAGGAGGACCACCCCGGCGGGAGTTTGAAAACCGAGATAGACCAGCCCTCCGGTGAACGTAACTCCCGCCAGGGAAAGCTCCAACGCCGGCCGCCGCCAACCCACCGCCAACAAGGTCAACAGGAGCACCGGGCTCCAACTCAGGGCAAAAGCAGTGAGATCCATTCTCCCCTTACCCGAAGGGCAGGGGCTGGCCCTTGCGGTAGGCCAGGGCCTGGCAGGTGGCCACCAGGCCGCCCTGGGAATCGGTGACTTCGATGAAATAGGTGGCGGTGCGGCGGCCGGCGTGGAGTTCCCGGGTGGTGGCGGTAAGCCGTTCCCCCATGCGGGGGGCCGCATGGAAGGTGAGGTTCATGTTGAGGGCCACGGCCACCGCGCCGTGAGCATTCACCGCGGCCTGGAAGGCCTCGTCAATCAAGGCGAAAATCGCGGTGCCGTGGACCATCCCCAGGATATTGGCTGTCTCGGGGCCGGGGGTCATGATCACCCGGGCGTATCCCGGAGACAATTCCTCCAGTTCCAGGCCGAAATGCCGGGCAATGCCCTGGGCCGCCACCTTCTCTTTAAACTTCGCCAAAAAACTTTCCGAGACTTCCGTCATCATAACCCCCAGGTAATACCCTTTGCGGTTTGCGGTTAAAATAAATTCCGATTGTTGCCTTCCGGGAAGGACCTCTGGCAATCGACTGCTTCTTGCTGAAATGAAAAACAAAATAAGCTATAGCTTTCTTTCTAACAGAAAACAGAAAACAGAAAACTAAAAACTGTTATTAATTCACAGCCCCCGGTACATATCTTCATACTGGTTTTTCCAGCGCCGGTGGAGCCATAGCCACTGTTCGGGACAGGCCCGCACCCAGGCCTCAATGACCTGGTTCTGAAGTTCCAGATGGCGCTGAATGTCGGCCTGAAGATCATCGGTTTTTTCCATGGGAATGGACGGCAGCATCACCAGCAAATGGCGGCCGTCGGGGAGGCGCCGGGCCAGGACGGGCAACACCGGGATGTCCCGGTGGCGGGCCAGCACCGCGGCCACCGGGGTGGTGCGGGCCGGCTTGCCGAAAAAGTCCACCAGCAACCCCCCCTCGGTGGTGGTGTTCTGGTCAATGACAACAGCTACTCGGTGGTTTTGCTTTAGGTGGGCCAGGATGGCCTTCAGACCCCGCTGTTTGTCCACCATCCAGTTGCCGGTGCGTTGGCGCAAGTAGCGGGCCAGCTTACTACCCCAGGGGGAGTCCATTTCCCGGGCCACCACCGCCAAAGGCTGATACCGGAGGCTATAGCCCATGGCCGTGTATTCCCAATTGCCGGCGTGGGCGGTGATGGCAATCAGGCCCCGTCCTTGGGCCAGAGCAGCCTGTACGTGTTCCTCACCTAGGATTACCACCTTTCGTTCAATATAAGTTAAGGGGGCCACCAGCAGTTCCACCATCTCCCAGGCAAACCGGACAAAATGGCGAAACACTCCCCGGGCGATACGCTCCAGTTCGGGGTCGCGCAACTCCGGGCCGTAGGCGAAGGCCAGATTGCGCCGGGTGATCTCCCGGTGGCGCCGGTCCAGTCGATACCACAGGTCCCCCAGGGAATCGGCCAACCAGGAAAAGAGGGTTTTCGGTTTTCGGTTTTCGGTTTTCGGCATCATTAATCCGCAGATCGATCCCGAGGTTCGAATATGCATTGTCCTAAATACCACCATCCGGTCCTTATATAAGGCGTCTTATATTGTAAAATAGCTGGGATAAGTCGTTGATTAAGCCTTCGTAGATTAATTACTCTTAAATGGGCTTCATGGCTACCACTACTACATGGCATTCCACCATCCCATATAGCGTTATGTATTAGTTCATTCCTTAGTCTAATAATTTGATCGACAAACGTATCATTAATAGGTATTTCAAAAATATTGCAAATTAATGTAATACGGTCTTTATGTCTAATTATTCTCTTTCTTGAATTAAAAATGCCCAGGGATTCTGCCAGGCTAAAAAGACCATCGAAAACCATATATTCAATGACGAAACTTTCCCATTCCCAATCGTAGGATGGGGAGCGAGAATGCATATAAAGTAAATTAATAAATGATTTTCTTTCATTATCATTCCAGCTTTTCCAATTCAAAATTGAGTATGATAAAAAATCTTCAACTGTTTCATTTTGAAAAGATATTGCATGGGTTTTTTCAATTGGGACTCTCTTGTCAAACCACCAGTCATAGAATTGAAGTCTTGTCCCAAATAAATAAGACAATAGGTATATTATGAAGGCACCTGATTCTTTACGCAAATCGTCATCCTCTTTTTTCCCAGTTAAAATTAATTCATGCGAAGGAGGAATTCTATGCAAATTAGCAGGTCGCTGTGTTTTTGGTATTTTCTCAATAGGCTTTAATGTAACTGGATCACATCTATATTTTGATACTAAAGGCGGATATAGGAACCCATCTTCATGTAAATATTCATCTACCCATGCTTCTGATTCTTTATAAAAAGGAAGTAAAGTAACAGTTCCTCCATCGAACTCAATGGTATATTCATAACGCAAAAAACCAAATAAATTCTTTTGTTTTGAGGAATTAATCATATCTTCGGAATGGTTTTCCATTTTTATTCGATCTCCCATAGATATGCATGGCCTCTTCGCCCACGAAGTCGGCGATGCGGGCCAGGAGGAGGCGGGCCGCCATCTCTTTGCCCCCTTCGTACGCGGCCCTACGGCCCCAATACCAGGGGTTGGCGTAATTATACACGGCCCAGCCCCACCGGGCCGCCCGGTCCAGGTGGTGGCGCTTGATGAACCGATAAGCCGTATGGTTTTTCAGATCCTGGTAAAGGCTGTGGTAATAAAAGACGGTCTGGATCTCCATGTCCTTGATTTTGTTGACCGGAAAGGTTTCCAGCCACCGGGCCAGCCTTTCTCCCACCCGGTTGTAGAGGGCCACCAGGTCGGCCAGGGAGGCCTTGAGTTCCGGACGCTCCTCCTCCGGATGATAAGCCTGGGCAATTTCCCGGACCAAGTCCTGGGACATGTCGCTGATCAACTTGAAGCTGAATTCGGTGTCCGGCCACAGCTTCAAGAGGTAGCGGCGGCGGTAGGCCCGGATGATCTCCAGGGCCTGTTGGTCTTCCGGCCGAACCTCGGAGAGGGGCGGGTGGAGGTCCGCCTCGAATTCCGATTCCTCCCGGAGCACTTCCTGGAGGAGTTGGCGCCGGGTCCAATACCGTACTACAGCTAAGGAGAGGACCCAGATCCCCAGGAGGGCCATGATGAGCAGGATTAGCCAGTGCCGTTCCATGATGAATTATGGTTTTCGGTTTTCTGTTTTCCGTTTACCGTACCTGTTCGCCCTGGCCCATCGCTCAATAACTTGACCCTCGAAACTGGCAACCGCTCACTGCTCATTGACCACTATCTGATAAACCTGCTCCACTGCCTGGGCCATCTGCTCCAGGGAAAAGTTCTCCATTGCCAACTGCCGCCCCTGGCGGCCTAACCGGCGGCCGTATTCCGGATCGGTTAGCAGGCAGCGCAGCGCCTTAGCCAAGGCCCGGGAGTCCCGGGGCGGTGTCAACAGCCCGGTCTTTCCGGGAAGGACCACTTCGGGGATGCCGCCCACGTCGGTTCCCACCACCGGTTTCTCCATGGCCAGAGCCTGAAGCAGAGCCTGGGGCACTCCTTCATTGGCGTACGAGGCCAGGACCACCGCGTCCATGAGGGCCAGCCAGGGGGCCACCTCTTCTTGATAACCCGTCAGGCGCACCCAGGGGGCCAGGTTCAGCTCCGCCACCTTTTCTTCAATAATCACCCGGTAGGGGCCTTCCCCCACCACCACCAAATAGGCCGGCAGGCCCTCCCGGCGAAGTTCTTTTAAAGCCTCCAGAAGAAAAACATGCCCCTTCCAGGAGCGCAGCACTGCCACACTGCCGATAATCAAGGCGTCGGCAGGAATCTCCAGGAGGCGGCGCAGCTCGGGGTCCGGTTCCCGGGGCGCAAACTCCTCCAGGGAAATTCCCGTGGGAATGGAAAAGATGCGGTCCCGGGGTACTCCCAGGCGGTTGGCCAATTGCTCCCGGGTGTGCTCTCCGGTGGTGATAATGGCCTGGGGGGCGTGATAAAGGCGGCGGGTGGGCCAGTTGCCGTGGACCGGAGTGGAGAGGTGCCGGGTGCGCACCAGGCGGGGCCGGTTTCTCAAAGTCCGCCAGGCCAGCATCCCTACCCATGAATCCAAAGAACTGTGGGTGTTCAGGATGTCCACCCTCCGGGTTTGGAGAAAGCGCCGCAAGGCAAGGAACGCCGTGAGATTATGCCACCCTCCGAAGCTCAGGGGAAGGATGGTAAACCCATCTTTATGGGCCCGGGGATAAAGCTGGCTCCGGGTATCGCAGGCCAAAAGCAATTGATGCCCCCGGCGGCGCATGGCCGCGGCTTCGGCCATGATGCGCCGTTCCTGGCCGCCCCAACCCAGGGAGGACTCAGTATGTAAAATGGTGAAGGAAGGGGAAGGGTAGGGGGGGATCACGACCGGCGGCCCTTTTCTCCCAATTCAAGATAGAGGCTCTCCAGGCGGCGGAGCATGGTCTCCTGGGAATAGCTCTCCTGGACGGTTAGCTGCGCCGCGGCTCCCAGGCGCTGCCGCAGGCCGGCCTGGCGGTAAGCCTCGAGGATGGCCGCGGCCAGGGCTGATGAGTCTCCAGTAGAAACTAGCAACCCATTGACGCCGTCCTGGATCACTTCCGGGACCCCGCCCACCCGGGTGGCCACCACCGGCAGAGCGGCCCCCATCGCCTGGAGCAGAGCCAGAGGCAGACCTTCCCAGAGGGAAGGCAGGATAAAGAGGTCCAGGGCCCGGTAGATTAAAGCCATGTCCCGCCGGGTTCCCAGTAAATGCACGACGTCTTCCAGACCCAGGGCGGCAACCTGGCGGCGCAGGGCTTCTTCCTGGCGGCCTTCACCCGCCAGCAACACGGTCAAATCTGGAATCTCCTGGCGCAGTTCGGGGAGGGCGGCCAATAAAAATGTTTGGCCTTTTTGTTCCTCCAGACGGCCCACGGCGCCGATGCAGAATCCCTGCACCCCCAAGCGAGACTTGGCTTCTTCCCTGCTCCAGGGAGTTTCCAAGGCCGCCAGATTGACGCCATTGGGCAGCAAACGCAGCCGGGAGGGAGAAATCCAGTCGTAACGGCGCACGTCATCCCATACCTGGGGGCTCACCACCAGAACATAGTCGCTAGCCCGCGCCAGCAGCCAATTCCACAGCCGGCGGTGAAATTTCCGCCGGGTATAAACATTGTGCACCTCCGCCACCACCCCCCGGAGTCCCAGGCCCAGCGCGGCCAACCGGCCATAAAGGTTGGGATGATAAAGATGGGTGTGGAGGATGTGGGGGCGGGTATCCATCAGGAGGCGGCGTACTGCGGCCACCACTCGCCAGAAGGAGGTGCGATTGAGGTCCAGCCCCAGGCTGATTACCTGATGGCCTTCTGCGGCCAACTCTTCGCCCACGGGTCCCAGGGAGCCGATACAGGCCGCGGTGACCGAGAAGCGCTCCGGGTCCAGGCCCTGCACTACGGTGGCCACCACGTCTTCGGCGCCGCCCACCGGCAGGCTCACCAGCAAATGCAGGATTTTAAGACGCGGGCCAGACAAGTTTGCGAAATTTCCCCCTTGGACTTAGGCTAGATTATAGCAGAATCTCAGGAGAAATGGCCGGGTTTGTCCAGAGGCAGGAACCGCGGATTTAACCGCAGAGGCCCGCGGATATGCGAAGAGTGATAATTTATCTGGATTCATGGGCGTTAAGCGGCGGTTTATCTTAAATGGCCGGATAATTAATTGCCGCCTAAAGGGTGTTGACAGCCACCGGCATTTTTGTTAGCTTTTAACCGTAAACCGGGGCTGTAGCTCAGTTGGAAGAGCGCTTGAATGGCATTCAAGAGGTCAGGGGTTCAACTCCCCTCAGCTCCACCAAAATTTGATAATCATTTAGGCAAGTTACAGGCAGTAAACCTGAACTTGCCTTTCTATTTTTTATGGGTGTGCAAACAGTGTGCATGAAATCCTTTTTAGCTAAAAACTGCACCCTGCACCCTAAACCTAACCCCTGCTTCAATCCCTCCGGCGCATGCCTGGTTCGCCCCAGCCCAGCTTGGTGCGCAGCACCTGAAAGTGGCTGCGGTGGGGGGATTTCACCAGCTTCAAATTGTGGGGGCAGGCCCGGACTTCAATCTTATCGCCGCATTGAAGGGGCCGTCCCACTTGGCCGTCCAGGGTCAGATACAGATCCTGGCCCTTTTCCTCAAGGGTGACCGCCACGGTGGCCGTCTCCGCCAGGATGATGGGCCGGTTGCTCAGGGTGTGGGGGCAGATGGGCAGAAGGATGATGTGCCGCAGGGTGGGATAGACTATGGGGCCGCCGGCGGACAGGGTGTAGGCCGTGGACCCGGTGGGGGTGGAGATGATGAGGCCGTCGGCCCGATAAGTGGTGAGATATTCACCGTCGATCCAGGTATTGAGCTCCGCAATGCGGGCCAGGGCGCCTTTGTTGATCACCGCGTCGTTGAGGATGTGCTCCTCCCAGAAAATCTGGCCCTCCCGAAAAAGGGAGGCGGTGAGCATGAGGCGTTCCTCCACTTCGTACCACCCTGGCAGCAAGTGGTCTTCCAGGCACAAGTAAAGCTCGTCCAGGGAGACTTCGGTGAGGAAGCCCAGGCCGCCCACGTTGACCCCGAGGATGGGGATGCCCAACTGGCCGTAGTGACGGGACACGCTGAGGATGGTGCCGTCGCCCCCCATGACCACGATGAGTTCGATTCCCGGGGGCAACGGGATGACCAGGGGATCGGGTTCGTTTTCCATGCTCACGGCGTCTAGGCCCCGCTCCTGAAACCAGGCTTGTAAGGCCTGGCCCGCCTCCCAGGCATCGGGTTTGTGTTTTTTAGTGATGATGGCCACCCGCTTCACTGTTGGGCCCTCCCGCAGTTGACAATTATCATAATCTTGGGTATTTATCAAAGGGTTTGGGGACAGTGAGCAGTAATCAGTAACCAGTAACCAGTAACCAGTAATTCGTGAGCAGTGAGCAGGTTAGAAATATTTTGGAAAATTAGGAACTTAAAACTGGCCACTGGCCACTGGCCACTGATTACTGATCACTGATTACTGATTACTGGTTTCCGGCGAAGGCCCAAAAATATCTTCTAAGTAAAAGGAGCGCCCAGACTTTGCAGTTAGCCGCCCGTATTCGTCAGATTCCGCCGTCGGCCACCCTGGCCCTGAACGCCAAGGCCAACCAGCTAAAGGCCCAGGGAGTGGACGTGGTCAACTTCGGGGTGGGGGAGCCGGATTTCGACACCCCGGAAAATATCAGGGAGGCCGCCATCCGGGCCATTCGGGAAGGCTTCACCCGATATACCCCGGTGGGGGGCATCCCCGAGCTGAAAGAAGCCATCATCGGCAAGTTTCAGGAAGATTACGGCCTGGGCTACCAGCCCGCCGAAATCCTGGTCTCCTGCGGGGGCAAGCACGGCCTCTACAATCTTTTCCAGGTGATGTTCGACCCCGGCGACGAGGTGATCATCCCGGCCCCCTTCTGGGTGTCCTACGTGCCCATGGCCATGCTGGCCGAAGCCAAAGCGGTGGTGGTGCCCACCCGGGAAGAGAACGGTTTCAAACTCACCGCGGCGGAACTCAAAGCCCGCCTCACCCCCCGGACCAAGGCCCTGGTTATCAACAGCCCTTCCAATCCCACCGGCGGGGTCTATACCAAAGAAGAGCTGGCGGCCCTGGGAGAAGTGGTTTTATCAGCGGGACTTTACGTAATTTCCGACGATATTTATGACAAGATTCTCTTTGACGGCGCCCGCTTTACCAACATCGCCATGCTGGCCCCGGAATTGAAAGCGCGCACCTTCGTGTTGAACGGGGTGTCCAAGACCTATGCCATGACCGGCTGGCGCATCGGCTATCTGGCCGGACCCCAAGACGGCATCCAGGCGGCCACCAACCTTCAGAGCCAGAGCACCTCAAACCCCACTTCCATCGCCCAGAAGGCCGCGGTGGAGGCATTAAAAGGCCCCCAGGACGCAGTGGCCGCCATGGTGGCGGAGTTCGCCTGGCGCCGGGACGACATTTATCAGAGGTGCCTGAGCATCCCCGGGGTTACCAGCACCAAGCCGGGGGGCGCGTTTTACATTTTTCCCAATTTTTCGGCGTATTACCATAGGCTGAAGGTGGGGCCGGGGCAGACGCCCTCCCAGGTCCTGGCCGCGTACCTGCTGGATGAAGCCAAGCTGGCGGCGGTGCCCGGGGTGGAATTCGGAGAGGACCAGTGCCTCCGGTTTTCCTATGCCACTTCCCGGGAGCGCATTGCCACGGGACTGACCCGGATCAAGGAAGCCCTGGAAAAACTGTAGAGTGGGTCTTACGCACCAAAGGATTGTCTGGGTGGGGTTTGGCGTTTAGCGATTTGGCGGGTTGGCTGTTAGTTTGGCCCGCCGCTCTGCCAATCGCTAAATCGATATCCGCAGGCAAGATAGCCTGGCCACCAAGTAGGCAACTGGGCCGGTTTAAAAGCAAGTTAAAACCTCTGCCGAGTCACCGACTTTGCCGGGATGAATAGCAAGATACAACTGCTTGAGTGGCACAGGCTTCCAGCCTGTGGAAAAGTCACTTGGAAAATAGGCGGTGCTCACAGGCCAGAGGCCTGTGCCACTAAATTTTCAGTTGTGCGAAGCTTTTAGGAAGTTTTGATAAGGTCTTAAGTTAGATTTCGGAACCAGGAAAAGGTTCAGAGGGAAAATCGGGAAGGGAAAGGCAAGCGCGGCCGGCCGCTAGATATGGCTCACGGCCGCGCTGTCCGTTTCAGGAGCCGGCTTAGCGGCCCGCGGCCTTCCGCTTGGAGGCCTTCAAGGGATTGAGTTTTTGGGTCGTTTCCTTATTGCCGTTGCCGTTCTTGACGTGGGTCGCCAGGTTGCAGGCTCCCCGGCGCCACTTGGCCCCGGGATCAGGAAAGGCCAGGCAGTAGCTGCCCACTTCCACTGCTAACTGCCGCTCGCAGCCCTCGCAGGATTCCACCACGGGATGGCACTTGCCCCCGTTAAACGAACAGCCTTTTTTGGTCATAAAGGTGCAATCAATACCCTGTTTAATGCTTTCGCAGCGCATGGCCGTAGTCCCCCTCGGGTTTTTAGTAAATCTTGTATTTATATGCCATTTTTAATTAATTTGTCAAGAGCGAAGTTGATATTTTTTTCTCGTCGGATGAATATTCAGGTTCTGCCCGGAAGGTTCAAGGTTCAAAGTTCAAAGTTTGGACCGCGACTCCGGGGCTCATGGGCCACTGCCCGGGTTGACTCCGGGGCGGGATTGATTATGTTTTAGCTGAGGACCCGGGCCATGACTAAAGATTTCCTTAAGAGCTACCAGGAAAAGCGTCGCTTCAACCGCACTCCGGAGCCCGCCGGAAGCGGGCGGGCCCCATCGGCGCAGCCTATTTTCGTTATCCAAAAACACCTGGCCTCCCACCTCCATTATGACTTCCGTCTGGAGGTGGACGGGGTGCTCAAGTCCTGGGCCGTGCCCAAGGGGCCGTCCACGGACCCCAAGGACAAGCGCCTGGCGGTGCCCACGGAGGACCACCCCCTGGAGTACGCCGGGTTTGAGGGGGTGATCCCGGAAGGGGAATACGGCGCCGGCGCCGTGATGGTCTGGGATACCGGTCCCTATCGCAACCTCACCGAGAAGAAGGGCGTTCCGATGCCCCTGGCTGAAGCTCTGGAGCATGGACACGCCAAGGTCTGGCTGGAGGGCCGGAAGCTCCGGGGCGGTTACGCCCTGACCCGCTTCAAACGAGCCCCGGATGAAAACTGGCTGTTGGTGAAAACGGACGACGAGGAGGCCGACCCCAGCCGCAACGTGGTGAAAAACGAACCGAACTCGGTGCTCACGGGCCGGAGTTTGGAAGAAATTGCTAGGGGAGAAGGTTAAAAGGTTAAAAGAGAAAAAGGTTAAAAGGGGAAAATCATAAGGACGGCAAACCTCTTTCCCTCCCAACCCCTTTCCCCCTTTCCCCGTTTCGCCTTTTCCCCTTTTAACCCTGACAAAAAGCGGTGCAAAAATGGAAAAGGTTCCGATTACCTATTTATCCCCCAAAGAAAGAAAAGGCCTTATTGTAGTTATCACCGGTTACGGCAAGGGGAAGACCACCGGGGCCTTGGGCATGGTGGTGCGGGCCTGCGGCCACAATATGCGGGTTTGTATTATTCAGTTCATGAAAGGGGACCTTTACGCCGGGGAATGGGACGGGATCAAGAAGATGAGCTGCGGCTGCCAGGTGGAATTGACTTACACCGGCAAGGGTTTCTGCGGCATTCAGGGCAACCCCTACCCCTGGCGGGAACACCGGGCCAACGCCCAGGAGGCTGTGGGGCTGGCCAGGAAAAAGATTATGTCCGGCCAATATGATCTGGTCATCCTGGATGAAATCAACAACGCCCTCCACTTGAAGCTGGTGGATTTGGAACAGGTCCTGGACCTGATCCGGAACAAGCCGCCCCTCCTGCATCTGGTCCTCACGGGCCGGGACGCCCACCCCCAGGTCATCGAACTGGCGGACACGGTAAGCGAAATCCAGGAAATCAAGCACGCCTACCGCCAAGGCATCGAGCCTCAGCCGGGGATTGATTATTGAGCCGGATGACTCTTTAACCTGATTTCCCTTCGCGTCGCTCAGGGTGACAATTTGGGACTATCCCTGGTAATTTGGAACAGTCTCAATTTAAAAAAGAAGATTTCACATAGGTATTATCTCGTTGTGAAACAGTATTTCCTTGAATATTAAGTTTATAGAAGATATAGTGGCTAAAAATCATTAGCGGAGAGACGAAATGAAAAAATCTTTAACTGTTCTTGGCTTGTTGATCCTATCACTACTACGTTAAGTAATTTTAAGAATCATCCATTATGATTGAACGCCGACAACAAGGGCAAAAGCCCAGCTTCAGCATTAGCATGCGTTGGATTTCCCTCTTGGCGCGTGGGAGGGTCCACCCAG
>VGSW01000013.1 GCA_016874915.1 Deltaproteobacteria bacterium
TTTCGCCAAGCTTCATCGGCTCCCCCAAGCTATTGTTTTACTATCAAAAATACTTTAGCACAGGCGCGCCGATGAGGCTTAATTTTTTCAGAAAATCAGCCTAAAAAATGACTTTTGCAAGAGGCTCCAATGTCACCAGAAAATTCATGAATGCCTTGATTCAGGGAAAGCTCATCCGTGTCTCCACCAACTCGCCGAAGCCCTTAAGGAAAAAAACCCGAAATCCTGGAATGAAGCCTCCGAACACCGGGAAGCCATTCGCATCCAGCAGGAACGCTATCATCATTACCAAGATCTAATGGCTCGACTTGAGAAAGCCAATGCGCCCCTGGCGTCCCTGGTGCGCCATCGTCAGGGGGACCCGCAGTGGCAACCGCGACTTGTCGACCTGGAAAAAGCCTGGTTCTGGGCTTCAGCCCGGGGTTGGCTGGAGGATGTGGCCGACCGCCAGCGCTATGAGGGGCTGGTGCAAAGATACCATCGGTTAAAGGAAAAAATTGAAAAGGGGACTGAGGAGGTCGCGTCGGCACGCGCCTGGCAAGCCTTCTTCAAGCGCTTGGATAACTTTACCATCCAAAATCTGCATGCCTGGACCCGTGCAATCGATCGCTTAGGCCATGAAACCGGAAGATATGCCTATCGCCACCGCCGTGATGCCCGGCAGTATTTGAACAAGTGCATCCCCAAGATTCCTGCCTGGATCATGCCCTTGCACAAGTTGTGGGCCACTATAGAAGCATCACCCGGCCTCTTCGACACGGTCATCACTGATGAGGCATCCCAGGCAGAATTGAGTTCTTTAGCGCTGCTGTTGTTGGCCAAAAGAATCATCGTGGTGGGCGATAAGATGCAAAATAGCCCTGAGGCCGTTGGGATCAAGGAAGACGACATTGCCCGTTTGATTCGAGACAACCTTCAGGATTTCCATTTTCGCGCCGAGTTCCGACCGGATACCAGTCTCTTTGATCATGCGGAGCGGGGCTTTGGGAATCTCATTTCTTTGCGGGAGCATTTCCGCTGTGTTCCAGAGATCATCAGGTTCAGTAATGACCTGTGCTATCGAGAGGCTCCTTTGGTGCCTTTGCGGCAAGCCCCTGTGGATCGCCTGCCGCCTTTACGGCATACCCTGGTTCCTGGCGGTTTTTGTGAAGGGGAAGGTCAGAGAATCCGCAATGAGGCAGAAGCGGAAAAACTGGTGGAGGGCGTTCTTCTATGCATAAAGGATAAAGCTTACGAAGGCAAGTCCATGGGCGTGATTGTCCTGCAAGGCCGCGCCCAGGCAGACCTCATCGAAAGAAGACTCGCCACCATTGTGGACCCCAGGATCATTGCAGAACGTAAGCTACGTTGCGGAGTTCCGGCCACATTCCAAGGCGATCAACGAGATGTAATTTTTCTTTCACTGGTAGCTTCCCCTGATACACCTGGGCGACGCTTTAGGGCGTTGACCGAGCTGGACTTCCAGCGTCGCTTCAATGTCGCCATGAGCCGGGCTAAGGACCAGGTGTGGCTTTTTCACAGCGTGCAACAATCCGATCTGAGGCCGGATTGCCTTCGCCGGAGGTTACTGAGGTTTATCCAAAGCCCGTGGCAGGAAGGTAGGGGTTGGGAGGGAGAAGAACTGGAACGTCTGGAAAGGGTTTCGGCCCGTAGGCCGCGCCGGCCAGGGGATCAACCCGAACCATATGAGAGTTGGTTCGAGGTTGATGTGGCTCTGGAACTATTAAGACGAAGATATCGTGTGCGTCCACAATGGGAAGTGGCAGGTTATTACATCGATTTGGTAGTGGAGGGCTGGGAATCACGGCTGGCCGTGGAATGTGACGGTGACGCCTGGCATGGTTCTGAAAGATATGACCATGACATGGCCCGCCAACGCCAATTGGAAAGGGCCGAATGGAACTTTGTCCGTATCCGGGAATCTGAATTTTATCTTGATCGAAGCCGCGCCGTGGAGGAGGTCATCCAGGCGTGTAACGACCTGGGTATTCTCCCCGTAGATATGGAATTCAGCCCTTCACAGGTAGAGGAAGAGAAGCCAGCCGAAGCAGAAATGGCACCGGAGGGTCAGCCGGAAGATGAATCTTTGGAACCAGAAGAAGTCGCAGAGGAAACTGCTACCGTGGCAGGACCATTTACGGGATATGCAGACGAGATGGATTTTCCCGATCCCCGTGAGGCTCCTATTGCCAATATCTGTACCGCTCTGAAAGAGATAATCGAGAGAGATGGGCCCCTCACGCGGTCTTCCCTATATCATCTGTATATCGAAGGATGTCCCCATCTCCAGCGGTCTGGCCGTGCTGTGCGGGACAGATTAAACTTGGCCTTGAGAGCCCTCCTTAAAGCAGGAGAGATTGTCCAGGAAGATGAGTTGGGAAGTGGGAAACCCGAAGGGGTAGTGGTCCGGCCGGCAGGCACCCCAACAGTCCGCTTGCGCCCTGCTGGTCGTCGAAAGTTGGAAGAAATTCCCCCCTCAGAAATTTTTCTGGTTCTGGACCGATTGCAGATTCATACAGCGGTTAGCGGGCCTGATGACGAAGAGCTTTTTTTCCGAAAAATCTTGGAGCACTTTGGGTTTAACCAACTTACGAGAACAAGAAGAAAGCATCTTCAGAATCTTCTTAATCGGTTCAGACAGAGAGGACAACATAATCAACCGAATCAAGAAGCCGCTGCAGGCGGGAGGGCATTACCTGGCTTACTTTTCACCCATGGACCGTTGTATGAAAAGGATTGAGCTTTATAGGCTTATAAGGCAATTGCCTGGAAACGCGCCCATGGTCACTGAATAGCAAGTGACAATTGTTCTCTTATAACAAGATGTTATCAAATTGATTGCATAGATATTGCCTGTTCCATGGGCATTAGCTCTTTTCCCATGCAATCCTCCCTTGCC
This sequence comes from Deltaproteobacteria bacterium, assembly GCA_016874915.1. Classification (GTDB taxonomy): domain Bacteria; phylum Desulfobacterota; class Desulfobaccia; order Desulfobaccales; family 0-14-0-80-60-11; genus VGSO01. The sequence goes on from VGSW01000013.1 coordinate 2,900, forward strand.
GCCTATCTGGGAAACCACAGGGCGCCCCGGGTGGCGCCTACGTGATGCACCCGGCCCTCTTTCTCCAGTTCCTTGAGCAAGCCTTGTATCTGACCTCGGGAACAGGCGGGGAGCACCTGCATCAATTCCTGCAATCTGCTGCCCTCTTTGCGATTATCCTGTATGTGTTTAAATAACAGCATCTTGTTAGTTTCCCGGTCCAGACCCCGCTTGCGGGTATATACGCCCTTCTTGCCCAGAAAGCGGTAAAATTGACGGGCGATGATGTGGCGCACCCCTTTGCCCCGGCCTACCTTTTCCACCACCCCATGATCCACCAGGTGAGGGAGCCTCGGCCGCAATTGTGCCGGAATCGGCTCTTCCCGGTTGATCAAGTCCAGGATCAGGAAATCCATAGTAGTGAAGGAGGCCAGTTTTTCTTTGCCTACTTTTTCCAGGAACCGTAGGAACTGGGGGTCTTGCACCTCGCCTCGCAAGGTAACGACTACCTGATAATCGTCAGACCCTGCGAAAGACGGCCAGGGCTTGCTCTCCTTGATGCATTCCTCAAACATCCGGTTGACGCCTTGGCCGGAGCGCTCAACCAACCCGCATTTCGCTAAGACTTCGGCAATGCGGCGGTTGCGGGGCATTTGTTTCCATAAGATGTTTTCGGGCGTAATCCCAGGGGGAAAACCGCCGGGACTGACGATTTCCATCTTGCGAGGAAATTGTTTTACAAAAGTCGAACCTGGCAACCGGTAATCCCGATGGGCCACGGCATTGAGGATCGCCTCCCGGACTACCACCTCGTTAAACGTGGGAATGTCCCAAATAAACAATCCGTCCTCAAAATGTTGCATTTCGTTCCGGAGATTGACCTTGTTCCAGATATCGTCCATAAACTGGAAAAACCCCAGGCGATACTCTTCGCGTTGTTGACAGGGGATGGAGGCTTCACTGGAGCGGTATTCGAAAATCACTTCCGCTTGCCCCAGGTACTTCCCCAAGGCTTGGCGGGATCCAAACAGGATCAAGGCAGCATAAGTAATATTCCCGTCAAGAATCAGCTCGGCATCCGTAAGAAGCTGTTCTGTCGAAAGATTCTCCAACGCAGGGTTCTCCGATTTTCTCAGCCACCGCCGGCGGAAGTTATCGATGGCCCGGGTATCAAGGTCGGCCATGGTGGCTTTCGGGGAAATCTCTGCGGAAAAGTCGGGACCTGTCTCGGCGAAGATTCTTTTGAGGAGGTCGGGGGTCATGGGTACCAGGTCCTCGCCACCCCTCATCCAGTAAGCGCCCTTGAACTGGATTGCCATCCCGAGTGGGCGTGAAGGAACGTTAAATACCAGCACCCGACCATCGGGATGGGATATTTCGTCCACTTCGACGCGAAGATGCAACCTTTCTATCAGACCGGCTTTGGTGCGCTCCAAGTCATTAAAAGCGCTGGTTCCCACCACCTTTCGAGGTCGCTTATGGCTAATTCCTAGGATTATCTTGCCGCCGCCTTCGTTAGCGATGGCAGCGCAGTATCGGGTTAGCTCCTCAAAGTCGTAGCGGACCTTGGCCTCTTTAAATTCCAGGTGTTCGCTTTCCCTGTCCTTTATCCACTCTTGGAGCTGTTTAAGAAGCTCGCCCATGGGCACAAAGTATCATTGCGTAGATTTTCAGTCAATAATTCCTGGAGGAACTGAATATCAGGTATGGGTGCTGGGGTGTGGGCAGGGGGGTCAACTCCAATCGTGTTTTGGGAAGATGGGTACAGAAGGATATCTGCGGCCCCAGCGCCGACTGACGCCCAGCCGCCAGCGGGGTCGCCGAGGCGCTTCAGACGGCCTCCACCAGATCCCCAGGTGCCAGCCCCAAAACCCCGATGGAGGTTATCCCTGGGTTATCCCTGGCAAAAAAGAGGGGTTGGCTAAAGTAGCCAACCCCTTGATTTCTGTGGCTCCCCGGGACGGATTCGAACCGCCGACCAAGTGGTTAACAGCCACCCGCTCTACCTGCTGAGCTACCGGGGAAGAATTGTCTGGCCGGGAGACAAGGATGCGAACCTGGCGGATGAGGTGGGCAAGCCCACTGAGAAGAGGCGGTTGTCTCCGGTCGACTTCCTTTTGGGGACAAACCGGCGGTTCATCCTCAATCCTGACGGCCCTCGGCATTGCCCTAGATAGTCCTCATCCGGAAACTCCCCCTCCCTTGGTGGGAGGGGGTTGGGGGGAGGGGGATCAATAGGGCAACTGGTCTGTATTGCTAATTTATTTCACCCCCACCCTAACCCTCCCCCATCAAGGGGGAGGGAACAAAACGACTTTCCGGATGAACACTAGATAATTTAGCATATCGCCGGGTCGATGCAATACTTTTGTGGCCCAGCATGGCCCCGATGATCCGCTTGCCCGACCCCTGGTGTAGACCGGGAGGCCGGCCGGCGCCTGGTCCCCGGTCGGCAGGTTATCCTGATACTGCCACGTCAGATGACCGCGCCCCTAACCCGGTGGCTCAGGAAAACTGACAACCCGTATGCCTAAACCAATTTGCAGAACTTGGCATACACAACTTTGATCTTTGACCGGGCCTATCTGGATTATGCATGGCTTTACGGGCTGCACCAAAAGTGGCCTGCCCCCACGCAACCCGGCTTGAACTGGCGGGTTCCCAAGCCCACCTGGAAAGTGCCCCGGAAGAGCCTTCCGGTTCCTGATGACAAGGAAGAGACGCCGGCCACCGCCACCAGGGTCACCCGGACACTGCGCCGGCCCCAATCCTCATCCCTTTTCCCGGTCCCCACCAAGCGATAGCCCTGCACTTACTCTCAGGGCTTGGCCCGGACCGGAGTTTGGTCTTGACAATTTAAGAAATATTTTTTATAAATATCCTATTCTAAATTAGAGGGATTTTGGGTGGATCCCCATATCCGCTTAAACCAGATGATCAAGGTGCTTAAAGAGCATGGGCGCCGCCTTACCCCCCAGCGCCTGGCCATCCTGAAAATCCTGGCCAAAAGCGATGGTCACCCGAGCGTCGAGACTATTTTTGAAATGGTCAAAGCCAATTTTCCCACCACCAGTTTAGCCACGGTTTATAACACCATCAATTTACTGAAAAGGGAAAAGGAGGTCCTGGAACTGGGTTTCGCCCATCTGGGCAGCCGCTACGACGGCAACAAACCCTACCCCCATCCCCATGCCATCTGCACCGCCTGCGGTCGCATCGTCGATCCGGAATGCGGCTCAATAGTGCGTTTGACCGAGGAGATGGCCAACCAGACAGGGTTTCATTTCACCCATCACCAGATTTGTTTTTTCGGCTTGTGTCCTGAGTGTCAGAAGGTTGAATAGACCAAAAATTTTTTCGGAAGCTGATTAGAATAATTATTAGCAAGTAATTTATTAAAATTACTATTTTTTCGAAAGGAAAAGGAGGAATTCCGAAATGCAGTAGTTGTTCACCGGTCAGCCTGGAAAAACCATCTTTATCAAAGAGTTAAGTTACTCAGCGGGAGCCGCCGCTGAGACTGGCCGGCTGGCAGGCCCTGGCATTTATGAAATTATGTGCTTAACTTTCGAGAAACCTGGAAATCCCAGGTGGTTGCGCCATCTCACCGCAGTCCTATACAAGGTACGGTGCAAAACATCAGATATCGAAGGGAGGAAGCTTTATGAAGGACGATAACAAGCGCCCGGTAATGGGGTCCACCGTTGGCCGTGGCAGGTCGAGCCGGGATTGGTGGCCGAACCAGTTGAACCTCAGGATTCTGCATCAGAACTCAAACCTGAGCAATCCCATGGGCGAGAAGTTCAACTACGCCGAGGAATTCAAGAAACTCGATCTGGCGGCCGTGAAAAAGGACCTCTATGCCCTGATGACCGACTCCCAGTACTGGTGGCCGGCCGATTACGGTCACTACGGGGGGCTCTTCATCCGGATGGCCTGGCACCTCGCCGGCACCTATCGCATCGGCGACGGCCGCGGGGGTGCGGGAGCCGGCCTGCAGCGCTTTGCCCCCGTCAACAGTTGGCCGGACAATGTGAACCTCGACAAGGCCCGCCGGCTGCTCTGGCCCATCAAGCAGAAATACGGCAGTAAGATTTCCTGGGCCGACCTGATGATCCTGGCCGGCAACTGCGCCCTGGAGTCCATGGGTTTCAAGACCTTCGGCTTCGGCGGCGGGCGTGCGGACGTCTGGGAGCCGCAAGAGGACATTTACTGGGGGGCCGAAGAAGAATGGCTGGCTACCAGCGACAAGCCCAAGAGCCGTTACACCGGCGACCGGGAACTGGAAAACCCCCTGGCCGCGGTGCAGATGGGCCTGATCTACGTCAACCCGGAAGGGCCGGACGGCCACCCGGACCCGGTCGCCTCCGGCCGTGACGTTCGCGTGACCTTCGGCCGCATGGGGATGAACGACGAAGAGACCGTGGCCCTCGTCGCCGGCGGGCACACCTTCGGCAAATGCCACGGCGCCGGCCCGGCGTCCTATGTGGGGCCTGAGCCCGAAGCCGCGCCCATCGAGGAACAGGGCCTCGGCTGGAAGAGCAGCTTCGGCGCCGGCAAAGGCGGCGATACCATCAGCAGCGGCATCGAGGGCGCCTGGAAGCCGAACCCCACCACCTGGGACATGGGCTATCTGAAAGTGCTGTTCAAATACGACTGGGAGCTGGTCAAGAGCCCGGCCGGCGCGCATCAGTGGCTGGCCAAGGACGTGGCCGAAGAGGACCTGGTAGTGGACGCGCACGACCCATCCAAGAAGCACCGGCCGATGATGACCACTGCGGACCTGTCCCTGCGCTACGACCCGATCTACGAGCCCATCGCGCGGCGCTACCAGCAGAACCCCCAGGAATTCGCGGACGCCTTCGCCCGGGCCTGGTTCAAGCTGATCCACCGCGACATGGGCCCCCGCTCGCGCTATCTCGGCCCGGAGGTCCCGGCAGAGGAACTGATCTGGCAGGACCCGGTGCCCGCCGTCGACCATGAGTTGATCGACGGGCAGGACATCGCCGCCCTCAAGGGCAAGATCCTGGCCTCGGGCCTGTCCATCTCGGAACTGGTCTATACCGCCTGGGCGTCGGCCTCCACCTTCCGGGGCTCCGACAAGCGCGGCGGCGCCAACGGGGCCCGCCTTCGTCTGGCGCCGCAGAAGGATTGGCAAGTCAACCAGCCGGCCCAACTGGCGAAGGTCCTCACAGCCCTGGAGGGCATCCAACAGGAGTTCAACGGCGCGCAATCCGGCGGCAAGAAGGTGTCGCTGGCTGACCTGATAGTTCTGGGTGGTTGCGCCGGCGTCGAGCAAGCGGCGAAGAATGCCGGTTTCGAGGTGACTGTCCCCTTCGCGCCGGGGCGCACGGACGCCTTGCAGGAGCAAACCGACGTGAAGTCATTCGCCGTACTCGAACCGGTTGCCGACGGCTTCCGTAACTACCTCAAAACCAAATACGCCGTAACGGCAGAGGAACTGCTGGTTGATCGGGCGCAACTGCTGACACTGACCGCTCCCGAGATGACGGTTCTCGTCGGCGGCATGCGCGTCCTGAATGCCAACTACGGAAAGTCCCCGCATGGCGTCTTCACCAAGCGGCCGGAGACCCTCACCAACGACTTCTTCGTGAATCTGCTGGACATGAGAACGGCGTGGCAGGCAACGGCAGACGAAAACGTTTTCGAGGGTCGGGATCGCGCTACGGGCGAACTCAGGTGGACCGGCACCCGGGTCGACCTCATCTTCGGTTCCAACTCCCAACTCCGGGCCGTGGCGGAAGTCTACGCCTGTGAGGACTCCCAGGAGAAGTTCGTACATGACTTTGTGGCGGTGTGGAACAAGGTCATGAACCTGGACCGCTTCGACCTCGCCTGATCGCCGCAGAAACGTCGGCGAGGGCTTCTGAAGCGTATTCTGCAATGCGGATCGGATGATCAGGAAGCGATAACCGCCAGGAGCCGACGGATGTTTTGAACGATCACGATCAACGGAGGCTGGAGCAACATATGAGGGCGGCGTTTCAATACAGTCCGAAACGCCGCCCTTTCTTCAGGCCCCTATCCAACTTCTACAGTAAACACCGAAAATTTGGCGTAAGTGCTTGATATTACGATACCGGCATGCAGAAGTTGGGACAATGCGGCGCCGACAGACTATTGCGACATCACAACTTACTGAATTAACATTATTTTACGTTAGTTACCGCATAACCTAAATATGATTCCACCAAAAATAAAAAACCCCTCCTCCGTCAAGGGGGCGGGGTTGGGGCGATAAATCAACTCCGGCCGCGTCCTATCTTGCCAGACAGGAAGTGTCCAGTATTGTCGGCGCTGATTGGCTTAACTGCCGAGTTCAACGATGGTTAGCCCGTGGAAATGGCGTCAACATATCAAAAAGAGCCGCTTCTGACAAGAAAATTATTGTCTGTCCCTATGTTACTTTGGAGAGAAGTTATAATTCTTGATCGTCTCCAAGGCTTCTTCTGTGATGAGTAATCCGTTTGTAAGAATATGGCTGATTCGAATCCTTCTCTTTTGTTTATTGACAAAGATTCGACTTATAACCACATGACTTGACCAATGTTTCCCCCCTCACCCCGGCCCTCTCCCCCCGCTGGGGCATTGGCGCTAACTTAAGGCCTTATTAGATTTTCAACTGTACTGATATTATTGATGTTTACATTATCAATAACATACAAAAAGTCTTCTTAAGTTAGCGCCTATGCCCGATGGGGGAGAGGGTTAGGGTGAGGGGGAAGAAAAGTGCTTGCCACCTGAACTTCATGAATTCGCTGGCCAACAGGGATCAGGTCGATTTTCCGTTTGGTTGCGGCCCCAGGGCCGCGATGTGATTCTTCCGTGGATTTACCGGGGCTTTTGGGCTATGATGACAACGAAGGGCGTGTCCGCCCCAAGCCGAAGAAGCAGAGACTTCCGCAGAAAGGAGGATGGAGCCATGGTGAAGGTGTTGCTGGAGAGGACCATCAAGGGCAAACAGGTAATGGAAATCGTCCGCCTCCTCAGGCAGATGCGGGTTCTGGCCATGCAGCAGCCGGGCTACATCTCCGGGGAGACCCTGCATGCGGTGGATGACCCTAACCATTATCTGGTGATCAGCACCTGGGAATCCCAAGAGCACTGGGAGGCCTGGTTCAACAACACGGAGCGTCAACGCCTGCAGGCGGAGGTGGACCGCCAATTGGAATCCCCCACATCCCTCCGGGTTTTCACCTACTGACCGCGCGCCGCATGGCATATGCCACCGAGGTTCGCCCAGGGGCGGCTCGCAGCCGCCCCTTCTTTGCTGTCCGGTAATGATTCATAACTTCATAACCGATCGGACATGATGCCGGTCATTCCAGGTCGCTCCCGCCTGCACCAGACGGGGTCACCGGCGTCAGGCGCCGCCGGTGGGGGCGGACGGGGTGGCCGCGGGCGGTTCCGGGGGACCCGGCTCCGAGGATGGATCGGCCAGGCAGTCCCGGCCCAGGAGCTTAACCTTGGAGGCCCCGACGACCATGGCGATGGCCAGCGTTTCCCGAAGCTCCTGGGGAGTGGCTCCCAGTTCCCTGGCAACTGCCAGGGAGCGTCGGATGCACGGTTCACAGCCCGCAGCCAGAGAGGCCCCCAGGGCGATCAAGCGCTTGGTCTTGGCATCCAGGGCGCCGGCGGCGAAGGTCTGGGTGACAAATTCCTGATGGGACGGAAACGGATCGGACCGGGACATCTCCACCCCTTTCTCGGAAGCCGCAAGGGGCTTGTCTGCCGTAAATAACGCCCCTTCCGTGTAGGCTGAACTTTTAAAGCCGGTGAGGCGCACCAGTCTCCCCCGGACGAAGCCGGCGGTGTGCATGAGGGCCAGGAAGTCCCTTCCCGGCAGGGCCCCGCCGATTCACCGGTGCCAGTTGTCCAGACGATCCGCCTGTTCGGGGGGCAGCGGCCTCACCAGGACCATGTCCGCCAGCAGGAGCCGGCCCCCCGGTTTCAGGACCCGATAGGCCTCTCTGAGGGCTTTTTCCTTGTCCACGGTCAGGTTGTAGACGCCGTTGCTGAGGACCACGTCGGCCCAGGCGTCGGGCACCGGCAGGGCTTCGGCCTCCCCTGCCAGGAAGCGCACCCGGCCGGCCGCCAGAGCGGCTTGGTGGGCCTGGGCCCGGCCGACCATTTCGGGGGAGAGGTCCACGCCCACCACCTCCCCCTCGGACCCCGCCAGCCGGGCGGCCACCAGAGCGTCGAAGCCGGCGCCGCAGCCCACATCCACCACCTTTTCCCCGGGGTGAATCTGGCCCAGGGAAAAAGGGTTTCCCACGCCGCAGAAGCTGTTGAGGACCTCCGCGGGGAAATCCTGCCACCACTCCTCCTCGTAGCCCAAGGCGCGTATGCCCTCAACCCCGGTGGGATATTGGAAACATCCGGCGGGCGTGACGGCCACCCGGGCATATTTTTCCAGGATTTTTTCCCTGACGAGCTGCCGGTCCAGGTTGCTCAACGCTGCAGTCATAGCCGCCCTCCTGCCAGGCGTCCCTCCCCGCCTTGTTTCAGTGTTTCCTGCCGGACTCATTCCTGTGCAAGGACGGAAAAAGCCCGGTGAAGCGGACTCCACCGGGCTTGGAGTGCTCAGATCACCGGAACAGACTCACTCTTCTTCCTCGAATTCGATGCCGTCCCGCTCGAACTGGGCGTCCCTGAGGGCGTGGGCTTTCTCGATTTCCTCTTCGCTCCAGGGTTCGATGACCAGGGTGTTGGCCACCAACTCCCAGAGGTAGACCGTTTCCTTGTAGTTGCCCATGTCGAAGCCTTCCCGGCCCTTATTGAACTCGCCGGCCAGACCTTTCATGATCTGGTCCCGGCAGTTGTGGCAGGGGGCCATGACCACTTCCGCGCCTGTGTCCCGGATCTGGTCGGCCTTGGCCTTACCGTAAGCCAGACGCTCCTCGTCGTAGGGCATGGCCCAGGCACCGCCGCCGGCGCCGCAGCAGTGGTTGTTCAGGGGGTCGTCGCACATCTCCCGGAAGAGGGAGGGATCGACGCACTGCTTGGTGAGCCAACGGTTGAGTTCGGCCATGTGATCCCCAAAGGAAATTTGGGACTTGCGCCCATAATTGCAAGGGTCATGGACCGTGATGGTGTGGTGGTTGACCGAGGGGTCGAGCTTGATCCGGCCCTCGTCGATGTACTCTTTCAGGAGCTCCTGGATGCTGACCACCTTGAACTCGTCGAACACTTCGGGAAACCAATTTTTGAACCCGCCCCGGGTTGCAAAGTAGGCGTGCCCTCATTCCGGGTACAAGATGGTTTTCACCTTAAGTCGTCGGGCGTTCTCGATGATCCGGCGCACCTGCTCCTTCCAGGCCGGGTCGTCGCCGGAGAACAGACCCCAGTTGACCCCTTCCCAGTTTACCGACGACACGGTCCAGTCCTCTTTGGCGGCGTAGAAAATCTTCCACCAGAACTTCATGTCGTCCGGTTCGGCAAAGGGTTCCTTGCTGTTAATGGTGACGATGATGTTGGCCCCTTCCTTGTCCACCGGCACATAGAACCCAGGGCAGCACTCATCTTCCACTTCCTTGCCCAGGTCGGCCAGGAGAAAGAGGAAGTCATCCCTGGGGATGCCCAGGTTGTTGCCCCGTTCCAGGTTCATCATGGTGCCCTTGTGGATGGGGCCGGGCACCTTGCCCCGCTCCCGGGCGGTGCGGCAGGCCCGGAAGGTCTTCATGAGTTGAATGCCCATGGGGCATTGATACTGGCAGCGGCCGCACAGGGTGCAGACCCACGGCCACTTGGAGTCCACCACCTCTTGCTCCATGCCGAAAACAATGGCCCGGATGGCCTTCCGGGGATCCCAGGCGCCTTCGCCGCCTTCCACGGGGACGAGTCCTGAGGCCGGACATCCGCCCCCGCAGGTGCCGCAGGTATAGCATCGGTCCGCCATATCGGGAGTAATCCCGATTTTGCGGTGCTTGCGGTCAACCTTGATCGCCTCTTCCATGTAATTTTCCTCCATGCGCGGCCCTTGGCGGGCCATTTTGCCAGGTTCACCTCAGTGGCTGCGCCATGAATTTTCTTGCACCTAGCTTCTTATATAACAAATATTTGCCAAAAATAAACGTACCTTTTTCCGGAACAGTTCGATTATAAAATGGCCGTTCGTCAAGTCAAGCATAAAATACCAATTTTCACAAACCTTACTGCCCGGCCGGCGACGCGGCGGTTGAGCCGCCCTGCTACTCTCTGGGTGGAAATTTCCGGACCCTGCCGGGAAGTCTGTGGTATGATATAAATAATCCTCAAGAAAAGGGGAAGGCTCTGACCCCTGCCTCCCTGGGCGCCTCGTATGCCTGACGCAGCCCACCTCCCGGCCCGCCTGGACGCTCTGCGGGAATTGAGCCGGCGACTGGCGGCCCGGCGGGACGATCTGGTCGCCGCCGCGGGCGAGGATACGGGCGCCCCCTGCCGCATCGCCGGCATTGAAGTGGACCTGGCCGTGGAGCACCTGGCCGGCATGGAGGAGGAGGCCCCCCTGGTGGCGGGGACCTCCCCCTATGGCGCCGTGGCCGCCATCTTCCCCTATGACGCGGTGCCGGTGATGCTGGCCCGGGTGGGCGGCGCGGCGCTCTTGGGGGGGAACCGCTTCCGCTTCAACTGCTCCTCCCAGACCCCCCGCACCGCCGCGGTGGTCCGGGAAATCGTCGCTCCCTTCCCGGAATTGGAAACCCCGCCGGCGGGGACGGACAACCGCACCTTCGGCCGGGCCTGCGTCCGGGATCCGGCGGTGCGGGTCTTTTTCATCTCCGGGGGCGGCGAGGTGGGGGCGGTCTATGCCCGGGAAGCCGCCCACTTCGACAAGATTTTCTTCGCCGGCCCCAGCGGCCTGCCGCCGGTGATCTTCTGCCGCGACGCCCCGCTGGAGGCCGCCGTGCCCTTTCTGGTGCGCCGGGCCTTCCTCAACGGCGGCCAATACTGCACCTGTCCCAAGCGGGTCTACCTGCACCGGGACCTCTACGACGAAGCCCGGGACCGCATCCTGGCCATGATGCCGGAGATCCGGGTGGGGGACCCGGCGGACCCCACCACCTGGATCGGCCCCATCCGGGTGGAGCGCACCCGCAAGCTTCTGAAGCAGGCCCTGGAACTCCTGAAGGATGCCCGCTTTCTCCTGCCGCCCCGACGGGACGGGGTCTGGCAGGGTCCCTTCCTGGTGGAGACCGCGGACCCTCCCGAGATGGAATTGTTCGGCCCCTTCCTGGCCCTGGTGCGGGTGGCCGACGATGAGGAGGCGGTGGCCCGGGTCCTGGCCGGCCGCTATCCCTTCGCGGTGGTCACCTTCGGCGCCCTGCCCGCCGGCGCCCGGGAGCGCCTGGCCGCGGCCTTCGGCATGACCTACCACGACCCCGACTTCCTCTTCACGCCGCTGCGCCTGCCCTTCGGCGGCCGCAAACGGAGCGGCTGGATCCTGGAGTGGCGCCAGGGCAAACTGCGCCGCCGGGACGGGGCCTTCAGCTACACCGCCGAACTGGTCCGGAGCGAGAAATAAGTCTTTCATCTCAGGCTCTTGCAAAATTCTCCCTTTGTCCTGGGAAAGGGCGGCGGTTTTGAAAACGCTCGGCAAGATGCCAATCTCTTTCATGGTGCGCGGTGCGCACCCTACTTGGGGGCCGGAACATCAGAGGATCTGTAGGGTGCGCACCGCGCACCATGATATTTGGGAAACCATGACGCTGCAGCGGAAGTTTTGCAAGAGCCTCATCTGGTTTCATCTTGTTCCCAAGTCTCTCGTAGGAAGCGTCTTACGCGCCAAAAACGGTGCGTGAGACGCACCCTACATTTTCATGGTCTTGGGTGTTCCCCCGGTACTTGAGGGGCTCGTTCCCAAGTTCATCTGGGGAACCGGATGAAAACTGGTCCGGAGCGAGAAGCACATCGTTGGAGGGAGATGATCTATGGATATCAAAGGGTTACTGGAAGTCCTGGGGAACCCGGAAGAGCCGCTGGGCATGTTTTATACGGACGTGGAGCCTGAGGAGGGCTTTTCCCCCCAGCCGGGGAACCTCCCCAGCGCGGCGGCGGAAGCCCGGGGCGAAGTGGACTTCGGCGCGCTCTTCGGGGCCCATTCCTGCGTCCTGGGCCACATCTGGCGGGCCCGCCGCCAGGGAGGCGCGGCCTACTTCAGCCGGGAGCGCTTCGGCTGTCTGGGGGGCGCCTTTTATCTGGGCTTCCTCAAACCGCAACTGGAGGCCATCGTTCACTATGTCTCCACCGGCGTCCCCGGCATGATGGAGGGGGAGCGCTACCTGGAGTCCCCCCAGGCCACCCGGAACTTTTTCAACTACATCGACCCCCGCCCGGCCCCGGCGGCGTATTGCGTCTTCCAGCCGCTGAGCCGCTTCGCTCCCGGCGAACAGCCCGAAATCGTCATCCTTTTCGGACGCCCGGAGATGCTGAGCGGCCTGGTCTTCCTGGCCAGCTTCGTCACCAATGACCTGGAGGCCGTCGTCTCGCCCTTCGGCGCGGACTGCTCTTACCTGGTCACCTGGCCCCTGTGGCACCTGGCCCGGGGGAATCTCAAGGCGGTCCTGGGGGGGTGGGACCCCACCGCCCGGAAATATCACCAACCCGACGAACTGAGCTTCGCGGCGCCCTGGGAGCTGTTCCGGCGCATGGCCCAGCGCTGGCCCGAGTCCTTCCTCACCGGCGACACCTGGGCCGGAGTCAAGAAGAAGATCGCCCTGAGCCGGCGCACCTGGGAAAAAAGATAGAGCCGCACGACCTGAAATGGGTTTTGGGTTTTGGGATTCGGGTTCCGGGATGATTGTTCCATCCCGGCTCCCAGCCTCCGGTAAAGTCGTTCCGGAGGGTGCGTCTCACGCACCATGGCCGGGGACGGCGGCGGGCGGGGCCTTAACCCCCCGGCCCCTCCGGCCCTCGGCGAGGAGGTTCCCATGGTCCGCAGTTTCTGGCATCGGCGCATCGGCAGACGGCGGTTTCTGGCTGAATCAGCCGCCGCGGGGTTGCTCCTCTCCCTGCCCCGGGGTCAGACGGAGGCCGCCCCACCACCCAGTATCCTCTATCATGTCATGAATATCCCCAGCCATCCTTTTACCAGCCCCTCCCACCCCAACGAACACGCCGGCGTCAACGCCCTCCTGGAACTCATGGGCCAACACGGGGATAAGTTGTATCGCTCCGAGAGCGTCGGGCCGCTGTCCGGACCGTGGGGCTTCATCGCCGCCGACGACGTGGTGGTCATCAAGGTCAACGCCCAGTGGAAGTACCGGGGCTGCACCAACAGCGACGTCATCCGGGGGCTCATCCAGAAGATTCTGGACCACCCCGACGGCTTTTCAGGCGAGGTGGTGATCTTCGGGAACGGCCAGGGCTGGGGCAGCCTGAATTGTGACAGCGATCCGGATGGCCATTATGGTGATACCACCCAGCACGCCAACGCCAACGACGAGAGCCACAGTTTCCTGTACCTGGTGGACACCGTGTTCCGGGACAGCCGGGTGACCGCCTTCCTGATGGACCCGCATGTCGGGACCTTTATCGGACTGGGGGATCACACCTCTCACGGCTTCCGCATCATTCTGGACCCCTCTGGACGGGATACCATCTCCTACCCCTGTTTCACCACCGCGGGTGGGCGCCGGGTGGAACTGAAGCAGGGTATCTGGACGGGAACGGCTTACAGCCAGAACCTGAAACTCATCAACGTGCCGGTCCTCAAGCACCATTGGGGCGCCAAGGTCACCGCTTCCCTGAAGCACATGTACGGCATCCTGTCCATGCGGGATGGGAACTATTTCCGTCGGCATTTTGATGATCTGGGGAGGCAATGCGGCCTGATGATGGCGACCGTCAAAACCCCGGTGCTCAATATCGTGGACGCCATCTGGGTCTCCCACGGGTCCCTTTTCGGCTATCCGCCCGAAACCACCACCCGGGTCAACCAGCTCCTGGCCAGCCAGGACCCGGTGGCGCTGGACTATTGGGCCGCCAAATATATCCTGTATCCCATCGATAAAAATCCTCAGCACCATCCGGACTTCGCCGGGGTGGACGCCTGGCTCACCTCCGCCCGGGACCTCATCAACGCCCGGGGCGGGCTCTGGGACCCGGATAACGCCATCTATCAGGGAAACGTGACGAAGAACGAAAAGTCCATGCTGGTGCGCACCCGGAATATGGCGCCATTCCGTCCCATTGCACCCGTTCCATCCTTCCTGGAACTCCTGCTGCATGATTGAGGCCCCCCACCCCCTTTATGGGGGGCCTCCATAAAGGGTTGGGGAAGGGGGTGTTGGGGGGCAAGGGTTTATGACCCTTGCCCCCCTCCCCCACAGCAAACTTTGTAATACAGGCCCCGAGGCGGATAACCCTAAGGCTCCTTCCGGCCCACCCAGAAGAGGTTCACCCCCAGGTCCAGGCGGTAGGCGAGATATCCGAACAGCATGTCCAGGGGAGCGGAGAGGGTTTTGCGCAGGGTTTTCATCTTAAGGCGGAAAGGGGAGCGGGGCTTTCCAGGGGGCTGGGCCGGCGCGGCGGCATCCCGGCCGGGGGCCGGAGACGGTGGCTCCCCCCGCGCCAGTCTGTCCAGGAGGCCGGGAAAATCCCGATTGAACAGGTACCACAGCATCTTCTTTAGAGGCATGCCGAAGGGCAGGCGGAAGCCGTCGTGGTCGTGGTGCGGGGCGGCCACCTGGCGGAACCCGGCCCGCTCCATCAACACCGGCAAAGTGCTGGCGGAATAATAGCAGATGTGTTCTTTTTTAAAGAGATTCCAGGGGTTTTTTTCGAATTTGGCGGCGAAGGAGAAGATGTCCGGCACTTCCACCACCAGATGGCCCCCAGACTTCAAGAGGGAATGAAACCTGCGGGCGGCCTCAAGGGGCTCTTCCAGGTGCTCCAAGACATGGAAGAGGCTGATGGCATCGAAGGTCCTCTCCGGCAGGTCCGCCCGCTCCAGGAAATCGTTGATAACCGGGATCCCCTTCTCCCGATGACGCGCCGCTCCATAGCTGGAGGGTTCCACCCCCAACACCTCAAACCCCCGGGAGCGCAGTTCCGCCAGGAAATGCCCCTGGGCCGAGCCCACCTCCAGGATGCGCCCGGACCTCAGGCCGGTGTACCGCTGCAGGCGCCCCGCCCGGAAGCGGACCACCCGGAGCACCCGCTTTTCGGCAAAAGAGGACCGGAGCAGCTCCGGCTCTTCCTCCAGGCTGTCGTAGATTTCTGTAAGGACATCCAGGGAATAGGCGCGGGCCATCTGCACCAGGCCGCACTGCCGGCAGATGACGGTGTGCATTTCCCCCAGACGGACATAGTCGGCCAGGTCGCAGGAGCCGCACAGGCGGCAGGGACGCGGGGCGATGTCGGAAGCGGGTGGCGACATGGAGCTTCAGAAGATGCTTTCAGGCCGGCGCAGGTGGGGCCGGGGGCAGCGGACGACCCCCGGCCTGCTGGAGGTTATGCGGGAGACCCGGCCCACAGGGGCGCGGGGGACCAGGAACGCCGGGGCTCCCGGTTGTGCACCGGGGGAATCCAGAGGCGCCAGGCCGACTCCTGCCGCAGAAGGGTGGTGAGGAAGCGCTGGTGCAGGGCATGGCTGCCCCGGCTCACTTCCAGGCGGCCCAGCAGGGGCAGGCCCAAGAGGGCCAGGTCACCCACCGCATCCAGAATCTTGTGGCGCACAAATTCTTCGGGAAACCGTAAACCCTCGGGATTGAGCAGGCCGGTGTCGTCCAGCACCAGGGCGTTGTCCAGGGAGCCGCCCAGGGCCAGCCCCCGGGACCGGAGATACTCCACCTCTTTGAGGAAGCCGAAGGTCCGGGCCGGGGCGATCTCCCGCCGGAAGCTGTCGGAGGTCAAATCCACCGTGAAGCGCTGCCGCCGGATGAGCGGGTGCGGAAAATCTATGGCATAGGTGAGGCGCGGCTGCCCTGGAGTGGCCCGCATCCATTGGTCCCCTTCCCGGAGCTCCACCGGGCGCTGGATGAGCAGGTAGGCCCGGGGCCAGGGCAGGGACTGGAGGCCGGACTGGGCCAGGCGCTCGGCGAAGGGGGCGGCGGACCCGTCCATGATGGGCACCTCGGGGCCGTCCACGTGAATGAGGGCGTTGTCCACTCCCAAACCCCACAGAGCCGAGAGCAGGTGCTCCACCGTGCCCAGGGTGGCTTCCCCCTCACCCAGGGTGGTGGCCCGGACCGTGTCCACCACCTGGCTGAAGTGGGCCTTCAGGGTGGGCCGGTGGGGCAGATCGGTGCGCACAAAACGCAAGCCGTGGTTGGCCGGGGCCGGAAATATGGAGACGCTCACCGGCACGCCGCCGTGCAGACCGACGCCGGTGAAGCGGTGCGTTTGCGAAACGGTTTTTTGCCAGATCATGGTGCTCCCCTGGCGACCTTTTTTGCAAGCCTCGTACCAGGGGAAGCGGGGCCGGGACAAAATTTAAGCATTTAATTTCTTTAAGATATTTCGCACCTCTTTTTACGTCGCGGTCAATTTTCTTCAAGCTGTGGTAAAAAAACCACAGAAGCGTGGGAGGCTGTGGCAAAAGTGCAACAGGTGGGCGAAAAAGCGGGGGGAGGGGCCACAGAATTATGGCCGCTCCCCTTCTCTTGCTACTCTTGTTCCGGCGGGTGTTCCAGGCGGGCCCACCAGGCGGGGTCGATGTCCGGAAAGATGGCGTCCCGCTCCCGGCAGAGGGCCAGGAAGTTGGCGTCGGTTTCCGAGAGGGCGCGTTCCCGGGCATAGGTCCGGGTGATCCCGGCCAGACGCTTGAAGTCGTCGTGGTGCATCACCAGGCGCAGTTCGGCGTAGTCCCGGGCGCTGAAGGTGCTGATGAGGAACTGCCAGTCCGAGGACTCCAGGAGGAAGAGGGTGCGGCCGCACTGTTTGAGCAGGTCCTGCATGACGGGGTCCGGGTCGGCGGCGTAGGCCCGGGCCAGCTCCTCCATCTCCTGCTCCGCCGGATAGATGTGTCGCCAGGTCCAGTCGTTCATCTCGTTCAGCCAGATGAAGTGGTAGCCGCCTTCGCCCCAGGAACCCTCGGGCAGGGAGATGACGGAGGTGGGGGCCGTCTCCTGCAGGTACTGGGAGCCGCTCACCAACTGCACCTGGCCGTCCTCCTGGAAGCGGGCCAGCACCTGGTAAAGCCATTCGGGCCCCT
This sequence comes from Deltaproteobacteria bacterium, assembly GCA_016874915.1. GTDB lineage: Bacteria > Desulfobacterota > Desulfobaccia > Desulfobaccales > 0-14-0-80-60-11 > VGSO01. The sequence goes on from VGSW01000013.1 coordinate 20,031, forward strand.
CGAACCACCAGTGGCCGAAAAGTTCGGTGTCGTACGGGGCGGTGACGATGCCGGGTGTGCCGTGGGCTTCCCGGAATTCCCAGAGGATTTTTTTCACCAGGTCCACGAAATGGTGCGCCTGTTCCCGGCAGCGGCCCGCCACCCGTTCCGGGAAGTAGGGGGTCTTGTCGGCCAGGTCGGCCTTGGCGCTGGTCACCTGCCAGTAGCGCAGCCCGCCGGGGAAGCGCTTCTTATGGAAATCCAGGTAGTTGCCGTCGCCGGGATAGCCCCATTCGCCGCTCCAGACCTGGAGGCCGGTTTTGGGGTCCCGGGTGAAGGCCGCCACCGGACGCTTAGTTTCCGGAGCCGAGGCCACCAGGTAAGCCAGATAGGGGGTCTTGGCCACTTCTTCGGGGCGCTGGGGGTATTGGGAGGCAAACCGCTCCCAGAGGCGCTCCAGGGCGTGGAAGCGGTCCCGGTAGACGCCGATGGCCCGGCCCCCCTTGAGCAGGTGGGAGTCGATGATGAAGAAGTCCAGGCCGTTCTCCGAGAGGAATTCCTCCACCCCTTTGCGCATCACCGCCCCGGTCCCCCCGCCGGCCACGGGCGGGGCCCAGGGGTAGCGGGGCCGATAGGCGCATTCGGGGAGCCAGAAGCCCTTGGGGTCGCGGCCGAAATGGCGTCGGTAGGCGGCCACCCCCTGCTTCACCTGGGCCTGCACGGCCGAGTCCCGTCCCAACAGGGGGAGGTAGCCGTGGGTGGCGGCGGAGGTGATAACCTCCAGGGCGCCTGACTCCATCAGGCTCCGGGCCACCCCCAGCAGGTCCTCCTGGAATTCTTCGGTGAAGAGCCGGGTCAGCTCCCGGTAATGTTCTTCCCAAAATCGGGCCAGGCCGTGGAAATGGCTCTCCCCCAGGCGGTGAAAGGTGGCCTGGTCCTCCCGGGCCGCCTCAATCTTGGCGGCCAGATATTCCCGGAACTCCTGGCGGAAGGCGGGGGCGGCCAGCATCTCCGCCAGGATGGGGGTGATGCCCAGGGTGACGCCGGCGCTGCGGCCCTCCCCGGACAGCCGCCGGAAGGCCTGCCAGAGGGGGATGTAGGATTCGGCCGCGGCTTCGTTGAGCCAGTCCATGCCGTGGGGCCAGCGGCCGTGGCCGATGACGTAGGGCAGGTGGGAATGCAGTACGAAGGTGAAATACCCCAGCGGCTGGGTCATGGCTGTCTCCTTGGTCTCAAAAAATCCCTGTCAAGTCTGGGTGGGGCGCCCGGCCCCGGGTGAAAGCCCGGGCCCGGTTCCGCTCCTGCCGCCCCGTGCTTCCGAAGCAGAGCTTCGGGGGCAATGGCGTTCCCAAGCGGGAGCTTGGGAACGAGGGTTTGTTCTCCTCTCCTTCTTCGTCCCTTCTCCGCCAGGTGAGGCTCATGCTAAGCCCTGGGGGGAAAGGCGGAAAGAATCATTTGTCATATCATATGCTTATAGGTCAAGGCGTTGTCAACCTGCAAACCGTTCATAACCGACGGTCCAGTTTCACCTTACCATGAATGGGGCTCAGCGTGAGCCATAAAGTTGTTTCCGGCCGGGGACCATTTCTGTCCCGGCCCGCACCCCCACCCAGAACCCAGAACCTGGCACCTGACACCTGACACCTGACACCTGACACCTGACATCTGGCACCTGACACCTGACGCCTGCTTCACACCACGTCGGCCTTGAGAAGGTTGGTGGCGCCGGTGGTGCCGATGGGGGTGCCGGCGGTGATCACCACCCGGTCACCCGGTTTGAGCCAACCGGCTCTCAGGGCCTCCTCTTTGACCACGTGAAACATGTGGTCGGTGTCTTCCAGGTGCGCCGTCAACAGGGAAAAAACGCCCCAGGAGAGGGCCAGGCGGCGCCAGGTCTCCCGATGGGGGGTCACGCCGATGATGGGCGCCTGGGGACGGAAGCGGCTGATAAGCCGCGCCGTGAACCCATGGCTGGTGCTGGTGAGGATGGCCGCCGCCCCCAGGTCCCGGGCCATCTCGCAGGCGGCGTAGCTGACCGCTTCGGAAATGGCGTGGCGTTTAAAGGCGGTGTGCTCCTGCAACCACTTGGCGTGGGGGAACTGGGTCTCGGTGGCCCGGCTGATCTGGTCCAGGAATTTGACCGCGGCCACCGGGAAGCGGCCCCGGGCCGTCTCCTCGGAGAGCATCACCGCGTCGGTGCCGTCCAGGATGGCGTTGGCCACATCCGCCGCTTCGGCCCGGGTGGGACGGGGATGCTCCACCATGGAAAGGAGCATCTGGGTGGCGGTGATCACCGGTTTGCCCACCCGGTTGGCGGCGGCAATGATGCGTTTTTGGAGCAGGGGGACGCGCTCCAGGGCCACCTCCACCCCCAGGTCGCCCCGGGCCACCATGAGGGCGTCGGCGGCCTCTAGAATCTCTTCCAGCCGGTGCAAGGCCTCGTGGCGTTCAATTTTGGCGATGATGGAGATGGAGGCGCCGAGGGAATTGAGGAAATCCCTGACTTCCTGGATGTCCTGGCCCTGGCGCACGAAGGAGAGGCCCACGTAATCCACGCCCATGTTCACGCCGAAACGCAGGTCTTCCCGGTCCTTCTCGGTGAAGGCCGGTATCGACAGGGAGTGCCCGGGAAAATTGAGACCGGCATGGGAGCGCACCACCCCTCCCCCCTTTACCCGGCAGGTGAGGGTCTGGGGCCCCTTCGCCTCCACGTGGAGCTCAATCCCGCCGTCGGCCAGGAGCACCGTGGCCCCCACCGGCGTTTCGGCGATGATTTCCGGGTAGGACACGGAGGCGAGGTCCGGCCCCCCCGGATGGGGGACGGAGGTTAGAGTGAACTCCTGTCCCCGCACCAACTCCACCTGGCCTTCAGGGAATTCGCCGACCCGTATTTTCGGACCGGCCAGGTCCTGGAGAATGGCCACCGGACGCTGGTGGACCTGCTCCAGGGCCCGCACCTGGCGGATCCGGCGGGCGTGGTCGTCGTGGGTGCCGTGGGAGAAGTTGAGGCGGGCCACGTCCATGCCGGCCAGAAACATCTCTTCCAGGACCGCTTCGGTGGTGGCCGGACCCAGGGTGCAAACAATTTTGGTGCGTCGCTTCCGCTTGTGACTTTGCATGGGGCTTACCTACGTATGGGTGGGGAAATTCTCCCCAATGGGAGTCAGAATTATGTCATGCATAACCATGCAGCGATCGTGCATTTGTATCATAACAAGGGGTTATTCCTCAGCACTATTATAATTTTTCGTATAAAATCCGTTAATCTTTTCAAACACTATTGCAATTTTTTCCAGGCATGATTATTGCATATATTGAAAAGCAAAGGGGGAAAAGTCATGCCTTTCTACGAATACCAATGTGTTGATTGCGGCGGCCAGGACCAAAGAGTGGCCGGGTTGGACGATCACACCGCCATCTGTATGAATTGCAACGGTCTCATGCTGCGGCTGAACGAAGACGTTTTCCAGCCTTACTTTGAAGAGGCTTACCCGGCCGCCCGGTTGGACAAAGCGTCCGGTTCCGACAGGTAAAAACCTTCAGCCAGAGCCCGGTCGGTCGGTCGGGGAAAAACCCACCTTCAGGCCACCGGTGTGCCAGAACTGTTTGGCGCCCGCCCTGGCAGATTTTCGGCGGCCGGCCCCATGGGCCTGCAACCTTTCGGCGCCGAAGCCGGAGCTGGCACCTGCGCCGTGACAAGCCCGGCCGGCTTGGCGCGACCATCTGCAGGTCGTCACGGACCGCCCGGCCCCTTCTCCTTCGCCGGATAGAGCAATCGGGCCGGGGCGGTCCCCTGCCCCGGCTTCCGCCGGCGTCCTCCCGTCTTCTCCTGCGGTTCCGGCCCCCCCCACATCATATCGTTTTTGTGTCCCGAGGAAAAGGACTGTGAGAAGGCGAAGGCCGACCGCGCCTAAATAAGAGAACCGGTCGGACGGGAATGGGAATTTTTCTCAGAATGAGAAGAGGCGAGGCCCGAGAGGGCTCTCGGGTGGCGCGGGGCGGCGGATCAGGCCGCTTCAGTTGAGCAGTCCGGGTCCCCCTGAATTGACCTCCAGGTAATCGTCGATGAACAGACCCACCAGTTCCCCCAGGCTGCCGAACAGGGCGGTCCAATCGGTTTCCCGGGCCTGGTTTTGCCTCACGTCGCCGATGGCTTCCCGGCACCAGACCATATTCAGAGAGTTGGCGCTTTGGTCGGCCAGGAGGTTGGCCGCCTTAACGAAGAAAACCTCCAGGCTGTAAAGGTGATGGGGCGGTTCGCCCGGGCCCCGGTCCACATGCAGCAGGATTCCCAGGCAGGGAAAGAGGGGGGTGGTCAGCAGATCCCGGCTGTTAAGGACGGTGATGCCCGCCAGGGAGAGCCTCTGCGTCACTTCCCGGCGCAACTGTTCCCGGCTGAGCCCCAGCCCTTCGACGTCGGGAGCGAGATGGGAAACCCAGACGTAGACTCCTTGGAGGTTGCGCAACGCCTCCGGGAGAAACTTTTCTTTGGGCGGCTCCATCTTCACCCTGATGTTCCTGGAACGTGCCATGACGGCCTCCCCGGCTACGCGTCTCTCCCCGCAGCCGTCTGCGGGCAGAGTTTTAGCAAGGCGGAACCTCCGGGGATGGCGTGATGTCCCCGGCAGCCGCAAAGGCTTCGGGATTGCCAAAGTTTTCAGGGGGAAATGTTCATGCCTTTAAGCGCCCCGGCCGGTCCGGGCGGGGGCGGACCCATCCCATGCCCATATTATGATGATGGAATAAAGGAGACAACCAGGAGAAGCCTGATTTTTATGGTCGGATTTCCTGAGCCGACGCCGCCGCTCCGGGGCGGAAAGTCGATTCGGCGGACTCCGGGGGCCCCGGCCGCGGGCGCGGGCGCCCTCAGATTTCCAGGGAGGTGAGGCCTTCCCGGATGGCGTACTTGGTGAGTTCGGCGATGCTGCGGATGCCCAGCTTGTTCATGATCTGCTGGCGGTGGGTCTCCACCGTCTTGACGCTGACGTGAATGGCTTCGGCGATCTGGCTGGTGCTTTTGCCCTCCGCCATGAGCTGCAGCACCTCCCGCTCCCGGCGGGTGAGCACCGAAAAAGCCGAGGACGCCTGTTGGGGGATGCCCCGGACATAGTCCTGGATGATGATTTCCGCCACCCCGGGGCTGAGGTAGGTCTTGTTGGCCAACACCAGGCGGATGGCCTGGGACAACTCCTCGAAGGCGCAGTCCTTCAGGAGATAACCCGAGGCGCCGGCCCGCATCATGTTCAGCACGAAGCGCCGGTCGGTGTGCATGGACAGGGCGATGACCTTGACGCCCGGATGTCGGGTCAGGATCTGGCGGGTGGCCTCAATGCCGTTCAGCTCCGGCATGTTCACATCCATAATGACCACCTGCGGGTGCATTTCCTCCACCAGACTCACGGTCTTGCGTCCGTCTTCGGCCTCGGCCACCACTTCCAGGTCCGGTTCTTTTTCGAGGAGGGTGCGCAGCCCCTGGCGGACAATCTGATGGTCGTCGGCAATGATGATCTTGATGCTCATGAAAACTCTCCGCAATACGGATTTGGGCTGCCTGGTCCTGGAAATTCGGTCATGGCGGGAAGGCCTCCCCTGGGTACGGACGCCGCCGCGGCCCTACCTCCCTTTGCGGCCCCTGAAGAACGCATAAGGCGGTTGGCGCGCGGAAACAACCGGGAGTGCCGGCCAGGTTCGTGAAGTCGGCCATTTGTCAAGTTATTCCCAAGTATTCCTCTCAAAGATATCTGGTTTTTTGGACTTGTCAACCGTTCTTCTCCGTGGGCGCCGATCCGGCGGGGCGCCCTCAGGTCCATTCATATCCGGCCAGGATCTCGAAGAGTCGCTTCTCCCGGCCCGCAAAGAAATGGTCGGTCTGGGGCACCACTTCCAACTCCGGGGAAGGATGTTCTCCCGGCCGGGGGTCGGCGGCCTGCCATTGCCGGATAAGTTCCCGGAGGTCGGCCAGGGGACACAGGGCGTCCTGGTCTCCGGCCACCACCAGCCTGACGCCGGGGACCCGGGTCAGAAAGCCCAGGTCCATGAAGGCGATGGGGGGGGAGATGAGGACGGCGCCGTCCGCCGCGAGCCCTCGCCACAGAGCCCGGGCCGTCACCGCCGCGCCGAAGGAATAGCCCACCAGCACATGGGGCCCGGGGACGCGCCCTTTCAGCCAGGCCAGTGCCTGAGCCACGTCATCGGCTTCCGCCAGGCCTTCGCCATAATGCCCGGTGCTCAGCCCCACCCCCCGGAAGTTGAAACGCAACGTGGCCCATCCCCTGAATTGAAAAGCCCGGGCCGCAATCCAAACCACATTATCGTCCAGATCGCCGCCATAAAGGGGATGGGGATGGGCAATGACCACCCCGCCCGGCCCCTGCCCGGCCTGATAGCGCCCTTCCAGACGAACCTCAACGCCGTCGATGCTTATGCTTTCTTCCATTGCCGCCCTCCTCTGCCTCCTGCTGGGAGGCCGCTCCGCGCCCTAACCCTCCAGCGGCTCCCCCCGGGCCAGGACGCCGTCGCCCCCCGTCAGCCGCACCCGGAGACGCCGGTTGCGCCAGGTGGGCGGGCCGGGCAGGAGAACCCGCAGATAGTTGCTGCTCAGGCCCTGCAGCCAGCCCCGGCGGCCGGACCCCCCCTCCACCAGGACGTCCGCCATCCCTCCCACCTGGTCCTGGATGAAGCGCTGCCGTTTGCGCTTCCCCAGTTCCCGGAGCCGGCTCGCCCGAGCCCGCACCTCCGCAGGCGGCAGGGGTTGGAGGGCCGCAGCCGGGGTGCCGGGCCGGGGCGAAAAGGGAAAAACGTGCAGGTAGGCCACCGGCAGGGCCTCCACCAGGGCCACGGTTTCCTCAAAGTGGGACCGCGTCTCGGTGGGAAACCCCACCAGCAGGTCCAGGCCGATGGCGGCCTGGGGAAAAACGCCCCGGATCTCCATGACCAGTTCCCGGAAGTCGGCGGGGGCATAAGGCCGGGCCATGTCCCTGAGCACCTCCGCAGAGCCGCTCTGGAGAGGCAGGTGGAAATGCCGACAAGCCCCGGGGAGTTCGGCCCAGGCCGCCAGCAGGTCCGCGGTCACCTCCTGGGGCTCCAGGGAGCTGAGACGCAGGCGGCCCGGCGGTGGACGGTCCGCCAGCCTCCGCAGCAGTCCGGCCAGGTCGGCGCCCTGGTCAGAGCCGTATTGGCCCAGGTCCACCCCGGTCAGCACCACCTCCCGGCACCCCTGCGACGCCAGGGCATGGAGATGCGCCGCCACCAGCTCGGGGGGGCCCAGACTGCGGGCCGGCCCCCGCACCTGGGGGACCACGCAATAGCTGCAGGAGTGGCTGCATCCGTCCTGGACCTTGAGGAAGGCCCGGGTGCGGCCAGAAAATGAAGTCGGGGGAATATCGGGCCAGGTCTGCCTCTGACCGCCGGCATGACCTTGCACCGCCACCACCTGGGCCAGGGAGCGGGTCTCCATGAGCCGGGGCAGGGATGCCTTATCGAAGTTCCCCACCACGCCCGCCACCCCGGGCAGGGCCGCCAGTTCCCCGGGGGCCCGCTGGGCATAACAGCCGGTGACCCACAGGGCCGCGCCGGGAGATTCCCGGGCCGCCCGGCGGATGGCCTGCCGGGCCTGCTGGTCCGCCCGCGCGGTGACCGTGCAGGTGTTCACCACTACCAGGTCCGGGGCCTCGCCGGGGCGAGTTTCCACCCATCCCCGGAGGCCCAACGCCAGGGCCAGGGCGGCGGTGTCGCACTGATTGACCTTGCACCCGAAGGTGACGAAACGACAGCGAGGCATGCAGTTCTCTTCCGGGGCTCTACAGGCGGCCCTCGATCCAGGCGCCGCCCAGGAGGCGGTCCCCATCAAAAAAAGCCACCGCCTGTCCCGGGGTGACCGCCCCTTGCGGGATGGCGAAGCGGACCAGGAGGCGGTCTGCCCCCGCGGGGATGACGGTGGCGGCGACGCCGGGATGGCGGTAGCGGATCACCGCGGTGGCCGTCCATTCCCCTGTGGGAGGAGCCGCCAGCCAGACGGCCTGTCGGGCCCAAAGCCCCGGCGCCAGGAGTTCTTCCCGGGAGCCCACCACCACCTGGTTGGCCGCGGGGAGGATTTCCAGGACATAATAGGGTTCCCGGGCAGGGAGGCCCAGACCCCGCCTTTGCCCCACCGTGTAGCAGTCCACCCCCCGGTGGCGCCCCAGGACCCGACCCCGGCGGTCCACAAAATCCCCGGGGACGCCCAGCCGGCGGCGGGTCCGCAGGAAATCGGTGTAGCGCCCTTCCCGCACGAAGCAGAGGTCCTGGCTTTCGGGGCAGGGAGAGAGGGAAGGCAGCGTGGGGTCCGCAAAACTCCGCCGCACCTCCGCCTTGGTCAGGTTCCCCAGGGGAAAGCGCAGATGGGGCAGGAGGCTCCGGGGCAGCCGCTGCAGAAAATAGGCCTGGTCCTTGCCCCGGTCCCGGCCCCGATAGACGGCGATCTCACCGTCCGGCAGGCGCTCCCGGCGGAGGTAGTGGCCGGTGGCCAGAAATTCCAGGCCCTGGGAGCGGACGAAATCCCACAGGACCCCGAACTTCACGGCTTCATTGCAGCGGACGCAGGGGTTGGGGGTTTCGCCCCGGGCGTAGGCCGCGGCGAAGTAGTCCAGCACCAGGCGGGCGAAAGCCTCCCGGGCCTCCAGCGTGAGCACGGGGATGCCCAGGGCCCGTCCCAACGCCTCCAAGCGCCCGCAAGGCGGCGCGGCCTCCCCCAGGCGGAGGTGCACCCCCACCACCTCCCATCCCTGTCGGGACAGAAGCAGGGCGGCCACGGCGCTGTCCACCCCGCCGCTCAGCGCCACGGCGATGCGCCCTTTGCCGCTCTTTATTTTCATTGCGTAAAAGCATCATTTGATAATGTTAAAGAACTGCTTAACTTATCCACCAATTAGATATAAATCTCCATAATTATTTAATCCAAAGCATTTTCTATTGTAGCTTTAAAGGCGATTTCTTGAGCGATGAACTCATCTTCCGGGGTTAATCCATAAATACCACTATGCGATGGATCATAAAGTTCACCTGTCGTATGTACTAAAAGCTTACGGCCGTTATTGAATCCTGCGGTCTTTATATCCAGGACATTTACAACGGCAAATCCCCCTGAGCGGGATGCTTTTCTTCCGCGATCTTCTACAGCCTTACGAACTTGGTCAAGTTGTTGCCTTCTGGTCCCCGTAAAGTGTTCAAGCCAGTCTACCGAGACGAATTCTTCGGGACCGGTGCCTGGAGGATAGTCCGCTCTCGGAAGGAAACTTTCGCCCTCTACCCTGCGCTTACCGTCAAAAGATTGGTAGATTTTTAAAGGTCCTATATAGCGGCTGGTGTGGTGTTCATTGGGAAGGGGTTGCGGATTCACGAAATCATCCAGACCGTTGCACCGAGGTTATTGGCTCGATCAAAAACATCTGACGCTGTCGACCATCCAGCCGTTCGTTCAATGCCGTCTGAACGTCTCTCATTAGGCACAAAGGCAAGATATCGGACATCACCAGATGGATAGAATTCTATCCAGAAAATTTGTTTTTCTGAACATTCCCATATCGCTTTCACATTTCCTCTATCTGTTACCACAATGCTTGGTTCCCGCAAGCCTATATGCCCCATAAGAAAAAGTAAGAACTGCTTTAATGAAAACGATGAAAGCGGCTGTTCATCAGATTCTAATTCTTTTTGGAATGATAAAATCTCCCCCAATCTGTAAGCCGTGTATTCGAACCCGGCAAGCCGCGCAATCGCGATAGCTTCTTTGATACCAAATTCCTCAAGCGATTCTAAAAATTCAATTTCGACCTGTGGGTTAAGAAGCAGTGTTTCTTGCCTTTGTCCTTCGCACGTTTCCTCTGGTATGGATAGTTTTTTTATTGCGGGGAGAATTTTATCAAATGAGGCTGCGGATGGCTCAGTCTTAAATCGTGCATCTCGAAACTGATTGAAAGCTTTAACTTTTCCCCTACGCTCACGCTGCGACCAGTAACCTGTAGAAACAGAATCGTATGCAGTTCCATCTTGTTCATGTATTGCTGTATTCCACATTTAATTATGTTCTCCAAGCAATATAGGAATAATTTGAACAAGGCACTTTTCCCTATTTTTCCATTCCTTCATGATGGTTTCAATTTGCTCCGGCGTGAAGGGTCCATCATAGTGATAGTTAGCGTTAATTATTACTGCAGGATAATATTCTCTGCCAGGAATTTTAGCTTTGCCGGGTGAGAAATTTAAGTTGCAAAGGGTGTCTTTCATCTTGAAAGAAAGCTTGACGGAGGACTGCATCGGTTTCGCTCCGCTTTCTTTCCAAGCCTCGGGTCTCACAAATCTATCTGTGATAAACATACCCGGTTCAGCCATCTCCGCGGAAATATGCCAGTTCAGCCCTACAGAGGTGTAAGAGACATGGGGGAGAACTTTTGCATAACGGACGGCAAAATTGTGAACATCGTAATTATCCTGGAATGAGGCGGCGCATTCTTTCCTAATCTCAAGCCGTTCCTGGTCCAGCAGGAAAACCACGCCTGCGGGATACCTCACGGTAGCAAATGCAGGAGTGGTCAATATCTCGTTAGCTTCCCAATCCGAGGAAACTATGTCATTTATCCTCAGAAAATCAGGATTTAATATGGATGGGTTATGAGACTTGGCGAGGATGACGACATTCACCCAGTGCAGGACCAAAGGCAGCATATGAGAAATGGTAACCTTATCAGAAAGTTAGTTCATTTATATTCATCTAGCTTCGGGCAAGATAAGCAAGGCCACCCGATTCGGGAAGACCCGATATGCAGACTTAATCGAATTATAATCCAAGCCTCAAAAAAATCAATGTCTCAATCTCTCCCGCCGGGTCAATCGGCAAACAATTTCAGCATCCTGGTCGCAATTGGTGCTGGCCATCTAGATTTTCCTGACATGCGCTGGGTAATTCGAAATTCTGCACATAAGAACCCGGTTACAGAATATTCCGGCCCCCTGTTTATTCTCCCACCCCTTTTGGTCCGGATTTGTTTAAAAATCTTAAAGTTGTGTTGAGCCCGGCATAAAACTGCTTTCCGATATTTAAGATATTGATTTTTTTACACATGTGCAAACCTAGTGGATTTTCCGGGGGTTCCATGTTTAGGGGGCTGAACAACGGGGGCCTTCACCCTTCGGGAGGAGAGGGTTCATCGAAACAAAGGCCGTCCCGGAACCACAGGGCCACGCCCCCCAGGCCGCGGGGGCCGGTGGGGGGGTCCAGGCGCACCACCTCCCCCCGGGCCTTGAGCAGAGGGGTGTCGTGGTGATGCAGCTGAGGCAGGGGCAAGGTGATGACCAGGTCCACCACTTGGCCGTAGTGGAAGGAGTTGGGAAAAGGGCAGAGGAGGCTCAGCCCCTCCAGTCCCAGGTCCCGGGTGACCGCCTCGCCTTCCAGGAGGTCTCCGGTGGCCCCGCACCTGGTCTGAAAAGCCACCGCAAGGGGGAGATAAAACCGTGCAAAGCGACGTCTTTCCTGGACTTCCACGGGCCTGCCTCCTTGCCGACGCCGACTGATGGGCGTTTCCTTCAGAGCAGCCCCGGCTTCCTGCCTCCACATGCAGTTCTCATGCCATCCGCAATGGGAGCGGGCTGAGTCGGGGGTGGCTGAGATAATCCTTGACGCCTGACCCTCTTTCCATTATCATTTCGAAAAAATTGACAAAATCACCCAGGACCGCCTGACCTGCATGAGCACCGTCGTCGCCATCATCAACCAGAAGGGAGGCACCGGCAAGACCACCACCGCCATCAATCTGAGCGCCGGGCTGGCCTATCAGGGTTACCGCACCCTGGTGGTGGACCTGGACCCCCAGGGCCACACCACCATCGGCCTGGGGGTGGAGCCCGACTCCTTCCAGGAATGCATGGCCGAGGTGCTGAGCGTGCCCCGCAAGCGCATTGCCGAGGTCATAGTCGCCACCTACATTCCGGGGCTCTATCTGGCCCCGTCCCACATCCGTCTGGCCCGGGCCGCGGAGCAGTGCTACACCCGGGTCTTCCGGGAAATGATCCTGGCCCAGTCCCTGGAGGGGCTGGAGTTCGACTTCGTGCTCATCGACTGCCCGCCGTCCCTGGGGGTGCTCACCACCAACTCCCTGTTCAGCTGCTCCTTCATTATCATCCCCTGCCAGATCTCCCGCTATTCCCTGGACGGTCTGGCGGACCTGCTCACCACCGTGGAAACCGTGAAAAACCTGAGCCCCGAAGAGCTATTCGAGCAGGACCTCTTCCGCATCCTGCTCACCACCTACGACCGGCGCAACCGGGTGACCAATGAGTACATTTTGGAGCAGCTCAAACCTTATCGGGATAAGACCTTCGCCACCTTCATCATGAAGAACGAAGCTTTGAATCAGGCGCAGATCGCCCAGAAAGCCATTTTCGACTACGACCCCAGGAGTTCCGGGGCCCATGATTACCGCCAGCTCACTACCGAGTTTCTGGAAATATGTCAAAGAAAAAACAACTTACCGGGAAAAAGACCAAGCTGGCAAAGCTTCCTCTAACCAAGGCGCTGACCCAGCAGATGGCGGAGGAGGGCTCCTGGGAGCCGGCGTCCGAGGCTGAGGCGCCGGCCGTGGAGAACTCCACCCGGCAGCTGCCCCTCTCCTGGGAGCGGGTGGAAGAGGGGGCGGCGGGACTTCTGGCCGCCACCTATCTCCTCCTCATCCAGGAACTCCAGGCTCTGAGGAGCGATTTCCCCTGGGCCACCGACCCGGTCGCCCCCTTTACCCCCGCCCCCCTGCCCGCCGAGCTGCCTTCCGCGCGTCGGCTCAAGCGGGCTTTGAGCCAGGTCCGGGACGACCTGACCGAGCTCTCCCGCCTCCTGGCCCTCTGACGAAGCCGGCGGTTCCACTTCCTGAGGAGGGGGCCCAGGGCCAGAGACGGCTGCGCCACGGAGGCCTCGCCCCTCCGGTTATCCTCCGGCAAACCCAGAGGTGTCCGGCACGATTTTTGCCTACAATCAATCTCTGACAAGGATATTGCCTTCCAGCCTTAATGTTTCGCCCCTGAGAGAAAAGGAGGCGCAGATCAAAAAGGCCTCCGGACATGGAATAGCCTTCATCTCCGGCTCCCTCCCCCTTGATGGGGGAGGGCTGGGGTGGGGGTGGCGACATTTTTCATAATGACGAGGAGTTGTCTGATTCCCCCCCTCCACCAACCCCCTCCCACCGTGGGCATTGGCGCTAACTTAAGCAAGCAGTGGGTATGCCAAGGGTAACCTGTTGAACAGTCAAGATAAATCCCCCCTTACCCCCCTTTGCCAAAGGGGGGAATGAGCAGTCGGTGACCCGAAGTCCCCCTTTGGAAAAGGAAGATTTAGGGGGATTTTAAGTATAATCGGTATGTTATGATGTAAACTGGTTTTTTCTTAAGTTAGCGCCAATGCCCACCGTGGGGAGGGGGCCTAAAAACCACGTTCATGCAAAATCCTTACCGGGCAGGCTTGCGGCAAACCTTTTTTATGTGTTACGGGTGCGCCGTCGGCCCGGGCGCGACTGTCCTGAAAAGGTAAATTTCCCCCCAAACTCTGCCGGAGGACCTCACCGCCCCGCCGCCCTGCCCTCACCTTACGCAGCGGTCCTGCGGCCCAGCGGAGTCTGGACACCGGAAAAAGGCTGACACCCTGCGCCACCTGAATTTACCCTGAATGTCCGCATGGGCCGCCGGTTAATCCGCGCCTGACCTGAAAATTGATGACGGGGAAGGGCCCGACGCCGGGGCCGGCCCATCCGGTTGACAGACCGGCCCCCTTCCTTTAAATTAAAAATGATTGAGACGCGGAAGTGCCAGGCTCACTGGTGGGGCCCCCGGACTTCAAATCCGGTGTGCTGTCTGAGGAAGGCGGCAGGTGGGTTCGATTCCCATGCACTTCCGCCAAATTATTATGAAAAAACAGATAGTTGTCTTAATATATAGAGCAAATTATCCGTCAGCAAACTGTCAGCAAACTAGGGGCCACCAAGGCCCCTTTTTAGTCCCCAAGCCCCCGCGGGATGGAAAAAAAGAAGGCCCTGAAAAGGGCCTTTCTTATTTTTATAAATCCATGGCATAATGGCCTTGTGTGAGGCCCATGAACCCCCTCGAAACCTACCTCCGGGAACTATACGACATCCGCTCCACCGGGGCGGCTACTCCTGAAACTGCCTATTATCCTCCCCTCTCCAATCTGCTCAATGAAATTGGCAAGACCCTCAAGCCCAAGGTCCGGTGCATCATCAACCTGAAAAACCGGGGAGCCGGTCTCCCGGACGGCGGCCTCTTCACTCCGGACCAGTTCAAGAAAGACTCCTCTGAACCCATTCCCACCATAGCCGCCCGTGGCGTTATCGAGGTAAAACCAACCAATGTAGACGCCTGGCTCACCGCCGAGGGGGAGCAGGTCTCCCGCTATTGGGGCAAATACCGCCAGGTATTGGTAACCAATCTGCGGGACTTCTTGTTGGTGGGCCAGGACGCCGAAGGCCGCCAGGTGAAGCTGGAAGCCTTCCGCCTGGCCCCCACGGAAGCCGACTTCTGGAGGGAAGCTGCCCATCCCCGGCGCCTGGCCGCGGCCCAGGGAGAGCGCTGCCTCGAATTCCTCAAGCGGGTGATGCTCCAGGCCGCACCTCTGGCCTCTCCCAAGGAAGTGGCCTGGTTTTTGGCCTCCTACGCCCGGGACGCCAAGGCCCGCATCGAACAACAGGGAGCCCTCCCGGCCCTGGAAACCCTCCGGGCCGCCCTGGAGGAGGCCCTGGGCCTGAAGTTCGAGGGCACCAAGGCAGACCCGGAGAAAGGCGAGCACTTTTTCCGCTCCACCCTGGTGCAGACCATCTTCTACGGGGTCTTCTCTGCTTGGGTGCTGTGGAGCAAGAAGCATCCCCCCACCGATTTGAAGGCAAAGTTTCGCTGGCGAGAGGCCGCCTGGCATCTCCATGTCCCCATGATTCGGGCTTTGTTCGAGCAACTGGCCACCCCCGCCAAGCTCGGCCCCCTGAACCTGGTGGAAGTCCTGGATTGGACCGAGGCCTGCCTGAACCGGGTGAGCCGGACCGACTTTTTCGCTCAATTCGAGGAAGGCCACGCGGTTCAGTATTTCTATGAGCCCTTCCTGGAAGCCTTTGACCCCAAACTCCGCAAAGACCTGGGGGTCTGGTATACCCCGCCGGAAATCGTGCAATACATGGTGGCCCGGGTGGACACAGTGCTCCGTCAGGAACTGGACATTGGCGACGGCCTGGCCGACCCCAGGGTCTACGTCCTCGACCCCTGTTGCGGCACCGGGGCGTATCTGGTGGAGGTCTTAAAAAGCATCCACGCCACCCTGCAAGCCCAGGGGGGTAACGGCCTCATGGCCCACAAGGTCAAGCTGGCCGCCCTTTCCCGGGTCTTCGGCTTTGAAATCATGCCCGCCCCCTTCGTGGTGGCCCACTTGCAGTTGGGCCTCTACCTGCAAAACCTGGGTGCGCCCCTGGCCGAGGAAACCCCCACCAGGAAGGGGGAGCGGCCCGGGGTCTATCTTACCAACGCCCTTACCGGTTGGGAGCCCCCCACCGGCCCCAAGAAACAGCTTATCTTCCCGGAGATGCAGGAGGAACGGGACGCCGCCGAAGACGTCAAAAGGGACAAGCCCATCCTGGTCATCCTGGGCAATCCCCCTTACAACGCCTTTGCCGGGGTAAGCCCTAAAGAAGAGACGGGCCTGGTGGAGCCTTACAAGGAGGGGCTGATTTCACGGTGGGGAATTAAAAAATTCAACTTGGATAATCTTTACATTCGATTTTTTGGACTGGCTGAACGGCGTATAGCTCAAATGACTGGGAAAGGAGTCGTTTCCTATATATCCATGAATACTTGGGTAAGCGAGCCTTCCTTAGTGGTCTTACGCCAACGCCTCATGAACTCTTTCGACCGATTTTGGATTGAGAACATGCACGGCGACCGAACAATCTCCGAGTATGCTCCAGACGGCAAAACGAGTGAGACTATTTTTGCTATTCCAGGCTTTTCCCCCGGTATTCGGCAAGGTATCGTGATCTCGCTTTGGGTTAAGAGCGGAAAAGGGTTACGGAAGCCACAAATCCTTTATCGGGATAACCTTCATGCCGCCAAGGCTGTGGAACGCCGGGCCCAACTCCTGGAGAGCCTAAAAGACTCGGACTTCGGAACCCATTATCAACCTGCGGAACCTGAGGAAAGTAACAAATTTTCCTTTCAGCCTATAGCGGTATCCGCCGCTTATATGTCTTGGCCCAGAATTGATGAATTAGCGAGTTTTAGACCAACACTTGGAATACTGGAAAATCGAAAGGAAGCCCTGATAGACATTGACAGTAGTGAACTCGAAAAAAGAATTAAGCTCTATTATGACCCAACAATTGAATGGGATGAGCTTAAAAAGTTAGGGACAGGTTTAACTGAAGACTTCGCCAGATTTGATGCTAAGAAGACACGATTAAAAGTTCTCTCCCAAGAGGTTTTCAACAGTAATTCGATACGCAGGGTATTAATTCGCCCAATGGACTTGAGATTTTGCTATTACACATCTGTTAGACCTCTTTGGAATGAATCACGCCCAGATTACTTCATTCAATGTTGGCCCGGAAATGCTTCTCTAGTAAGCCGAAAGAAAGGAGTTGCAAGCCCTGAAGGAGTCCCTTTCCATTTCACTTCGGTTATCGGCCTTCAGCACGCACTTCATACCGATGCCTATTATTTCACTCTCCGCCTTCGCACTTTACCTAAAAATAATCAAGGCGGACTTTTCTCTCAAGAGGCGACGGGAAAAACCAGTCCCACCGCCAATCTCTCTCCCGCCGCCCGGACTTATCTTGCGGCCCTGGGGCTACCAGACCCCGACGCCGCCCCCGACACCGCGTCTCTCATCTGGATGCACGCCCTGGCCGTGGGGTATGCCCCCGCCTACCTGACGGAGAACGCCGACGGCATCCGCCAGGACTGGCCCCGGGTGCCCTTGCCGGATACCGCCGAGGCCCTGAAGAACTCGGCCCAACTTGGCCGCCGGGTCGCCGCCCTGCTGGACACCGAAACCCAGGCGCCGGGAGTGACGGCGGGAGCCCTCCGGCCCGAGATGAAATTCCTGTCAGTCATCAGCAAGGAAGGGGGCGGCCCCTTGAACCCGGACGCGGGCGACCTGGCCCTCATCGCGGGGTGGGGCCATGGCGGCAAGGACGGCGTCACCATGCCGGGCAAGGGCAGAGCGGTGAAGCGGGATTATTCCCCCGAAGAACTGGCGGCCATCCGGGAGGGCGCAGCGGCCCTGGGCCTCACCGTGGAGGCGGCCCTGGAACACCTGGGAGAATCCACCTACGACATTTACCTGAACGACGCGGCCTACTGGCGCAATATCCCCGAGAAGGTCTGGAACTATTACATCGGCGGCTACCAAGTCATCAAAAAGTGGCTCTCCTACCGGGAACAGCCCCTCCTGGGCCGCCCCCTATCTCCGGATGAGGTGGAAGAAGTCACTCACATGGCCCGCCGCCTGACCGCCATCGTGCTTATGGAAACGGCGCTTAACGACAACTACCAGGCCTTGAAGAAATCAACCTACTTATGGCAAGACAAAGAGGCTACAATTCAATAAAAGCCAATATTAACGGTGACCTATGATTACAGAAAGAGCTTGGAATCTTGCAGAGCTTTTAAAAAAACCGCCGCCCTTTCCCAGGACAAAGGGAGAATTTTGCAGGAGGCTCATGAAAAACCATTTCAAATCGGCAATACTCATCCTTCAACCTGAAACCTGAAACCTGCTAGCTTGCACCCGACACTTGCACAGGACTTTGCACCGACTCCCATGGACTGTCTCATCGTCTTGGGGGCCAGGCTCAACGCCCGGGGGGAGCCGGGGCGGGTGGCCCGGGTGCGCCTGCTCCATGCCCTGGAGGTCTGGCGGGGCCTGGAAGGCGAACCCTATCTGCTGCTGTGCGGCGCCCCGACCCACGGCACCGGCGTCACCGAGGCCCGCTCCATGGCGGCCTTTGCCCTGGCCCACGCCGAAGAGCATTGGGGGCCGGAATTCGTGGAGCGTCTAACGGCCCGCCTCCTGTTGGAGGAGGAGAGCCACACCACCGCGGCCACGGCTCAAAACACCCTGGCCCTGGTGCAGGCCAGGGACTTCATCCGGGTAGGCCTGGTCTCCGACACCATGCACCTGCCCCGGGCCTGTTATCTCTTCCGGCGGCACTTCCGCCGTCACCGCCTGGAGCTGCACCCCCTGCCCGCCCGGGGGCTGTTGGGGCAATACTGGCGGGCCCGTCGCTATCTCTGGCTCACCCGCCTCACGCTGCGCGAAGCGGGGGCCTGGGTCAAACTGCTCGCCCGCCGGACTTTGGGGCGCGGGCCCTGAGGGTTTTCCCGAGATTTTATGGGAATGAAGCCTGACGCCAATCTCCGGCGAATTCAACGCCAAGCCCCCCGGAGTCAGCCTCGGTTGCATTTGTTTTTTGCAAGGGAATAATGGCCTATTGACTCTGCTCAGGAAATAATGTAACTATGTTGAATGCCAAAGCTTTTAAACAAGCCGGTTTACGAGGACATGAATCTCCTGGTCTTTCAGGAGGAATTTCAAACCGAGAGTTACTG